>NC_019675.1:3028242-3342364 GCF_000316515.1 Cyanobium gracile PCC 6307 | reverse complement strand
TTAATGACTCCCTGAGCGCCGACCGCCCACCCCCGATGGTCCAGCCCCGTTTCCTGTCACGCCTCACCCTGCTGGCGGCCACGGCAGGTCTGCTGACCTCCTGCACCGGCACCCGTCTGGCCCTGCCGGGGATGCGCCAGCCCGAGCAGCCCCCCATCAGCGATGCGGCGCCCGGACCCTCCCTGCAACCGAGCAGCTCGGTGATCGTCGATGCCGTCGAGAAGGCCGGTCCTGCGGTCGTGCGCATCGATACGGTCAAGCGCACCGTGAACCCCCTGGGGGGCATCTTCGGCCGCGGTCCGGCCATCCAGCAGCAGCAGGGCCAGGGATCGGGCTTCATCACCCGCTCCGACGGCGTGCTGCTCACCAACGCCCACGTGGTTGAGGGGGCCAGCGAGGTGAGCGTCACCCTCCCCGACGGCCGCAGCTTCACCGGCAAGGTGCTCGGGGCCGACCCCCTCACCGACGTGGCGGTGGTGAAGGTGGTGGCCTCCAAGCTGCCGGTCGCCACCCTGGGCGACTCCAACAAGGTGCGGCCAGGCGAATGGGCGATCGCCATCGGCAATCCCCTGGGCCTCGACAACACGGTGACAGCCGGGATCATCAGCGCCATCCAGCGCACCAACGCCGTGGGTGAGGGTCAGCGCGTGCCCTACATCCAGACCGACGCAGCCGTGAACCCCGGCAACAGCGGCGGTCCCCTGATCAACGACCGGGGCCAGGTGATCGGCATCAACACCGCCATCCGCCAGGCGCCGGGGGCGGGCCTGAGCTTCGCGATCCCGATCAACACGGCCCGCCAGATCGCCGCCCAGATCCTGGAGCGCGGCTACGCCAGCCACCCCTACATCGGGGTGCGCCTGCAGGCCCTCACCCCCCAGCTGGCCAAGGAGATCAATGCCACCACCAACGAGTGCCGCCTGCCGGAGGTGAACGGCGTGGTGGTGGTCGAGGTGATGGCCAACAGCCCGGCGGCCCGGGGCGGCCTGAAGCCCTGCGACCTGATCGAGAAGGTGGGCGACAAGGCGGTGAAGAACGCCTCGGAGGTGCAGCTGGCCGTCGACCGGGGCAAGGTGGGCGAGCCGCTGACCATCACCGTGCAGCGCAACGGCTCCCGTCAGAACCTCACCGTGCGTCCCGCCGAACTGCCGCGCGAGGGTTGAGACCACCGCAGGGCCTGGGGACCGGCCCCCCCCAGCTGGTGATGCTGGCCCGCTGGCCGGCGCCGGGTCGCTGCAAGAGCCGCCTCGTCCCCGGCGTGGGGACCGGGCGGGCGGCCGCGATCCAGGCCCGCCTCACCCAGCACGGGCTGGCCGCCGCCGCCGAAGCCCGCCGCGCCATGGCCGCCTCCGGCGCCAGTGGTCGCCCCGGGGCTGGCCTGCGGCTGGTGCTGGCCACCAGCGGCCTGGCCCCCGGGGCGGCGGCCCGCTGGGGACACCGGCTCGGTGTCGACCGGGTGGTCGACCAGGGGCCGGGCAGCCTCGGCCTGCGGATGCAGCGCCAGATGCAGCGCGGCTGGCGGGAGGGGGCCGCGGCGGTGGTGCTGATCGGCAGCGACCTGCCGGAGCTGGCGGCCGACGACCTGCTGGCCGCGTTCCGGGCCCTTGAGCACAGCGCCCTGGTTCTGGGCCCCGCCGGCGACGGGGGCTACTGGCTGATCGGCCGGCGCCGGGCGACACCCCAGGTGTTCAGCGGCCTCGACTGGGGCAGCGACCGGGTGCTGGAGCAGACCCTGCAGCTGGCCCGGAAGGCGGGGCTGAGCACGGCGCTGCTGGCGGAACGCCACGATCTCGACCGCCCCGCCGACCTGGACCGCTGGCGATGAGTCCGCCCCTGAGCGTGGTGATCGCCGCCCTCAACGAGGCCCGGGGCCTGCCGATGCTGCTCGCCGATCTGGCCACGGCGCCGGCCCTGGTCCGGGAGGTGCTGGTGGTGGATGGGGGCAGCCGGGACGCCACCCCGCGGCTGGCCGCCCTGGCCGGCGCGCTGGTGCTGCGCGAGGGGGGCGGCCGCGGCGGGCAGATGGCCGCCGGAGTGGCCCGCAGCACGGCCCCGTGGCTGCTGCTGCTGCACGCGGACGTGCGCCTGCCGCCGGGATGGGCCGAGGCCCTGGCCGCCGCGATCGGCGACGGTGCCTCCACCGCCTGGGCCTTCCGGCTGCGCATCGCCGGCGACGATCCGGCCCTGCGGCTGGTGGAGCTGGCGGTGGAGCTGCGCAGCCGCTGGCGCCAGCTGCCCTACGGCGACCAGGGGCTGCTGCTGGCCCGGCACCTGCACGACGCCGCCGGTGGCATCGCTTCGCTGCCCCTGATGGAGGACCTGGAGTTCCTGCAGCGGCTGCGGCCCCTGGCCAGGATCGCCCTGATGGCACCGGCCCTGCGGGTCAGTGGCCGGCGCTGGCGCAGGCTGGGGGTGTGGCAGACGATGCTGGCCAATGCCCGCCTGCGGCGCGACTGGCGCCGCGGCATGCCGGTGGAGCAGCTGGCCGCCCGCTACTACGGCCCCGGGCCTCAGGGGGCATACCAGAAGGCGCAGCGGCGCTGCAGCGGCTCCAGCTCCCAGCCCTGAGCGGCGTAGAAGCCCACCACGTCGGGGTCGGCGAACAGGCTCACCCGGTCGATGCCCATGCCCCGAAGCTGCTCGAGCACGTAGTCCATCAGCTCCTTGCCCAGGCCGGCCCCCTGGTAGCGGGGATGGACCGCCACATCCCAGACGGTGGCCTCCACCACCCCGTCGCCGGTGCAGCGGGCGAAGCCCACCAGCCGCGGCAGGCGGGCGTCATGGCGCCAGAGCCCCACCTGGAGCAGGCTGTGCTGGAGGGCCTTGCGCACGCGCCGCAACGGGCGGCGGCTCCAGCCCACCGCGTCGCAGAGCGCCTCGAGCTCGATCAGATCGATCGGCCGCGCCTGGCTGAGCACCAGCTCCAGGCTGGGGTTGGGGCAGGCGCAGAGGCGGTGCCCCGGCCCGTAGAGGTCGGTCATCAGCGGAAGGGTCCCGGGCACGGCGAGAGGGCTACGCGTTCTGAAGATCCTGACGGATGCCGGCCGGACTGCGGCAGGGTGGGGGATTGACGCGGCAACCCTCCTGGGCGTCCCCTTCACCGGCTCCGATCGGACCCAGGCGGCGCCGGCATCGGTGACGCCCGTGTCCCCCCTGCTGGTGGGCGTGCACGGCTGGTTGCTGGCGGGGCGTCTGTGGCACCCGCTGCGGCAGGAACTGGCGCCCCGCTGGACGCTGTGGTGCCCCGACCTGCCCGGGTTCGGCGCCAGCGACCGGCCCAGGGGATTGCAGGCCAGCCTGGCCAGCTATGGGCGCTGGCTGGCGGAGGCCGTCCAGCGGGAGGCCGCCGGGCGACCGGTGGTGCTCCTGGGCCACTCCCTGGGGGGCAGCGTGGCGCTGCATGCGGCGCCCCTGCTGGGGGGGCAGCTGCGGGGCCTGGTGCAGATCGCGGCAGGGGGCGGTGTGTTCCAGCCCCGCCCCTTCGCCCGGGTGCGTCGGGGCGGGGCCGCCTTCGTCCGCTGGCGGCCGGCCTGGCTGGCCCGGCTGCCCGGCACGGGGGCGATCCGCAGCCCGCTGCTGGCCGACGACCGCGCCGCCCGGGGACTGCTGGCCTGCAGCACCAACCGGGGCGCCGTGCGGCAGCTGCCGAGGCTGGCCGCGGCGCTCACGGTGCCCAGCCTCTGGATCGCCGGCAGCCGCGACCAGGTGATGGAGCCCCGCTACGTGCGTCATCTGGCCGGCTACAGCCCCGACCACCAGCTGGCGATCCTCTCCGGGGTGGGCCACCTGCCGATGGTCGAGACCCCCCGCGAGCTGGCGGCCCTGATCGACGCCTGGCTGGAGGACGACCTGGCCCTGCCGGCCCAGCCGTCCGGGCCTCAGAGCGTGGCCAGTCCCTTCTCCTGCAGTTCCGCCAGCTGCGCGTAGAGCCCGCCGACGGCCCGGAGCTCCCGGTGGTTGCCCTGCTCGATCAGGCGGCCGCGGCGCAGCACCAGGATGCGGTCGGCCGCCTCGACGGTGGCCAGGCGGTGGGCGATGACGATGGCGGTGCGGCCGCTGAGCAGGGTGTCCAGGTCCCGCTGCAGGGTGGCCTCGGTGGAGGGATCCATGAAGGCCGTGGCCTCGTCCATCACCAGCACCGACGGGTCGCGGATCGCCACCCGCGCCACCGCCAGCAGCTGGCGTTCGCCGGAGGAAAGGTTGCCGCCCCGCTCGCGCAGCTCCGTGGCCAGCCCATCACCCAGCCGGCCCAGCAGGGGGCCGAGGCCGAGGTCGCCGCAGAGGCGCTCCAGATCGGCCTCACTGATGTCGGCATCGAGGCGCAGGTTGTCGGCCACGTTGCCGCTGAACAGGAACGTGTCCTGCAGCACCACCCCCAGGCGCCGGCGCAGGGTGGCGATCGGCAGTTCGCGGATGTCGACCCCATCGAGGCGGATGGTCCCCTGCTGGGGTTCGTAGAGCCGGCAGAGCAGCCGGATCACCGTGGTCTTGCCGGACCCGGTGGGGCCCACGATCGCCACGTGCTCGCCGGGGGCGATCCGGAAGGAGAGATCGGTGAGGATCGGGTCGTCGGGGCGGTAGGCGAAGGAGACGTTCTCGAACTCCACCTCGCCGGGGCTGAACCGTTCGGCGCCCGACACCATGGCGGCGGCGCTGCGCTGGCTGGTGGGCAGATCGGCGATCTCGATCGGCTGCTCGAGCAGCTCGCCGATGCGCTCCACCGCCGTGAGCCCCCCCTGGATCTGGGTGAAACGCTCCGCCAGCTGCCGCAGGGGGTCGAACACCCGCTGGGAGAACAGGATGAAGGTGGTGAGGGTGCCCAGACCCATGGCGCCGCCGGTGACCATGGCGCCACCGAGGGCCAGCACCAGCGCGACGGCCGCCAGGGCCACCCACTCGATGAAGGCGGAGATGGCGCTGTCGTAGAAGATCGTGCCGGTCACCGCCCGGCGGTAGGCGTCGGTGGTGTGGGAAAAGCGCGCGCCGTTGACGGCCTCGCGGCGGAACATCTGCACCACCTCCAGGCCCTGGAGGTTCTCCTGCAGGTCGGCGTTGAGCTGGCCCAGCTCCTCGCGCACCCGGTAGTTGGCCTTGCGGTAGCGGCCCTGCAGCCAGAGCACCCCGAGGGTGACGGGCACCTGGCTGACGAGCAGCAGCAGCCCCAGGCGCCACTCGATGGACAGCATGGTGAGGCCGATCACCAGCAGGGTGACCAGATCGGAGAGCACCCCCACCGCGCCGCTGCCGAAGACCTCGGCCAGGGCATCCACGTCGCTGGTGAGGCGGGTGAGCAGCTTGCCCACCGGCGTGCGGTCGTGGAAGCGCAGCGACAGGGCCATCGCATGGCGGAACAGGTCGTCGCGGATGCGCGCGGTGAGGCGCTGGCCCACCACCTGGACGTTGTACGTCTGGGTGCCCTGGAGGGAGAGGCGCAGCAGCACCGCCGCCAGCAGCATCACCACCAGCACCCGCAGGGCCGTGGGCACCGGCAGGGGGGCCAGCCAGGGCAGCACCGCCTCGCCCCGGAGCTTGGAGATCACCTGGCCCACCAGCAGCGGCTGCACCGAGGCCGCCAGGGCCAGGGGGATGAGCAGCAGCAGGGACAGCAGCAGCCGCTTGCGATCCCGGCCGAGATAGGGCAGCAGGCGCCGCAGGCGCTGGCGGTCGAGGCTGCTCATGGGGAGGGCACCGGAGCGGGCCTCCGGGCGGTGGCGATCCGCTCCACCAGACCCTGGAGAGCGCCGTCATCGAGGCGCAGGGCCAGGGGGTGGCCGATCAGGCGGGCGGTGCTGCTGAACAGATCCTCGATCGCCACCAGTCCGTTGTCCCGCAGGGTGCGGCCGGTGGCCACAAGATCGACGATCGCCTCGGACATGCCCGTGATCGGACCGAGCTCCACCGAGCCGGTGAGGTGGATCAGCTCCACCGGCAGGTCCAGCTGCTCGAAGAAGGCTTCGGCGCAGCGGGTGAACTTGCTCGCCACCCGGCAGTGGGCCGGCAGGTCCGCGGCCCGGCGGTAGCCGCTGCTCGCCTTCACCGCCACCGCCATGCGGCAGCCGCCGAAGCCCAGATCCACCAGCTGGGCCACGGGCAGCTGGTGCTCGCGCAGCACGTCGTACCCCACCACGCCGAGCTGGGCCTGGCCGTAGGCCACATAGACCGGCACATCGGCGTTGCGAACCAGCAGGGCCCTGGCCGTGCCGCAGCGGCTGGGCACCATCAGCAGGCGGTTGTCCTCCTCCAGCAGGGCGGAGAAATCCAGGCCGGCCGCCTGGAAGCGGCGCACCGAGTCCTTCAGCAGGGCGCCCTTGGCGAGGGCGACGGTGATCGGGGACCGCTGGTTGGCGGTGATCATGGAAGCCAGCAGCAACCTGGACTGTAACGATGCCGGATCACGCCGAAGCCACCGCCGAAGCCGCACTGCAGGTGGCGTTGCTGCCGGTGCTGCGGGACAACTACCTGTTCGTGCTCCACGACGGGCGGCGGGCCGTGCTGGTGGATCCGGCGGTGGCGGAGCCGGCGATCGCCTGGCTGAAGCAGCGGCAGCTTGAGCTGGTGGCCGTGCTGCACACCCACCACCACAGCGATCACATCGGCGGCACCCCCGCCCTGCTGCGGGAATGGCCCCGGGCCGAGGTGGTGGCGGCCCGCGATGACCGGGAGCGGATCCCCTTCCAGACCCATGGGGTGGCGGACGGCGATCGCTTCACCCTGCTGGGCCAGCCGGTGGAGGTGCTGGCGGTGCCGGGCCACACCCGCGCCCACATCGCCTTCCACCTGCCCCTGCAGGGGGAGCTGTTCTGCGGCGACACCCTCTTCGCCGCCGGCTGCGGCCGGCTGTTCGAAGGAACCCCTGAGCAGATGCATCGTTCCCTGCAGCGGCTGGCCGCCCTGCCGGAGTCCACGCGGGTGTGGTGCGCCCATGAGTACACCGAGGCCAACCTGCGCTGGGCGGCGGCGCAGCGGCCGGGGGACGGGGCCATCGCCGAACGGCTGGCCGCGGTGCGGCTCACCCGCTCCCGGGCCGGAGCCACGATCCCCAGCAGCATCGGCGAGGAGCGCCGCACCAACCTGTTCGTGCGGGCGGCGGATCCCCGGGAACTGGCCGAACTTCGCCGCAGCAAGAATGACTGGACGGACTGATGATCAAAGCCGGATTGGGGCGAGAAGGGTGACGCCTCAGTGCAGGAATGTGTTGCATATCACAAGTCAATGGCCGCCTTGCCAGACCATGGCACAACCCAGGTAAGGTCACCGAAGTCAAGTTCCAGCGGTCATGACGCAGACGGCTTCAATCCGATCGGACGATGTCCTGGAGTCCGATGGTGCCATCAAGCTGCGCAAAGTTATACTTTCCGGTCGTCTCGACATGCTGGGCATGGAAGAGATTGCCCTGAAGCTCACATCGCTGACGGCCATCAAACCATTGCCGGTCATTCTTGACCTTCGTGACGTCAGTTTTCTGGCCTCCATCGGCATTCGCAGCATCATCTCCAGTGCCCGTGCCCTGGATCAGAAAGGCGGCCGCATGGTGCTCCTGCTGGGCACCAACGAACTGGTGAAGGCCACGCTGGAGTCCACCGGGATCGACGACGTGATTCCGATGGTCTCCGATGAGGATCAGGCCGAACGGGACGCCCTGGCCAGAGGCTCGATCGATGGCGCCACCCCAGCCTGACGCCCCCACCCTCTCGGTGCAGCCCAGCCCCCAGGAGCTGCGGCGCTGCTCCGAGTGGCTCACGGAACACTGCCGGAACCAGGCTGTCCCACCCGGGCCCACCGGCAAGCTCGACCTCTGCCTCAACGAGGTCCTGGCCAACCTGATCGACCACGGCGGGGCGGCCCATTTCAGCTGCCCGGTGGATCTGACCCTGGAGTTGGCCGATTGCGGCGACCGGAGCCTGGCCACCCTCACCATCGTCGATGCCGGCCCGGCCTTCGATCCCCTCAGCGTCAGCCGCGGGCCCCTGCCCCGCACCCTTGCGGAAGCCGAACCCGGCGGACTCGGGCTGCTGCTGGTGAATCGTTTCATGGATGAACGCAGCTACCGCAGGGCCGGGGACAGGAACGTGCTTAAGCTCGGCATCTACTTTTCAAAAGACCCCTGATCGGGAATGTGTGTCGAGCCCCCACCCTCCCTGGACCCCTCGACCACCACTTCCCTCCCCTTCAAGGACATTCCCCTCTTCCGCGATCTGAAGGAGGACGTGTTGCTGGCGGCAGTTCACCGCTGCGAGCTTCTGCCGCTGCAACCGGGCCAGGTGCTGCTCACACCCGGGCAGACCAACGAGGACATCTTCATCATCCTGGCCGGAACGGTCACGGTCCACCTCGGCGCCGACGGCTACCGCAGCAAGGGGATGGCCATTCCCATCGGTCAATGCATCGGGGAGTTCTCCGCCATTGATGGCCGGCCGGCTTCGGCCCTGGTGAGGGCAGAGGATGACGCGACCGTGCTGCGGATTCCCCAGCAGGTGTTCTGGTCGCACATGGTGCTTCTGCCCGGAGTGGCCCGCAACATGATGATCTCCCTGGTGGAACGCACCCGGCTCACCAACCAGCTGACCCTGGAGGCCCAGCGGGAAGCCCTGGAGCTGTCCCACCTGCGCAAGGAACTGGACCTGGCCCGGGATTTGCAGCTGAACATGCTGCCGCCCCAGGGCGACCTGTTCTCCGGGCATCCGGACATCGAGATCGCCACCCTGATGGAACCGGCCACCACGGTGGCGGGGGATTTCTTCGATGCCTTCTTCGTCGACAGCCACCGGCTCTTCGTCTGCATCGGGGATGTGTCCGGCCATGGCCTCGGCGCGGCGCTGTTCATGGCGCGCTCAGTGGGGCTGCTCAGGATCCTGGCGAACACCGAAACATCTCCGGACGCCGTTCTTCGCCGCCTCAATGACAGCCTCGCCGAAGGCAACGAGGCCGCCCTGTTCGTCACCATGTTCTGTGGCTATCTGGATGTGAGCTCCGGCCTGTTCACCTATTCCAACGGCGGCCACTGCCCGCCGCTGCGGCTGCAGGACGGGGAGGTCCGTCCGATTGCCATGCCCAAGGGTGCGCTGCTGGGCATCTTCCCCGGCCGGACCTACCAGAGCCTGACCCTGCAGCTCGACCCCGGCGACCTGCTGATGGTCTACACCGACGGCGTCACCGAAGCCGAGAACATCGAAGGGGAACCATTCGGTGTCCAGGGGTGCCAGAGCCTCCTGGCCGAGGCGGGCCAGGCCCCCCTGGACTCCTTGATCCAGGGGCTGCGCCAGAGCCTGCGGGGCTTTACCAGCAGCCAGCACCTCGAGGACGACTGCACCCTGCTGCTGCTGCGGCGCCGGCCCGATTCCGTCGTCAGGGAAGGGAGCTGAGGCCCCCGGCGTTGCGACCCGGCGGCAGTGTCACCAGGGGCCGGCCCCCGGGAAACAGCAGCGCCGACTCGCCGGAGCGGAAGCGCAGCCGGCCCCGGCGGCCATGGGGGTGGTCGGCCTCCAGGGGGGCCCGCCAGCGCAGCCGCTGCTCCCCGAGCTGCACCTGGTAGAGCCATTCGCGGCCCAGGAACTCGCGGCCGGTGATCCAGGCGGATCCATCCTCATCAGGCAGGAATTCCAGGGCCTGGGGGCGGACCATCACCTCGATGGCCTCCGATGCCCCGGAGCCGTCGTCGCCGCCGGAGAGGGGCTCGAGCTCGCCGAGGGCGGTCTGCAGCCGCCGGCCCCGCCAGCGGGCCGGCAACAGGTTGGACTGGAGCACGAACTGGCCGACAAAGGCGGTGGCGGGCTGGTCGACCAGCTGCCGCGGCGGGGCGCACTGGTGCAGCACCCCGTCGCGGAGCACCCCCACCCGGTCGCAGATCGCCAGGGCCTCCTCCGGGTCGTGGGTCACCATCAGGCCACTGGCGCCGCAGCGGGCCAGCACGGCGGGCAGCTCGCTGCGCAGCCGTAGCCGCACCTCCACATCCAGATTGGAGAAGGGCTCATCGAGCAGCACCACCGAGGGCGACGGCGCCAGGGCACGGGCCATGGCCAGGCGCTGGCGCTGGCCGCCGGACAGCTCGTGGGGGTAGCGGCGCTCCAGCCCGCCCAGGCCCAGCAGATCGAGGAGCCAGGCCACCCGGGCGGTGTCCTGGCCGCGACGCAGGCCGAAACAGGCGTTGCGCCAGGCATCGAGATGGGGAAAGAGGGCATCGTCCTGGAAGACCATGCCGACGCCCCGCCGCTCGGGGGGCAACAGGCGATCCGGACCCGCCACCTGCTGGCCGCCGATGCTGATGCGGCCGCGGCCGGGACGCTCGAAGCCGGCGATCAGCCGCAGCAGGGTGGTCTTGCCGCAACCGGAGGGGCCCAGCAGACCCACCAGTTCCCCGGCCCCGAGGACGAGGTCGATGCCTTGGAGGGTCCAGGAGGCGACGTCCCGGCCCGGGTAGCGGTACCAGAGGTCCTCGATGCGCACATGGGCGCCGGGCCCGGCGACATCCCCGGGGGTGACGGCCGTGGCGGTGGCGGTGGCAGTGGACGGCGTGGTGATGGTGTTGGAGTAGGCCATAAGATCCCAGTCCCGCATTTTTACCCGTCATGAGTTCCAGCGCCGGCGGAGGTGACCAAAGGCACAGCCCCCTGTCTCATCCGGTCAACACCACGGCCGCCCCCGCCCCGGTCGGCCCCTACAACCAGGCCGTGCTCGCCGGCGGGGTCCTGTACTGCTCCGGCCAGATCGCCCTCGACCCGGTGAGCGGGGTGCTGGTGGGAGAGGGCGACGTGGAGGCCGAAACCCGCCAGGTGCTGAGCAATCTTCAGGCGGTGCTGGCGGCCGCCGGCTGCCGCCCTGACCATGTGGTGCGCACCACGGTGTATCTGGCCGACCTCGGCGATTTCGCCCGGGTGAACGCCCTCTACGCCGTTCTGTTCCGTGACGGCGTCGCTCCGGCCCGCGCCTGTGTGCAGGTGGCGGCCCTGCCCAGGGGCGCCCGGGTGGAGATCGACGCCATCGCCCTGGTCCCCTGAGCCGGTTCTCACCGGAGGCTCACGCCGTTCCGCTGGCTGGGGGGGACGGACTGCGGCAACCTGGACCGATGGAGACCCCCTTCGGCACCTGGTTTCACGAGGTGGTGGTGATGACACCAGGCCGCTTCGAGGAGGCCGTGGAGGCGGTGCTGGCGGTGCAGCAGTTCAAGACCGTGGTGCTCCACCTCAGTGCCATGGCCCCGGAGGAGGCCCAGCGCACGATCGATTTCGTCTCCGGCGGCGTCTTCGCCCTGGACGGTCAGTCGGAACGGCTGGGGGACACGGTGTTTCTGTTCGCCCCGGCGCTGGTGACGATCAGCCGGGACGGGGACGAACAAGGCTGATCCTTCGGGGACCGGCACCCCCGCCCTTGTGGCACCCGTGCCCGGGCAGTAACACGGGAGCTGGTCCCGTGCTGTCCATGAAGCGTTCCACCGGCCAGGTCTCGCTGGTTCTCGCCTGGGCCCTGTGCCTGGTCCTGGCTGCCCCCTCCGCCCATGCGGTGGTGGCCGCCGGCGGGCGGATGGTGCTGGTCCGCACCGACCGCCAGTTGCCCGTCACCGGCGATCCGATCTGGGAACTGCGGCTGCTGCTCCCGGGCCAGCCGCTGCGGGCCTACGAGGCGCTGGTGGGCCGGGTGCGCCGCCAGGAGGGCGACCGCCACCGGCTGGGCAGCAAGGCCCCGTTGCCGCGGGGCCGCTACGCCGTCACCGAGATCACCCCCGTCGCGCCGACCGATGACGTGGAGCTCGGCCGTTTCCTCTGGATCGGGCTGGAGCCCGATTTTCCCACCGCCCGCCGCGGCCTGGGGATCCACCACGACCCCAGCGCCGGCCGGGGGCGGAGCAGCGGCACCGATGGCTGCATCGGCCTGATCCATGGCAACGACCTGCTGGTGCTGGGCGATCTGCTGCGCCGCAGCGGCACCACGGAGCTGGTGGTCAAGGACTGAGCGCGGTAGGGGGCGGCGCTCAGGCGCGTCCGGCCAGGGCCTGCTTCAACCGCCCCTCCAGGTCGCCGCGCTGGGCCGGATCTCCCACCAGCATCAGGGTGCCGGTGCCGGGCCACCAGTTGAGGCGGAGGTTCGATTCGCCGTCCTCGATGACGAGCATCTCGAACGCCCCCTCGTGCACCCAGTGACCGAAACAGCCCAGGCCCTCGAGCAGCGACTGGAGTTCCTCCAGGGTTCCGTTGAAGGTCACAGGTCGACGGTGGAGATGCCGAAGTTTACAGACGGTTCCTCCTGGCGGGGCAGGCGCTGCCAGCCCGGCAGCCAGGCGTCGCGGTCGCGCAGCTCGCCGGTGGGTACCAGCAGCCGGAAACCGGGGTCCAGCACCGCCTGGAGCTCCACGGTGCGCTCCCGGCCCCGGCCCCGCTGGCCCAGCACGGCGAAGTGGCGATAGCCGCCGCAGCCGGCGGCCCTGGCGGGCTGGCAGGTCCAGGCGGCGGAAAGCTTCATCGGGCGAGGTGGGCAACGGCCCTCAGGGGGCCGGCTGTGGGGTGGACTCCTCCAGCACCGGGTTGCGCAGCACGCCGATGCCGTCGATCTCCACCTCGACCGTATCGCCGCGACGCAGCCAGCGGGGCGGATCGGCCGCCATGCCGACGCCGCTGGGGGTGCCGGTGAGGATCACGGTGCCGGCCGGCAGGGTGGTGCTGGCGCTCAGGAATTCGATGATCTCCGCCACGGTGAAGATCATGTCGGCGGTGCTGGCCGCCTGCACCGTCTGGCCGTTGAGGCGGGTCTGCAGCATGAGGGCCTGGGGATCGGGGATCGCCGCGGCGGTCACCAGGCAGGGGCCCAGGGGGGCGAAGGTGTCGAAGCTCTTGCCGCGGCACCACTGGCCGCCGCCGAGCTGGGGCTGCTTCTGCCAGTCGCGGGCGCTGACGTCATTGGCGCAGGTGTAGCCCAGCACCACCCCCAGGGCCTCGGAGCGGGGCACGTTGCGGCAGGTGCGGCCGATCACCACCGCCAGCTCCCCCTCGTAGTCCACCTGGTGGCTGGCCAAGGTGGTGGGCAGGGTGATCGGCGCCTCCGGATGCTGCACCGCCCCCGGCACCTTCATGAACAGCACCGGCCAGGTGGGGATCGCGACGCCGGTCTCGGCGGCATGGCGGCGGTAGTTGAGGCCGATGCAGAGGATGGCGCGCGGCTCCAGGGGGGCCAGGATCCGGTGCGCTGCGGCCGGCTCGCCCGTGGGCTCCAGCGCGCCGAACAGGTCGCCCGCCAGGCGCTCCAGGCTGCCGTCGGGATGGCGACAGGCGAGGTGGATGGCGCCGGCCGGATCCTCGTAGCGCACGATCTTCATAGGGACTTCATCGGGGCGTCACGGAGGCTGCAGGGGGGCTGCACGAAAGACCTGCCGGGGGTGCCTGAGGGCAGCGCGGCTCCCGCAGCGCCCACTCTGGCCCGCCAGCTGTGGATGATGGGGACACCAGCGGAACCAGGAGCACGCCGTGGTCGCCGAACCCCGTCGCCAGCGGAGCACCACCCTCCGGGGCGCCGAGCTGCTCAATGATCCGCTGCTCAACAAGGGCACCGCCTTCAGCCGGGAGGAGCGGCGGGACCTGGGGCTGGAGGCCCTGCTGCCCTGGCAGGTGGAGACCATCGAGGCCCAGGTGGAGCGCTGCCGCCTGGCCTTCCACGCCATGGGCAGCGACCTGGAGCGCTACGCCTATCTCCAGACCCTGAGGGAGCGGAACGTCACCCTCTTCCACCGCTTCCTCGCCGACCACATCGAGCTGGCGATGCCGATCGTCTACACCCCCACGGTGGGGCAGGCGATCCAGCACTTCAGCCACACCTACCGCAGCCCCAGCCAGGGGATCTACCTGGCTGCACCGCAGCAGGAGCGGCTCGAGGAGCTGCTGGCCCAGGCCTGCGGCGGCACCGGCGGCCAGGCTCCGGACCTGCTCCTGGTCACCGATGCCCAGGGAATCCTCGGCATCGGCGACCAGGGGGTGGGGGGCATCCAGATCTGCCAGGGGAAGCTGGCGGTGTACACCCTCTGCGCCGGGCTCGATCCGGCCCGGGGCCTGCCGGTGATGCTGGACGTGGGCACCGACCGGCCGGAACTGCTGGCCGACCCCTGCTACCCCGGCCTGCGCCGGCCCCGCCTGCAGGGGGAGGCCTACACCGCCTTCCTGGACCGCTTCATCGCCGCCGTGCAGACGGTCTGCCCCGGCGCCCTGGTGCACTGGGAAGACTTCGGGGCCGCCCACGCCCGCCCCGTGCTGGAGGCCTACCGGCACCGGGTGCCGAGCTTCAACGACGACATCCAGGGCACCAGCAGCGTGGCGGCGGCAGCGATCCTGGCCGGCCTGCGGGGCCTCGGGCAGCGCCTGGCCGACCAGCGGATCGTCATCTTCGGGGCGGGCAGCGCCGGCTGCGGCATCGCCGAACGGCTCCATCGCCTGCTGCAGCGCCAGGGGCTCCCGGCCGCCGAGGCCGCCGATCGTCTCTGGCTGATCGACCGTGACGGACTGGTCCACACCGGCACCCCGGGCCTCAGCGGCGGCACCCGCCCGTTCGCCAAGGGGCCGGAGCTGCTGGCGGCACGGTTCGGAACGGCGGCCCCGGCCGATGGCCCGGGCCCGGGTCTGCTGGCGGTGATCGAGGCGGTGCGGCCGGGGGTGCTGATCGGCACCTCCACCGCCGCCGGCGCCTTCGACCAGGCGGTGGTGGAGGCCCTCTGCGCCGACGGCGGGCGGCCGATCGTCCTGCCCCTCTCCAATCCCACCCCCCTGGCGGAGATCACCCCGGAGAACCTGCTGCGCTGGAGCCGGGGCCGGGCCCTGGTGGCCACCGGCAGCCCCTTCCCGCCGGTGGTCGGTACCGGCTACGCGGCCCAGCCGATGGAACGGGTGATCGGCCAGTGCAACAACTGCTTCGTGTTCCCGGGCCTGGGCTACGGCGCCGTGGCGGTGGGCGCCACCGAGGTGAGCGACGCCATGATCGATGCCAGCATCGAGGCCCTGGCCGGGGTGATTCCGGCCGCGACCGATCCCGACGCCCCGCTGATGCCGCCCCTGGCGGCCGTTCAGGCGGTGTCGCGGGCCGTGGCCGAAGCGGTGGCGATCCAGGCCGTGCGGGAGGGGCTGGCCCGCCGGGCCGCCACCCCCGAGGCCGCTCTCGCGCGCCTGGACGCCTGCCGCTGGAGCCCCGCGTACGCCGAACTGCAGGGCTGAGACAGCCGCTGGGGCTCAGGGATCAATAAGTCCTGTGTCACGCCCTCGCGCTGGCGCCGGCCCTCGCCTTAGCACCTTGGGCACCAACCCCCTGCGCGATGGGCTTCTTCGTCCAGCTCACCGACGCCATCGCCGCCCGTCAGTCGCTGCTGGTCACCGGCCTCGATCCCAATCCGGAGATGTTGCAGGCCTGGGCCCATCGCCGCGGCATGGGCGGTCGCTCGTTTCTCTCCCAGGCGCGCCACTGGATCAAGGCGGTGGTGGAGGCCACCGCCGACCACGTCTGCGCCTACAAGCCCAGCCTCGGCTTCTACCAGGCCCTCGGCCCGGTGGGGCTGGAACTGCTGCGGGAGGTGCGGGAACTGGTGCCGCTCGACATTCCCCTGATCATCGACACCAAGCATGGGGACCTGAACAGCTCCTCGGCGCTGGCCCATTACCTGTTCCGCGAACTCGGCGCCGACGGCGTCACCCTCTCCCCCCTGGCCGGCCAGGACATCGCCGCCCCGTTCCTGCTGTACCCCGACAAGGCGGTGGTGATCACCTGCCACAGCTCCAACGCGGCCGCCAGGGTGCTGCAGCACCACCCCGACGAGAGCGATCCCCTCTACCTGCGCATCGTGCGGGAATGCCAGCTCTGGGCCACCCCCGACCAGCTGCTGCTGGAGGTGGGCACCAGTGACCCGGCGATCCTGGCCCGGGTGCGCCAGGAGGCGCCGGAGCGCTTCCTGATCCTGCGCAGCCTCTGGGGAGAGGAGGATCGCCTCGACGCCCTGCTGGAGGCCGGGCTGAGTCCGGCCGCCGACGGCCTGCTGATGCCCCTGCCCCAGAACCTCCTGGTGGAGGACGACATCGCCGTCCGCGCCGCTGCCCTCAAGCAGCGGATCAGCGAGCGCCGGGACCGCTGGCTGGAGCGGCGGGCGCCGGACCAGGGTGAGGCCTGCAGCCTGTGGCTGCCGGAGCGTCGCCCGGAGGGCAGCGCCGAGGCCGGGGCCGGCACGGACGCCGATGGCTCCGGCGACCCGCTGGCCAGCCTGATTGTCGATCTGTTCGACATCGGCTGCCTGCTGTTCGGCGACTACGTGCAGGCCTCGGGAGCCGTCTTCAACTACTACGTGGATCTGCGCCAGATCATCTCCGATCCCAACCTGTTCCACCGGGTGCTGCATGCCTATGCCGGCCAGCTCGGCGAGCTGGTCTTCGACCGCATCGCCGGCATTCCCTACGGCTCCCTGCCCACCGCCACCGGGCTGTCGCTGCAGCTGCACAAACCCCTCCTCTACCCGCGCAAGGAGGTAAAGGCCCACGGGGCCCGTCGCCTGATCGAAGGGGATTTCGAGGAGGGCGACCGGGTGGTGGTGGTGGACGACATCCTGATCACCGGCACCAGTGTGCTCGAGGGCATCGCCAAGCTGGAAAGCTCCGGCCTGGAGGTGGAGGACGTGGTGGTGTTCATCGACCACGGCGGCCAGGCGGACACCAGCGCCCGCCAGCGGCTCGCCAAGGGGGGCTATCGCTGCCACGCCGTGCTCGACATCGCCCGGATCACCGCCGTGCTGCATGCGGCCGGACGGCTCAGCGACGACCAGGCCGCCACCCTCGGCCATGCCCCTCCAGCGAGGGCCCTGGGCGTCGAGGGGCTACTGGCCAGCTCGTAGAGTGGCTGGGCACCCCTGCAAAACCCGGGTGCCCCCTTCCGCCATGCCCCAGGTCCAGGGTCAGCCCCCAACGATCGGCGAGCTTGAGGCGAAATACTCCCTGTACTGCAAGGCGATGCGGTTGCTGCTCAAGGAGGGCCGCACGATGGAGGCGATCCAGCGCACGGTCTGCTGGAGCCGGCTGGAGCAGCTCCACATCTGCCTGCCGAGCCGCTACAAGTCCCCGGACTACCTCTATGCCGTTCTGAAGCGCGACCTGCGCTGATCGCGGGGCGCCCCCCGCCCCTGCCAGGATCGGTCGGCGATCAGGGTCGGTGCCCACCCAGGCGTTTCCGTGAAGTCGATCTCCGACCCCTTCCTGCGCCGGCCGGTGCTGACGCTGGTGCTGAGCCTGCTGGTTATTCTTGGCGGCCTGATCAGCCTGCCCGGCCTCAAGGTCGAGAACCTGCCGCCGATCGCCCCGGGCCGGGTGTCGGTGAGCGCCAGCTACCCGGGCGCCAGTCCGGAGGTGGTGGAGCAGGGGGTGACCACCCTGCTGGAGAAACAGTTCAACGGCCTGGAGCGGCTGGATTCGATCCGATCCACCAGCTCGGCCAACGGCAGCAGCATTTCCCTCGGCTTCGAGGGCGGCAACCCCGAGATCAACCAGATCAACACCCAGAACGAGGCGGCGGTGGTCAGCCGCCAGCTGCCCGCCCAGGTGGCGCGCTTCGGGGTGCAGGTGCGACGCACCTCCGATGACCTGCTGATGGTGCTGAGCTTCAGTGCCAGCCGCGACCGTTACGACGACACCTTCCTGAGCGGCTGGGTGGACCAGGTGATCCGCGACCGGCTGCAACGGGTGCCCGGCGTCGGCGAGGTGCGGCTGTTCGGGGGAAGTTCGCTCGCCTTCCGGCTGTGGCTGGATCCGCTGCGCCTGGAGGAACGCAATCTGACCATCAGCGAGGTGCGCGATGCCCTCGAGGAGCAGAACGTGCTGGCCGCCCTCGGCCAGGCCGGGGTGGCCCCCTCCCCCGACGACCAGCTCGTCACCCTGCCGCTGCGCATGGAGGGACGGCTGCGCACCGCCCAGGAGTTCGAGTCCCTGGTGGTCGACCGCAGCGCCAACGGGGGGGTCACCCTGCTGAAGGATGTGGGCCGGGTCAGCCTGGGCAGCGAGAACTACGAAGCGATCGCCACCGACCTGAGCGGCAAGACGGCGGTGGCCGTGGGGATCTTCCAGCGGGACGGCAGCAATGCCCTGGAAGTGAGCCAGGGCATTGAAGGGGCCCTCAAGGAGCTGGGGCCCCGCTTTCCGCCGGGGGTGGATCTCCAGGTGATCGTCGACGAGGCGGCCTCGATCCGCACCAGCATCGACCGGACCACGGCGAGCCTGCGGGAGGCGGTGCTGCTGGTGTTCCTGGTGCTGCTGCTGGGGCTGGGGAACAGCCGTCTGGCCCTGATCAGCGCCTCGGCGGTGCCGGTGGCCCTGATCGGTTCGCTGGCCGTGCTCCGGCTCAGCGGCGATTCGATCAACACCCTCACCCTGTTCGGCATGGTGCTGGCCAGCGGGCTGGTGGTGGACGACGCCATCGTGGTCAGCGAGGACATCGGCCGCCGTCTGGAGAACGGCCGCCCACCCCTGGAGGCCGCCCGCGAAGCCATGGCGGAACTGGGGGGCGCCGTGATCGCCACCTCCCTGGTGCTGATCGTGGTGTTCCTGCCGGTGCTCACCCTGCAGGGCAGCCTGGGCCGTCTCTACGCCCCCATCGCCCTGACGATCGGCGGCACGATCGTGTTCTCCACCTTCAACGCCCTCACCTTCACCCCGGTGGCCGCCAGCCGGCTGCTCCATGCCGATCGCCGGGAGCCGGCCTGGCTGCTGCGCTGGATCGATCCGCCCCGGCGGGCCCTGGAGCGTCTGGAGCGCCCCTACGACCGGCTGCTCAGCCGCGTGCTGCACTGGCGGCGTCGCGTGGTGGCCGGCCTGCTGGTCGGTCTGCTGCTGACGGGCCTGGCGTTCGAGCAGCGGCCCAAGGCCTTCATCCCCCAGGAGGACAGCGGCCAGCTGCGGGGCGTGGTGCTGCTCCAGGACGGCATCGCCCTGCCCCGCACCCAGCAGGTGATGGAGCAGGTCCGGGAGGTGATGGACCAGGAGCCCCTGATCCGCTTCGCCAACTTCTATGCCGGCCGCTCCTTCGGCGACAGCTCCCCCAACAAGGGGATCTTCTTTCTGCGGCTCAAGCCGATCGAGGAGCGCCCCGGGGCCGACCAGAGCGCCGCCGCAGTGGCCGAACGGCTGAACCGGCGCCTGCGCCAGAGAATCAGCGATGCCTCGGTGATCGTCAGCGAATCCCCCACCGTGCGGGGCTTCAGCAGTGAGAGCGGCCTGGAGTTCGACCTGCTCGACACCAGCGGCGGCCGCCTCAGCCTCGGCGAGTTCCAGCAGGAGGCGGAGGCCTTCATCGCCGCGGCCCGGCAGACGGGCGCCTTCGAGCAGGTGGGCACCCGCTTCAGTGCCGACGCCCCCCTGCTGAGGCTCATCCCCGACCGGCTGCGCATGGCCTCGCTCCAGGTGGATCTCGATGAACTGGTCAGCGTGCTCGGGGCCAGCTTCGGCAGCGACTACGTCAACGACAGCTTCGAAGGCGACCAGGTGCGCAGGGTTATCCTCCAGCTCGAGGGCGAGGCCCGGCGGGATGCCGATGACGTGCTGGCCCTGCAGGTGCGCAACCGCAGTGGCCAGCTGATCCCCCTGGCCCAGATCGTGCAGGTGGAAGCCGGCACCGGCCCCACGACGATCAACCACACCCGCCTGGTGCGCTCGATCAGCATCCGGGCCCAGCCGGGCCCGGGGGTGAGCAGCGGCCAGGCCATCGCCCTGCTGGAGCAGCTGCAGCAGGACCGCGGCAGCACGGCCACCGACCTGGAATGGGCGGGTCTGGCCCGGGAGGAGGCCAGGGCCGGCGGCGGCAATCTGCAGGTGTTCGCCCTGGCGGTGCTGGTGATGCTGCTGGTGCTGGCCGGCCTCTACGAGAACTTCGCCGATCCCTTCATCATCCTGGCGACCGTGCCCATGGGGGTGCTCGGCGGGGTGCTGGGTCTGGCTCTGCGGGGCCTCCCCCTGGACGTCTACGGCCAGATGGGCCTGCTGGTGCTGGTGGCCCTGGCGGCGAAGAACGCCATCCTGATCGTCGAATTCGCCAACCAGCGGCTGGCGGAGGGGATGCCCCTCGATGAAGCCGTCCACGGCGCCGCCGTCGCCCGTCTGCGGCCGATCCTGCTCACCGCCTTCTCCTCCCTGGCGGGCTTCCTGCCCCTGCTGTTCGCCACCGGCGCCGGGTCGGCCAGCCGCATCAGCATCGGCACGGTGGTGTTCTTCGGGCTGCTGGTGGCCACGGGTCTCACCCTGTTCCTGGTGCCCACCCTTTACCGGATCGTCAAGGGATGGGAGCTCAGCCTGGGCGGCGGCCATGGCCGCCGGGCCGAACAGGCCTAGGGCTCCGGTCGCCACCCCCCAGCCACGAACCGCTCCGGCTTCAGCCCCTGCTGCCGCAGCAGGGCGATCAGCCCCCGGTCCCCCAGCAGGTGCATCAGCCCCACCACCACCAGGGTGTCGTCGGGGCGCCGCAGGAACCCCCGCACCGGAGCCACCCAGGCCGTATTACGCCGGACCACCAGACGCTCAAGGAGATCCGGCCGCTGGCGGTAGTCGGCGAGCAGCAGGGCCTCGAGACGGGGCAGGTCGCCGGCCCGCCAGGCGTCCTCAAGGGCGTCAAGCCGGGGCCCGACCCCATCCAGTTCCTTCAGGGTGACCTCCAGCAGCTGCACCTGGTCGGCTTGGGGCAGCCCGTCGAACAGCTCGAACTGCTCGGCCGGTGTCTCCAGTCCGTCGATGGGCTTGCGGTCGGCGGCGGCCCTGGCCTGGAGCTGGCCCTCCACCCCGCTGTCGGGGGAGTAGCCCCGCTGCAGGAACTCGGCGGAGGCGAGCAGCAGGGCCACGGCCCAGGGCTCGAACCGATCGATCGCCCCCTCCGGCAGCCCCAGGCCCGCCAGGCGCGGCTGGAGGGTCCGCCAGGTCGCCGCCGGCAGGACCTCGCGCAGGGAGCGGCCGTCGGGGTCGAGGGCCCGCGCCACCAGCTCACCCGCCAGGGCCGCCGGGCTGATGGCGTCCATGTCGAGCTCCATCGCCAGCCGCTCCGCGTCCCCGTAGGCCCGGCCATAGGACGGGGGGAGCCCGGCCCGGTCGCGGCGCAGCTGGTGCAGGGAGCCGGCGATGAACACCGTGCCGGCGCCGTCCCGCACCCTCCAGAGGGTGCCGAGCTCAGCCGCCGCTACCGGAACGGCCGCCAGCCCCGGAACGGCGGCCAGGGCCAGGGCCGCCAGGGCCAGGGTGCGGCGCCACACCGACCGGAGCGTCGCGTGCGGCGTCGACGACGGCATCGACAGGGGCATCTGCGGCGGCATGGGCAGCGGCCTCCACCGGCCAATGGACGCTAGCCACGTCACTTCGCCCGACCCCGGGCGGGCCATGCTGATCGTGGCTTCCGCTGCCGGTCCGTGCTGCTCGCCGCCTCCCAGCCGATCTGGTCGCTGCCGCTGGAGGGCGTCCACCAGGCCCTGCAGACCACACCGGAGGGCCTCAGCAGCGGGGAGGCGGAGCGGCGGCTGGAGCGCTTCGGCGCCAACCGTCTGCCGCCCCTGAGGCGCCGACCCCTGGCCCTGCGCTTCCTGGACCAGATGGTCCACTTCATGGCCCTGCTGCTGTGGGTCGCCGGGGGTCTGGCCTTCGCCGCCGGGACCCCCCAGCTGGGCTGGGCCATCTGGGGGGTGGTCCTGATCAACGGCGTCTTCTCCTTCTGGCAGGAGTTCCAGGCCGAGCGCACCCTGGCCGCCCTCACCCGTGCCCTGCCCAGCCAGGTGCAGGTGTGGCGTGATGGCCAGCTGGTGTTTCTGCCGGCGGAGCAGCTGGTGGCCGGCGACCGGCTTCGGCTCGAGGAGGGGGACAGGGTTCCGGCCGACTGCCGGCTGAGCGAGGCCCATGGGCTCTATCTGGACCTGTCGGTGCTCACCGGCGAATCGCTGCCGGTGGCCCGCCGCAGTGAGGCCCTCGAGGGCAGCCAGCTGCAGGTGAAGGTGACCACCGGTGAGCGTATCAACCTGGTGATGGCCGGCAGCACGGTGGCTTCCGGACGGGGGGAGGCCTTCGTCTATGCCACGGGCCCCGAGACCGAATTCGGGCAGGTGGCCCGGCTGGCGGCCGGCACCGTCCGCGCCGCCAGCACCCTGGAGGTGCAGGTGAGCCGGATCGTGCACACCATCTGCACCATCGCCGTCACCATGGGGCTGGTGGCGTTCGGCCTCAGTGTCCTGCTGGTGGGGATGAACCCCCTGGAGAGCCTGGTGTTCGCCACCGGGATCATCGTCGCCAATGTGCCCGAGGGGCTCCTGCCCACCGTGACCCTGGCCCTGGCTATGGCGGTGCAGCGCATGGCCCGGCGCAAGGCGCTGGTGCGCCGCCTGTCGGCGGTGGAAGCCCTGGGATCGGTGAGCGTGATCTGCTGCGACAAGACCGGAACGCTCACCGGCAACCGCATGGCGGTGGAGAGCACCTGGCTGCCGGAGGCCGGCGAAGGCCTGGAGCGGCTGCTGCTGCGTTGTGCCGCCCTCTGCTCCAACGCCCGCCTGGAGCCGGCCACGGCCGGGGGCGGCCATGCCGCCGAACCCTGGCGAGGGGTGGGGGATCCCACCGAAACGGCGATGCTGCTGGCCGCCGCCGCCGCCGGCCTGGCACCGGGAGAGCAGTCAGGCCGGCATCCGCGACGCCGGGAGATCCCCTTCGACTCCCATCGCCGCCGAATGACCGTGCTGGTGGACTGGAGCGACCGGGCCGATGACCTGCCCATCGCCAGCGGGGGCTCCCTGCTGATCACCAAGGGGGCGCCGCTGGATGTCCTCGACCAGTGCACCACCTGGCTGTCGCCCGGGGCTGACCAGCCCCTGGACGCCGCCCTGCGCCAGCGGGTGGTGGAGGCCAACGACGGTCTGGCCGCCCGGGGCTACCGGGTCATCGCCGTAGCGCTCCGGCGGGGCGATGGCGGGTGCTCCACGGCTCCGAGCGAAGAGCTGGAGAGGGAGCAGACCTTCCTCGGCCTGCTGGGTCTCTACGACCCTCCCCGCCCGGAGGTGCCGGACGCCATCCGCCAGAGCCGGGACGCCGGCATCAAGGTGACCATGGTCACCGGCGACTACGGCCTCACCGCCCAGGCGATCGCCCAGCAGATCGGGCTGCTGGATCCCCCGGAGCCCGGGGCGGGATCCACGGCGCGCCAGCGGGCCAGTGCCGATCCGGTCCGGGTGATCGAGGGGCCCACCCTGGCCCAGATCAGCGACGTTCACCTGCGCCAGCTGCTCAAGTTCCGCCGCCGGCTGGTGTTCGCCCGCATGGCGCCGGAGCAGAAGCTGCGTCTGGTGCAGGCCTACCGGGCCCTCGGCGAGGTGGTGGCCGTCACCGGTGACGGCGTCAACGATGCACCGGCCCTGCGCGCCGCCGATGTCGGCCTGGCGATGGGGATCAGCGGCACCGATGTGGCCCGCGAGGCCGCCGACATCGTGCTGCTCGACGACAACTTCGCCACGATCGTGCAGGCCGTCCGCTATGGCCGCTCGGTGGTGACCAACATCGGACGTTTCATCACCTACGTGCTGGCCTCGAACGTGCCGGAGGTGGTGCCCTTCCTGGCGATGGTGATCGCCGGAATTCCCGCCGCCCTCACAGTGCTGCAGATCCTGGCCGTCGACCTGGGAACGGACCTGCTGCCGGCCCTGGGTCTGGGGGCCGATCCGCCCGAGCCGGGGGTGATGCGCCTGCCACCGCGCCCCAAGGGCCTGCCGCTGCTCAACCGGGCCGTGATGGTGCGGGCCTATCTGGTGCTGGGGGTGGTGGAGGGCCTGGTGGCCATGGCGGGCTATCTGCTGACCTGGCGGGCCAACGGCGTGGGCTGGAGCCAGCTGCGTGCCCTGGCCCCCCAGCTGCTGCACCACACGGCTGACGCCGGCGTGGTGGCGATCCAGCAACAGGCCACCACCGTCACCTTCTGCCTGATCGTGGCTGGCCAGATGGGCACCCTGCTGGCCTGCCGCAGTGAACGCCGTCCGGCCTGGGACATGCTGAGGCTTCCCAACCAGTTGCTGTGGCTGGGACTGATCAGCGAACCGCTGCTGGCCAGTGCCCTGGTGCTGCTGGCTCCCCTGGCGGCCGTCTTCGGCATGGCCCCCTTTCCCCTGGCCTGGCTGGGTCCGATGGTCCTGGCTCCGGTGCTGGTGATCCTCGCCGACGCCCTTGACAAGCGCTGGCGAACGGCCCGCTGAGGATGGTGAAGATTTCCCAATGACAGCCAACCGGTCACAAGTCGACTGGAGGGCTCCAATACAATTGAATTGCCGGAAGAAGACCAGAACTGCCTATCGCTTCACCTCTCTCATTCATTGAGCACATCAGTTCATTCCAACAATGAAATGCTGCACATTTTGAGCATTGTGCAGCAACGCCTTCCCATCCCCGCAAGGGGCGAGGAAATCCCGCCAAGGAATCCCCAGCGGCAATCCCTCAGGGGCTGTCAAGATCGAAGCCAATGCCTGTCAACCCTGCTTCTTTCTCCATTCAGGAGGCACCACCATGGCCATCATTCCTTCGGAAACTCTCAAGGACGTCGAAGAACTCTTCGACCGCTACACCCGTACCCTGCCCTGGCCATTGGGTCGCAGCAGCACCGCTGTCACGATGGCCGACTGGAATCCCCGGGTCGACATCGTTGAAACTGACGGTGCCTACGAGATCCAGGCGGACATTCCCGGGGTCCGCAAGGAGGACCTCAAGGTGACCATCGACCACGGGGTGCTCACCGTGCAGGGGGAGCGGCAGCAGGAGAAGAAGGAGGACAGCTCGCGTATGCACCGCGTGGAGCGCTTCTACGGCCAGTTCTCCCGCAGTTTCACCCTGCCGGAGGACGCCGACACCGCCGGCCTCAAGGCCACCGCCAAGGAGGGGCAGCTGACGGTGACGGTGCCCCGCAAGGGGCCCGCCCCCAGCGCCGAGCCGACCCAGGTGCCGATCCAGTGACGGCGACGCTCAGCAGATCCGCGGCAGCAGTTCCCCGCTGAGGGGCACCAGCACCCGCTCGCTGCCGTAGGGGGTGCGCAGCAACACCCGGCCCCGGGGGCGGCCGGCTCCTGGTCCTGCCGCCGCCACCCGGCCGATCCAGGCCCCGCCGGCCGGAGCCAGCACCGCCAGGGCCCGCTGCCGATCGGCCTCGGGCACCACCGCCAGGAAGCGGCCCTCGTTGGCCAGGTGCAGCGGATCGAAGCCCAGCAGGTCGCAGGTGCGCCGCACCGGCTCGGCCACCGGGATGCGCTCCTCCTCGATCAGCAGCTCAAGGCCGTTGGGGGCCGCCAGTTCCTGCAGGGCGCTGGCCAGCCCGCCCCGGGTGAGGTCCCTCAGGCAGTGGAGCCGCACCCCCGCGGCCAGCAGCGCCTCCACCGCGGGCCACAGGGGCAGGCAGTCCGTGGCCAGGGGGGGCTGCAGATCCAGGCCATGGCGGGCGGCCAGGATCGCCACCCCGTGGCGGCCCAGGTCCCCGCTCACTAGCAGCTGGTCGCCGGGGGCGATCGCCAGCGGATCGATCGGCTCGTCCACCTCCAGCAGGCCGATGCCGCTGGTGTTGAGGAACGCCCCGTCCCCCTTGCCCCGCTCCACCACCTTGGTGTCGCCGGTGACGATGGTCACCCCGCAGCGCCGGGCGGCCGCCCCCAGCGACGCCACGATGCGGCGCAGCACGGCCAGCTCCAGCCCCTCCTCCAGGATCAGGCCCAGGCTGAGCACCAGGGGCCTGGCGCCGGCCATCGCCAGGTCGTTGGCGGTGCCCGTCACCGCCAGGATGCCGATGTCGCCCCCCTCGAACTCCAGGGGCTGCACCACGTAGCTGTCGGTGGTGAAGGCCAGGCGCCCGTGGGGCAGGGACAGGCGGGCAGCATCGTGCAGCACCTGGTCGGGGTCGGCGTAGAGGCGGCGCAGTTCGGCGTCGATCAACTGCTGCATCAGGGTGCCGCCGCCGCCGTGGGCCAGCTGGATGCGGGGGGTGGCGGGCGGGACCAGCTCAGCCACGGCGGCCGTAACGGTGATAGGCCGCGCAGGCCCCCTCCGAGGACACCATCGGCGCCCCCAGCGGATGCTCCGGTGTGCAGGTGGTCCCGAAGGCCGGGCAGTCCATGGGCCGGGCGCGCCCCTGCAGGATGCGGCCGCTGATGCAGACCCCATCCTCCCTATCCCCGGCCCCGGGATCCGCCCCCTCCTCGGGCCCAGCGGGCAGGTCGCTGAAGCGGGCCCCGGCCTCCAGGCTGCGGAACGGCGCCCTCAGCCCGAGGCCGCCCCCCGGGATCAAGCCGAAGCCCCGCCAGGGCCGGTCCACCGGCTCGAACACCGACTCCAGCAGGGCCCGGGCCTCCGGATTGCCCTGCTGGCGCACCACCCGGCCGTAGGCATTGGCCACCCGGGCCTCACCCCGCTCCAGCTGGCGCACGCAGGCCACCAGGCCCTGCATCAGATCCAGGGGCTCGAAGCCGCTCACCACCACCGGCACCCGGTGCCGATCCGCGAGCTGCTCCAGTTCCCCGGTGCCCATCACGGCGCACACGTGCCCCGCCGCCAGGAACCCCTGCACCTGGTTGCCCTCGGCCGTGAGGATCGCCGCCATGGCGGGGGGCACCCGCACATGGGCCGCCAGCAGGGAGAGGTTGGCCGCCCCGGCGGCGCTCGCCTGGCGTACCAGCAGGGCCGTGGCCGGCGCGGTGGTCTCGAAGCCCGCCGCCAGGAACACCACCTGCCGGTCCGGGTGGCGCCGGGCCAAGGCCAGGGCCTCGAGGGGGGAGGTGAGCAGGCGCACGTCGCCCCCCTCGGCCCGCACCCCCAGCAGATCCCCCGGCCCCCCGTCAGCGGCGGCGCCCGGCACCCGCAGCATGTCGCCGTAGGAGCAGAGGATCACCTCGGGCCGGCGGGCCAGGGCCCTGGCCGCATCGATCGTGGCGGCGGGGGTGACGCAGACCGGGCAACCGGGCCCGTGGATCAGCCGCAGCCCGGGGGGGAGCAGCTGGTCGAGCCCCCAGCGCACGATGGCGTGGGTCTGGCCGCCGCACACCTCCATCAGGGTCCAGGGGCGGGTGGTGATGGCGGCCAGCTCAAGGGCCAGCTCCCGCACGGCGGCCACCTCCGCCGTCGCCGCCAGCGGAGCACTCACCAGGGACCGGGCGCCGCCGCGGCCTCGGCGGGCAGGAAGGTCTGGACGGCGCGCATGTACTGGGAGCGCTCATACTCGCTCGGATCGGGGCAGCGCTGCTGGCTCATGCAGCCGATCAGCTCCCGGGCCGAGGCGTGCTCGTGCTCCAGCAGCCACTGGCCCAGCTCCTCCTCCAGGCCCGTGAGCCGGCCGGGGCCGTGGCGCAGCAGGGCGGCCACCACCTGGGTGATGGCGGCGCCGGCCATCAGCAGCCGCACCACGTCGGTGCCGCGGTGCACGCCACCGGTGGCCGCTAGATCCACCGGGTGGCGGCCGTGCAGCAGGGCGATCCAGCGCAGGGGCAGCCGCAGGTCGTGGGGGGTGGACAGCAGCAGGTTGGGCCGCACCTCCAGTTCCTCAATGTCGATGTCGGGCTGGTAGAAGCGGTTGAACAGCACCAGGCCATCGGCACCGACGGCGGCCAGCCGCTTGGCCATGGCGCCGAAGTTGGTGAAGAAGGGGCTGAGCTTCACCGCCAGGGGCAGCGTCACCTCGGCGCGCACCTCGGCGACGATCTCCAGCACCTGGTTCTCGATCGCCGCGCTGGAGAGATCCGGATCGGTGGGGACGGAATAGATGTTCAGCTCCAGGGCGCTGGCACCGGCGTCCTCCATCCGCCGCGCCACCTGCACCCACTGGCCGGGGTGGGCGCCGTTGAGGCTGGCGATCACCGGCACCGACAGGCGGGAGCGGGCCTGCTCGAGGTGGCGCAGGTAGAGGTCGTGGCCCACATGGAAGATCGAGGGCTCGGGGAAGTAGCTGAGCGCCTCGCCGTAACTGTCGGCCCCCTGGATGCTCACCCGGTGCAGCTCCAGCTGGTCGCGCTCGATCTGCTCCTCGAACAGCGAATGCAACACCACAGCGGCGGCGCCGGCCTCCTCCAGCCGCAGCAACTGGTCGATGTCCTCGCTCAGGGGCGCCGCGGCCCCCACCACCAGGGGGCTGCGCAGCTCCAGGCCCAGGTAGGTGACGGACAGATCGGGACGGGTCATGCCGGTGCCTCCATCGGGGAATGGGCCTGGGGGCTCGCCTCGGGGCCCGTCGGAGTGCCGGCGAGGGCCCGGTAGATGGCCCAGCGCCGGGCCACCTCCAGCTCGGCCTGGCGGGCCAGGGCCCGGGCCCGCTCCGGCTGGCTGAAGGAGAGCATGCGGAACCGGTTCTCCGTGGCCATCGCTTCGGCCAGGGGTCGCTTCTGACCCCGGCTGTCGATCTGCAGCGGGTGCTCGCCCCGGTCGGTGCGGCGCGGGTCGTAGCGGTAGAGCAACCAGCGGCCGGAGTCCACCGCCACCTTCTGCTGCTCCATGCCCCGGGCCATGTCGATGCCGTGGGCGATGCAGTGGGAGTAGGCCAGGATCAGCGACGGCCCCGGGTAGCTCTCCGCCTCCAGGAACGCCCGCACCGTGTGCTCATCGCGGGCCCCCATGGCCACGCTGGCCACGTAGACCGTGCCGTAGCTCATCATCATCAGCCCAAGATCCTTCTTGGGGGCGGCCTTGCCGCCGGCGGCGTACTTGGCCACCGCCGCCCGGGGGGTGGCCTTCGACATCTGGCCGCCGGTGTTGGAGTACACCTCGGTGTCGAGCACCAGGGCGTTGACATCCCGGCCGCTGGCCAGCACGTGGTCGAGGCCGCCGAAGCCGATGTCGTAGGCCCAGCCGTCGCCCCCCACCAGCCAGACGCTCTTCTTGACCAGGGCATCGGCCAGATCCAGCAGACGGGCGGCCTGGCCGTCCCGGGGAGTGGCGGCCCAGGGGCCCTGGGGTGCCACAGCGTGCAGCAGCCGCTTGAGCTCCTCCACCCGCTGGCGCTGGGCGACGATGCCGGCCTCGTCGTGCTGGTCGCCGTCGCGGATCGCCGCCACCAGGGCCCCGGGGAGCAGGGAGTCGCCCCGCTCCGGCGCCGGCCCCAGCCGCTCCAGCAGCTCGAGGGCCATCTGGCGCTGTTGGTCGATCGCCACGCGCATGCCAAGGCCGAACTCGGCGTTGTCCTCGAAGAGAGAATTGCTCCAGGCCGGACCACGCCCCTCGGCATTCATGCTCCAGGGGGTGGTGGGCAGGTTGCCGCCGTAGATGGAGGAGCAGCCCGTGGCGTTGGCCACCAGCATGCGGTCGCCGAACAGCTGACTGGCCAGCTTGAGATAGGGCGTTTCGCCGCAGCCGCCGCAGGCGCCGGAGAACTCGAACAGGGGCTGCTGCAGCTGCTGCTGGCCGATCCTGTGCAGGTTGAGGTCGGCGCGGGCCATCTCGGGCAGCCCCAGGAAATAGTCCCAGTGGCCCCGGCCCGCCTCCCGCAGGGGGCGCTGGGGCGCCATGTTGATCGCCTTGCGCTTCGGCTCGGTGCGGTCGCGGGCCGGGCAGACCTCCACGCACAGCGCGCAGCCGGTGCAGTCCTCCACGGCCACCTGGATCGTGAAGCTGCGGCCCGCCAGGTCCGGGTCGCGGGCCGGGGCCTGGCGGAAGCCCTGCGGTGCGCCCACCAGCGCCTCCGGCGCCACCGCCTTGGCTCGGATCACCGCATGGGGGCAGACCATGACGCACTTGCCGCACTGCACGCAGAGGTCGCTCTCCCACACCGGCACGGTCTCGGCGATGTTGCGCTTCTCCCACTGGGCCGTGCCCGTGGGCCAGGTGCCGTCGCAGGGCAGGGCGCTGACGGGCAGGGCATCGCCGCGCCGCTCCAGCAGGGGGGCGATCACCTCCCGCACGAACAACGGAGCGTCGGCGAGACGGTCGGCCACAGGGGCCGGTGGCGGGAGGTCGTCTTCCGCCGGCAGCTGGCGCCAGTCGAGGGGCTGGAGGTGCTCGAGGCTGGCGTCGAGGGCGCGCAGGTTCATGGCCACCACCGCCTCCCCCTTGCGGCCGTAGGTCTTGCGCAGCGAGGCACGGATCTGCTCGATCGCCTCCTCCCGCGGCAGCACGCCGCTGACGGCGAAGAAGCAGGCCTGCATCACCGTGTTGATGTGGTTCCCCATCCCGGCCTCCCGGGCCACCCGGTAGGCGTTGATCAGCCACACCGCCAGCCCCCGCTCGCGGATGCCGCAGCGCAGCGCCGCCGGCATCCGCCGCCAGCTCTCCTCGATCGGGAAGGGGCTGTTGAGCAGCAGCACCCCACCGGCGTCCAGGCCGGCCAGCAGGTCGAAGCGGTCGACGAAATCCCACTGGTGGCAGGCCACCAGGGTGGGCCGCTCGATCAGGTACGGGGCGCGGATCGGCCGGGGGCCGAAGCGCAGGTGCGACACCGTGACCGACCCCGACTTCTTGGAGTCGTAGACGAAGTAGGCCTGGGCGAACAGGTCGGTCTGCTCCCCGATGATCTTGATCGTGGCCTTGTTGCCCCCCACGGTGCCGTCCGAGCCCAGGCCGTAGAACACGGCCCGCACCTGGTCGGGCCCATCCACGTGGAAGTCCGCCGCGACGGGCAGCGATCGGTGGGTGACGTCGTCGTCGATGCCGACCGTGAAGTGGTTGCGGGGCCGCTCGGCGCGGAGGTTGTCGAACACCGCCTTCACCATGGCCGGGGTGAACTCCTTGGAGGAGAGGCCGTAGCGGCCGCCCACCACCCGCGGCAGGGGGCGATCGCCGTGGCAGGACTGCCACTCCTCACTGAGGGCGGCCACCGCATCGAGGTAGAGGGGTTCACCGCCGGCCCCCGGCTCCTTGCAGCGGTCGAGCACCGCCAGGGATTGCACCGTCGGCGGCAGGGCGGCGGCGAACAGAGCCGCCACGAAGGGGCGGAATAGGCGCACCTTGAGCACCCCCAGCCGTTCGCCGGCGGCGTTCAGGGCCAGGGCGGTCTCCGCGGCGGTCTCGCAGCCGGAGCCCATCAGCACCACCACCCGCTCAGCGTCGGCGGCCCCCACGTACTCGTAGAGCCCGTAATGGCGGCCGGTGAGGCCGGCGAAGCGCTCCATCGCCTCCAACAGGTGGCCGGGGAGGGCGTCGTAGAAGCGGTTCACCGACTCGCGCGCCTGGAAGTAGACGTCCGGGTTCTGGGCCGTGCCGCGCAGCACCGGATGGTCGGGGGAGAGGGCCCTGTGGCGGTGGGCCGCCACCGCCTCCATCGGCATCAGGGCGTGGAGCATCTCATCGGCGATGGGCTCGATCTTCTGGATCTCGTGGGAGGTGCGGAAGCCGTCGAACATGTGCAGGAACGGCAGCCGCCCCTTCAGGCTCGCCCGGGTGGCGATGGCGGCGAAGTCGCCGGCCTCCTGCACCGAGGCGGAACAGAGGATGACGCAGCCCGTGCCGCGGCAGGCCATCACGTCGCTGTGGTCGCCGAAGATCGAGAGCCCCTGGGCCGCCAGGGAGCGGGCCGCCACGTGCAGCACGGCGGGGGTGAGCTCGCCGGCCAGCTTGTAGAGGTTGGGCACCATCAGCAGCAGCCCCTGGGAGGCCGTGAAGGTGGTGGTCAGTACCCCCGCCTGCAGGGCCCCGTGGACGGTGCCGGCGGCGCCGGCCTCGCTCTGCAGCTCCACCACCGCCGGCACCGTGCCCCAGAGGTTGGGGCGGCCTTCGGTGTTCCAGGCGTCGGCCCACTCCCCCATCGGCGAGGCGGGGGTGATCGGATAGATGGCGATGGCCTCGTTGAGGCGGTAGGCCACGAGCGCCACGGCCTCGTTGCCATCGACGGTGATGGTCATGCGGGGTCGTCCTCGACGAGGCTGAGGGCCAGGCCCACGTGCACCAGCACCCGATCGCCGACGGCCGCCTCGGGCAGACAGGCCAGGCTCACCTGCTGGCGCACCCCGCCGAAATCCACCTCGGCCATGCGCCAGAGGCCGTCATCGTCTGCGGCGGCTTCGGCCCCCGCCGGTCCGGGATCGCCCGCCGGCGGCTGGATCCGGATCGAGAGGATGCGAGCAGGCACGGCCAGGCACATGGGCGGATCACGGCGCGTGGTCTCTCCCCATGGTTGTAGGCCCGCCGGCCGGATCTGCCCACGGCCCCGCCGCCGCCCAGAGCTGGCCGAGGGCCAGCCCACCGTCATTGCATGGCACGAGCTCTGGCCAGAACGGTCGCAACCCCCGGGCCCGCAGGGCGCCGATCGCCCCCTCCAGCAGCAGCCGGTTCTGGAAGCATCCCCCGGCCAGGGCCACGGGCACGCCCTCGGCGGGGGTCGGTGCGGTGGCCGCCAGGTCCGCCGCGGCGATGGCGGCCGTCCCGGCCAGGGCCGCCACCAGGGCGTGGTGGAAGCGGGCGGCACAGACGCTCGCCGACGTGCCGGCCGCGATCGCCGCCAGCAGCGCCAGCAGCAGCGGTTCCCAGTCGAGCCAGCCCAGGGTCGGCCCATCGGCGCCGGCAGCCGCGACGGCCCCGGGTGGCACCAGGGGGAGGGACCAGTCCCCGGGGACGCCAGGGGCGAGGACTTCCGCAGCGGCAGCGGCGGAGGCCGCCCCCTGCAGCCGCAGGCCCCCCTCACCCTCGTGGCTCTGCACCTGCACCAGGTTCAGCAGGGAGGCGACCCCATCAAACAGCCGGCCCATGCTGGTGGTCAGGGGACTGTTGCAGCCACCGGCAATGGCCTGCAGCAGCAGGCGGCGTTCGTCGGCCGCGAAGGCGGCCAGGGTATGGCGGGCCCCGGGATGCCCCATGGCCCCGGCCCCGGCGGCAGCCAGGAGCCCCAGGGCCGCCCGACGGGGTTCCTCCATCGCCCGCTCACCCCCAGGCAGGGGGAAGGGCCGCAGGGCCACCCGCCGCTCGCAGGGGAAGCCCCCGGATCCACCCAGCAACAGCAGCTCCCCGCCCCAGAGCCGGGCACCGCCGCCAGCAGCCGACTCCCCAGCCACCGATTCGGGCGCCGGGGCGTACCCCAGACCATCCCAGGTGAAGGCCAGCAGCGGCGGTGCCAGCCCGTGCTCCGCCAGCACCGCCAGGCCATGGGCCCGGTGGTGCTGCACAGGATGCCGCGGCCACCGCTGGGCGGCGGCGAGCTGGTGGCTGAGATAGCCGGGATGGGCATCGCAGGCGATCGCCCCCACCCCATCGCCCCAGCGCCGATCAATCGCCTCCAGTCCGGCGACCAGGCGGGAGAGCAGGCGCCCCTCGGCCAGGTCCCCCAGGTGGGGGGCGAGCCACACCCGTCCCCCCAGAGCCAGGGCGGGCGCGCTTTTGAGATCACCGCCCAAGGCCACCAGGCCGCCGGGCACCCCTGCAGCCGCCGCGTCGGCCGTCGGCCCGAGGGCCAGGGGCTCGGGGGCGTAGCCGCGGGCCCGGCGCAGCAGGGCGGGGCGGCCGTCGATCACCTGCAGCACCGAATCGTCCAGCGGCCGGGCGATGGCACGGTCGTGCACAAGGAAGGCATCGGCGATCGGCTCGCCGGCTCCAGCACCGGCCCCCAGCCGCCGCACCGCTTCGGCGGGATCGATGCAGAGCGGTTCCCCGCTGGGGTTGCCGCTGGTGGCCACCAGGGGCCGGCCGAACTCACGCGCCAGCAGGTGGTGCAGCGGCGACGCCGGCAGCATCGCCCCCAGGCACGGGCTACCCGGGGCCACGCCCGGCAGGGCGGTGGCCGCCCCAGGGCGGCGCCGCAGCAGCACGATCGGGGCAGCCGGATCCGCCAGGGCCCGCCGCTCGGCGGCGTCGATGGCGCAGAAGGGAGCAAGGGCCCCGGCCTCGGCCACCAGCAGGGCGAAAGGCTTGGCGGGCCGTCGCTTGCGCCGTCGCAGCAGGGCCACCGCCGTGGGATTGGCGGCATCCACCAGCAGCTGGAACCCGCCCACCCCCTGCAGGGCCAGCACCTTCCCGGCCGCCAGGAGATCGCAGCAGACCCGGATCAGGGCCCGGGGACTGGCGCCGTCGCCGGTTGTGTAGCCGGCCAGCGGCACCCCGGAGGCATCCAGGAACGCCAGCCGCGGCCCGCACGCCGGGCAGGCGATGGTCTCGGCGTGGAAGCGGCGGTCGGTCGGTTCCTCGAACTCCCGGTGGCAGGCCGGGCACAGGGCGAACGGCGCCAGGGTCGTCTGGGCCCGGGCCCAGGGCTCGGCCGTGGCGATGCTGAAGCGGGGACCGCAGTCGCAGCAGCTGATGAAGGGGTAGCCGAAGCGGCGATCGGCGGGATCGGCCAGTTCCGCCAGGCAGGCGCGGCAGGGGGCCCGGTCGGCCACCAGCGACGACGCGATCAGATCGATGCTGAGCGGCCTGGCCTGGCCAGCCAGGATCCGCACCCCCGCCCTGAGCGGGCCCGCCGCCGGGCCGGCGGCCGCCGACCAGACGGGAGCGAGGGGCTCAAGGCGGGCCCCGGGGGGCAGCTGCTGCGGCAAGCGCCTCAGGAACATCTCCAGGGAGCGGCGGTCCCCCTCCAGCCGCAGGCAAACCGCCCCCGGGCCGTTTTCCACCTCGCCCCGCAGATCAAGATCGCTGGCGAGGTGGTGCACCAGGGGCCGGAAGCCCACACCCTGCACCACGCCACGGCACTCCAGGTGCAGCTGGGCCCGCCCCGCCAGCGGTGGCATGGTCAGCCGGCCACGGCCACCCGCTCCAGGCCCAGGGCCGCCAGCAGCTCGGCGATGCCCTCCCCAGTGCGGGCGGAGACCTCCACGATGCGGGCCCGGGGGGCCACCCGGGCGATGTGGCGGCGGGCCTGGGGCCCATCGAAGCCACAGGCCCCGGCCAGGTCGCCCTTGCTGATCACCACCACGTCGGACGAATGGAAGATCGCCGGGTACTTCAGGGGCTTGTCCTCCCCTTCGGTGACCGAGAGCAGGACGACCCGCTGACTCTCACCAAGATCGAAGGCGGCCGGGCAGACCAGGTTGCCGACGTTCTCGATCACCAGCAGCTCCAGGCCATCGAGGGGCTGGCCGAGGTGGTCCAGTTCATGGAGGGCCCGGTGCACCATCGCCGCCTCCAGATGGCAGGCCTGGCCCGTGGTGATCTGCAGGGCGGGCACCCCGACGGCCCGCAGCCGGCGGGCGTCGTTGTCGGTGGCCAGATCGCCCACGATCACCGCCATCGGATGGCGCTGCGATGGGGAGGCGGGAGCCAGGTGCCGAGCCAGGCGCTCCAGCAGGGAGGTCTTGCCGGAACCCGGCGAGGAGAGCAGGTTGATCACCCGGACACCGGCGGCGGCGAAGTGCTCCCGGTTGGCCGCCGCCTGGGCGTCGTTGTGGACCAGCAGACGCTGGCCCAGCTCCAGGTGCCGGGGGGCCTCGATGGCGGGGGCGACCGGTTGGCCGCAATTGCAGTCGACACACATTGCAGGTTCGACCCCAGACAGGAGAGCGGCACGGAAAAGCCCCGCCGGGGCCCGGCCTCGCCCGAAGGCTAGGCACGGAGCTCGGACGGGACCCTGATGGCCACCGGGGCCATCAGGTGTTCACCAGAGGCCGCGGATCGGCGCGGGGGCCGGTTCGGGCTGGTAGATCGGGGCAGGGGCCGGTGCGGGCTGCATGACGGGTTCCGGCTCCGGGGTAGGAGCGGGCGCGGCCGCCACCGGGCGGGCGCCGAAGCGGTAGCGGAAGCCGATCTTGCCGCCGAAGCTGTTGAAGGCGTCGAAGGTCAGGTTCTCGGAGGAATACCCGCCAGCGCCTTGGTAGACACCTTCAAGGTAGACATCGGAGTTGTAGCTCATGGCATAGCTGACACCCACCTTGGCCTGCCAGCCGAACAGCCCCTTGTTGACGCTGTTGGTGGGGAAGCCGTTGAGGCTGAAGCTCGGGGTGCTCAGGTTGGTGTACCCGATGCCACCGCCGATGTAGGGCGTCCAGCGGCTGTTGGTCTCGATGTCGTAGTAGAGGCTGGCCAGCACATCATTCTTGTTGATGATGCCGGAGACGTTGTTGGTGAAGGGCACGATGCCGAAGGCACCGAAGCCGATCGGATTGGCGGCACCAACGGCGTTGAGGCTGGCCCGGCTGTAGCCGTAGGTGAGCTCGGCGCGCAGGGCGCCGAAGTCGTAACCGACGCCCACATCACCGGAGAAGCCTCCGCCCAGATCGAGCTTCGTGGAGTTGTTGTTTCCGAAGTTGAACAGCAGCGGCGTGAAGAACGGGGAAACGAGCGTGCCGTTGCTGTTGACCGTCTGGTCGCTTGGGGTCTGGGCGCCGGCACCGATGGTGAGGTACCAGCCCTTGGCGGAATAGACCTCCTTCACCACCGGCTGGGGATAGGTCTGGGCGATGAGGATGGCGTCCGGAGCAACCTGGGAATCCAGGCTTGCGCTGGGGGCTGCCACCGAAGGAGCGGATTCCAGGGCCGGAACCGCCGTGGCGGGACGATCACTGGGGCCGGCTTCAGCAAGCCCGGGAAGACCTGCGGACGATTCCGAAGTCACGGGATTCGTCACGGGCTCGGTGCGTTCGCCAACAGGCCTGACTTCCGCCATCGCGGGACCGCCAAGCAGGAGACCACCTGTTGCGGCGATTCCCATCCCGCGGAGAAATGACCGACGGAATGTCCTGGTGGAATTCTTCGAGAAATAAGTCATGGGGGTTGCGCTCCTCTCACTCATTTACAAATAAACCCACGCCATGGACGAATTTGCGGGCCATGGACAGCATCAGTCCTGGCACAGAGTGGCGATAAAAAGAAAACTTGCACAAGTTTACGTTTCGCACCTGAATCCAGCGCCGATCGGCCTTCTAGATAAAAAATTGACAGAATTTTTTCCGGCCCTGATAGGGATCACCGCCAGCCTCGGGACGTTCGGCCCCAGCGACGGCCCCAGCTCCCTGTCAAGCCTGGCGGATCAGTCGAGGTCCAGGGAGGTCAGCTGCAGTTCCCGCCCCCGCAGCAGCTCCCGGCTGATGCGGCCGCAGCGGGGGCACTCGCAGCAGCCATCGCGCGCCGCGAAGGGCTGCTCGCAGGCGGCACAGAGGCATTCGGAGCTCACCGCCTCGATCTCCAGCCGGGAGCCGGCGGCGATGGTGCCCGCCATCACCACCGTGTGGGCCAGCCGCAGGGCCTCGATCTCCACCCCCGCCAGGCTGCCCACCCGCAGGGTGATGGCGGTGATGCGGCCGGCCCCGTGCAGGGCAGCCTGCTCCAGGGCCTGCTCCCTCACGGCATCCATGAGGCTCAGCTCATGCATGGGGCGCCACCGCCTCCCGCAACCAGCCCCGTAGCAGCCGGCGCGCCTCGGGCAGCTGGCGCCGCAGCTGCGGCGAGAAGCGATCGCCCCAGGAGAAGTCGAAGGCCGGCACCAGCAGCTCGTGGGCCGGCACGCAGCGGTCGAACAGCTGCTCGGCCAGGGCCAGCAGCCGGGCTGGCTCCACGCGGTGCGTGTCCCGCTCCCAGCCGCCTGAGGCCACCAGGGGCCGCAGCAGGCAGCGGCTGCGGGGCGTTGCCAGCCAGGCGTCGACGATCAGCAGCCGGTCGGCGGCCGCCACCGCCTCGGCCAGTTCGGGGGTGAGCTGGTGGCGCTGCAGGCCCAGGCCCTCCACCAGGTGCCAGCCCACCCCGTCATCGCCCCGCAGGGGATTGCCGATGCCGATCAGCAACGCTCCCCCGGTGCTGATGTCGGCGCCGGTCATCCCCGCAGGCGCTCGGCCAGCACCGTGCCGTCGGCGGCCAGCAGCTGCAGGCGCAGGGGCATCTGGCCGGCGGCGTGGGTGGAGCAGGAGAGGCAGGGATCGAAGCAGCGGATGCCGGCCTCCACCCGGTTGAGCATCGCCTCGGGGATCTCGGTGCCGGCGGGCACCGGATCGGGGATGTATTCCCGGGCGATCTGGTGCACGGTGCGGTTCATCGCCAGGTTGTTCTGGCCGGTGGCGATGATCAGGTTGACGCTGGTGAGCAGGCCGTCGTCATTCACCTTGTAATGGTGGAAAAGGGTGCCCCGGGGCGCTTCGCTCACCCCCACCGCCTCGTTGCGGTTCAGGGAAGCCCGCAGACGGATGCGGCCGTGCATCAGCTCGGGATCCTGCACCAGGGCCTCGATCGCCTCCAGGCAGGCCACGATCTCCACCAGCCGCGCGTGGTGATAAGCGAAGCTCGAGGTGGCGGGCTGGCCGCTGCGCTGGCGCAGCTCCGCCAGCTCCCGGTCGGCCCAGGGGGTGCCGATGCTGTCGCAGACGTTGAGCCGGGCCAGGGGGCCCACCCGGTAGATCCCCTCCGGGTAGCCCAGGGGTTTGTAATAGGGGAACTTGAGGTAGCTCCAGGGTTCCACCGCCTCGCCGAGGAACTCGGCGTAGTCGTCCTCGCTGAGCTGGTCGGCGACGATCGCGCCGGTGGCGTCCCGGAAGCGGATGCGCCCCTCGATGTGCTCCCAGAGCCCGTTGGGGGTCACCAGGCCCATGAACAGGCTGGGGAAGTCGCCGAAGACGCGCTGCTCCTTCTGCAGCGGACCATCGAGCAGCGTCTTGTAGAGCTCCAGCGCCAGCGTCACGGTGGCGCGGGCCTCCGGCAGGCGCCCCAGGATCCAGTCCTTGGCCTCCTGGCTCAGGGGGGTGCGCACCCCCCCGGGCACCGCCCAGGCGGAGTGGATCTTGCGCCCGCCCAGCAGCTCCAGGATCTGCTGGCCGAACTGGCGCAGGCGGATGCCGGCCCGGGCCAGGTCGGGGTCGGCGGCCATCAGGCCGAAGACGTTGCGTTTGGCCGGATCGCTCTCCCAGCCCAGCAGGAAATCAGGACTGCTGAGGTGAAAAAACGAGAGCGCGTGGGACTGGGTGAGCTGGGCCAGGTTGAGCAGCCGCCGCAGTTTGTCGGCTGCCGGGGGGATCGAAAGGGCCAGCAGCTTGTCGCCGGTCTTGGCGGCCGCCAGCAGGTGGCTCACCGGGCAGATGCCGCAGATGCGGGCCGTGATGCCGGCCATCTCGGTGAAGGGCCGGCCCTCGCAGAATTTTTCGAAGCCCCGGTACTCCACCACGTGGAAGCGGGTGTCGGTGAGGTGGCCGGCCTCATCGAGGTGCAGGGTGATCTTGGCGTGGCCCTCGATGCGGGTGACCGGGTCGATGAGAACGGTGCGGGTCATGGGGAGGTCCTCATCCGAAGCGAAGCATGGCCGTGCCTTCCATCGCGGGCCGCTCGCCGGCCAGCAAGGGGGTGATCGCCTCACGGATGCGCTCGGCGGAGGGGGGGCAGCCCGGCAGGTAGAGATCCACCGGAATAACCTCATGCAGGGGCAGCACCCGGGGCAGCAGTTCGGGGACGATGCCGGGGGCGAAGGGCAGCTGGCCCGTGGCGTCGGCCAGCTCCAGGTAGCCGCGCTCCAGCACCGCTTTGGCGCTGTCGTGACCGGCATCGAGGAGGTTGCGCAGGCCGGGCACGTTGGCCGTCACGGCGCAGTCGCCGAAGGAGATCACCAGGGCCGTGCGCTCGCGCACCTGCAGGGCCAGCTCCAGGTTGTCGACGTTCGCCACCGCCCCCTCCACCAGGGCGATGTCGACGTTCTCGGGGTAGATCTTGACGTCGGTGCCGACCGGGGAAAACACCACATCCACCTTCTCGGCCAGGTCGAAGAGGAACTCGTCAAGGTCGAGGAACGACATGTGGCAGCCGGAGCAGCCCGCCAGCCAGACGGTGGCGAGGCGGAGCTTGGCGGCGGGCTGGAAGGGGGTCATGGGGTGGGGGGTCACTGGTTGTGCCAGCGGTGCTGGTCTCGGGCGGTGCGCAACAGGGCGGGCAGGGTGGTGTTGGGCTCCTTCTCGGCGGTGGTGTCGCTGTTGCGGAACAGGGCACCGGTGGGGCACACATCGACGCACTTGCCGCAGGAGGTGCAGGCCTGCACCTGGCCCCAGGGCTCATCCAGGCCGGCGACGATGTGGCACTGGCCGCCGCGGCTGCCGATGTCCCACACATGGGCCCCCTCGATTTCGTCGCACACCCGCACGCAGCGGGTGCAGAGGATGCAGCGGTTGTGGTCGAGGGTGAACTGGGGGTGGGAGGCATCCACCGACCGCTGGGGGTACTGGTAGGGGAAGCGGGAATGGTCCATGCCCACGGTCACGGCCATGTCCTGCAGCTCGCAGTGGGTGTTGGCCACGCAGACGGCGCAGACGTGGTTGCCCTCGGCGAAGAACAACTCCACCGCCATGCGCCGGTACTCCCTGAGCCGGGGCGTGTGGGTGTGCACCACCATGCCCTCGGCGGCGGCGGTGCTGCAGGCGGGCAGCAGCTTGCTAACCCCCTCCACCTCCACCAGGCAGAGACGGCAGGCGGAGACCGGGCTGAGGCCGTCGAGGTGGCAGAGGGTGGGGACGTCGGCCGCCGCGGCCCGGGTGGCCTCCAGCAGGCTGGCCCCCGCCGGCACCGCCACGTCCTGGCCGTTGACGATCAGGGTGACGACGGCCATCAGCGCACGCTCCCCGTGCCGACGCAGTCCACGGGCTCCCGGCAGGCGGCCTCGTATTCGTGCCGGAACCAGCGCAGGGTGCTGAGCACCGGATTGGGGGCCGACTGGCCCAGGCCGCAGAGGCTGGTGACCTTCACCATCTGGCAGAGGGCATCGAGGCGCTCCAGGTCGGCGGGGGTGGCCCGGCGTTCCACGAAGCGGTCGAGCAGCTGGGCCAGCTGCACGGTGCCGGCGCGGCAGGGCACGCACTTGCCGCAGCTCTCGTTGACGCTGAAGCCCATGAAATGGCGCGCCACCTCGGGCATGGAGGTGCTCTCCCCCATCACCACCATGCCGCCGGAGCCCATCATCGAACCCAGCTCCAGCAGGCTCTCGTAGTCGACGGGGGTGTCGAGCCGCTCCGCCGGGATGCAGCCGCCCGAGGGCCCCCCCGTCTGCACCGCCTTGATCGGCGAACCGTCGGGCACACCGCCGCCGATCACCTCCACCACGGTGCGCAGGGGGGTACCCATCGGCACCTCCACCAGGCCGGTGTTGACCACCGCCCCGGAGAGGGCGAACACCTTGGTGCCCTTGCTGTGCTCGGTGCCCATCGCCGCATACCAGTCGCCCCCCTGCCGCAGGATCGCCGGCACGGCGGTGAAGGTCTCGACGTTGTTGATCAGGGTGGGCGCCCCCCAGAGTCCCGACTGGGCCGGGAAGGGGGGCCGGGGCTGGGGCATGCCCCGCTGGCCCTGGATGGAGAGCAAAAGGGCCGTCTCTTCACCGCAGACGTAGGCGCCGGCCCCCACCCGCACCTCCAGGCGCAGGTTGAAGGGGGTGCCGTGAATGTGGTTGCCCAGCAGGTGGCGGATGCGGGCCTGCTGGAGGGCCAGCCGCAGGCGCTCAATCGCCAGGGGATACTCCGCCCGCACGTAGACGAAGCCCCGCTCGGCACCGACCGCGTAGGCGGCAATCGCCATCCCCTCGATCAGCCGGTGGGGATCGCTCTCCAGCACGCTGCGGTCCATGAAGGCGCCGGGGTCCCCCTCGTCGGCGTTGCAGACCACGTAGCGGGGGCCGGGGGGCTGGAGGGCCACCGTGTCCCATTTCAGGCCGGTCGGATAGCCGGCGCCGCCGCGACCGCGCAGGCCGCTTCGGCGCACCTCGTCCCGGACCTGCTCCGGGGTGAGCTCCTGCAGCACACGCTGCAGCTGGGCGTAGGTACCGAACGCCAGGGCGTCGTCGATGGATTCGGGATTCACCTGCCCGCAGCCCTCGAGCACCACGGGCCGCTGCAGGGCGAAAAAGGGACCGTCCAGATCGATCCGATGGGGCGCCAGGGGGTCCGACGCGGACGCGGGAGCGGTGTCCCCCTCACCATCGGCGGCGAGGGCGTCGGTGATGAGGGCCCCGGCCAGCTCGGGCGACAGCCCGCCGAACAGCCGGGTGCGGCCAGGCCGGTCGCAGGCCACCAGGGGACCGCTGCCGCACTGGCGCAGGCATCCCACCGGCTTGATCGTCAGCGCGGAGGCATCCAGACCGGCCGCCTCACGGGCACCCTCCAGGGCGGCGCGCAGGCCCTGGCTGCCGGCGGAGCGGCAGCCGCTGGCATCGCAGCAGCGCACCTGCACAGGGGAGGGCATGGGGTACCGGAAGCGCCTGTGCTTGTGTTAGCCAGGAAATGGCCGGGGCGCCGCTCACCGGCCCCTGGCGAGGCTCCGGACGAGGATGTCCACCGTGGCCGGCAGGGGGTGCTGGTCGGGATGACGCCATTGGCGTCGAGCAGCTGGCGGATCTGCTCCAGCAGCGGGGGCGGGTTGTTCTGTTGCGGGTCGAGCAGCCCTTACTGCTCCTGCGGATCGGGCCGCTTGCCAGCCCTTGACCTGGGCCAGAACGGCATCAGGGTGCAGGCGCAGGTGCTCCGGTTCGACCACGAGCACATCCAGGACCACGTTGGGAAGCTGCCGGCTGGTGACCAGCGAGTGCAGGGGCGGGTAGCTCACCACGGCCACCACCGTCCCTTGCCGCCGGACCATCTCCACGAGCACCTGCTCAGGGAAGCACGGCTGAGCGAGGATCTATCCGCCATGGGCGAGCGATTCAGGCAGAGCAACGAGCAACTGCGGCGGCTCTCGAGCACCGATCTCCTCACCGGGGCCAGAAACCGCTCCGAGCCGGAACGCGGCCTGAAGCTGACTAGCCAACGGGCCTCCGACTGCGCCGTGCCCCTCTCCTGCCTGGCGTTCGCGGTGCAGGGCCTGCGGCCGATCAACACTGTGCTCGGCCGACAGACGGGTGATGAGGTCCTGCATCGGCTGAATGCCAGCGTCAGGCCGCTGCTGCACGCCAACGACGAACTGTTCCGCATCGGAGGCAGTGAAGTCCTGGCGCTGCTCTGGGATCAGCCGCTCGAAGGTGGGGCAGCCTGCTGGCGGCCACCGACGCCCGTGGTCAAGCCATGCTGTCGCGGGTGGAGCTGGCCCTGAACCACTCCAGGGATCCGGGGGCCAATCAGGTGGTGATGCGCTGAGGCAGGCCGGCGGCATCCAGCCGGGCCTCCAGCTGCTCGGGCTCATCCACCGGCAGCCGGGTCACCAGCTCCCCGTCCACCACCAGCACCGGCGCCTGGCCGCAGGCCCCCAGGCAGCTGACGTGCTGCAGGGCCCAGACGCCGTCCCCCACCGGGTCATCGAGGCGCACCCCGAGCCGCTGCTCGATGCGGGCCGCCACCTGTCCCCCTCCTTTGACGTAGCAGGCGGTGCCCAGGCAGATGGCGCACCGGTGGGCCGTGGGGGGCTCCAGCCGGAAGAGGTGGTAGAAGCTCGCCACGCCATGGACGCGGCTCAGGGGCAGCCGCATGGCGACGGCCACCTCCCGCAGGGACTCCGGCGAGAGGTAGCCGTGGATCTCCTGCACCTGGTGCAGCACCTCGATCAGGGCATCGGCACGGGCCCCGTGGCGACGGACCGCCTGGGCGATGCGCGCATCGCCAGTTTCGACGGCGGTGGGCGAGGTGTCTGCGGTGGCGTTGGCGGCGGAGCGGGTCATGCCTTGGGTCTCCCACGGCTTCTTGCTAGCCACCGCTTCAGCGATGGTCAGCTCCGCGGTCGCAGCCCGGCCGCGGCCGGGCGTCCGGCGGGCGGACACGGAAGGCATACCTATAATCATTCTTGATGTGGACCCCCGGGCCATGACACCCCTCCTGCGACAGGTCCAGCTTCAGGCGGTGATGTTGAGCATGGCGCTGCTGTTCGCATCGGCGACGCTGGCCTGTGAGAAGCACCTCAAGGGGCACCAGAACAGCGCCGAGACCCAAGCGGAAGGCCTCAGCCGCTGAGACCTGCAACCACCGACAGACCGGTGGGATTGGCGGCTCCTTGATTGTCAGGTTCATTCGTCAGTCAGCACAATTTGGTTTCTCTCCAACGTCGCTATCGATCACGGTTGGTCGTCCTGGCTGCTGCCTTGATCGGCCTCTTTGTAGTGGATCTGCTCCTGTCGAGACGCCTGGGAATCTCGCTGTATCCGTACTACTGGATCCCCGTCGTTCTCGCGGCCCTGTTCGCCACACCCCGCCAGGTGGGCTGGTTCACGAGCCTGGCGATCATCCTGACCATCGTCTGGTCCCTCCTCTCTCCCCAGGCCTCCACCATGAAGCTGCTGCTGCAGCTCGCCGGCCTGATCGGGATGGCCTGGGTGTCGATGCACCTGGCCCGGGAACTGCAGGCGAAGGAACGCAGCAACCGGGAGCTGAAGGATCACTACCAACTGCTGGCCGAGAACGCCCCCGACGTGGTTCTCAGCAGTGATCGGCAGGGACGGATCTCCTGGGTGTCCCCCTCCGTGCTGCAGCTGCTGGGCCACGACGCCCGCGACCTCAGGGAGCGGAGCATCGCCGAGCTGGTGCTGGAGCCGGACCACGCCCGCCTGGATCGGGCCATCGGCCAGGTTCTCCAGGGGCAGAACAGCGGCTGCGATCTGCGCTTCCGTGCCGCCGACGGCGACGGCCGCTGGATCTCCATGGCCCTGCGGCCGGTGCATGGGCCCGATGGCGAGGTGACCGGCATGGTGGGCAGCTGGCGTGACATCCAGGGCGAAGTGGACGCCCGTCTGGCTGAGGAGCGCATCAAGACGGCCCTGGCTGCCTCGGAGGAACGGCTGCGGCTCACGATGGAGAACACCTCCACCGGCATCGCCCTGCTCGACGCCGAGGGCCATGTGCTTTCCATCAACCCCGCCGGCGGGGGGCTGCTCGATCGCAACCCGACCGACCTGGAGGGACTCACCTGGCCGTCATTGTCACCGCCGCAGGACCGGGACAGTGAAGCCCCGCTGATGGCGGAACTGCTGGAGGGCCGGCGCCGCTGCTACCGGCTGCGCAAGCGCATCCTTCAGGGAGAGCGCCCCGCCCTGTGGGTGGACTGCAGCGTGTCCTGCTGCCGCCGACCCGACAGCAGCCTGGCCTTCGTGATCGCCCAGTTCAACGACGTGACCGAAATGGTTCAGGCGGAAGCCGCCCTGGCCACCTCGGAGAAGCGCTACCGACTGCTGGCGGAGAACTCCAGCGACGTGGTGCTGCTGATCAAGGAGGGGCAGGTCAGCTGGATCTCCCCTTCGCTCACCTCCATGCTGGGCTGGCTGCCGGAGGACTGGATCGGCCATCCGCTCAGCCGCTTCATCCCCGCCGACGAGCATCCGTTGCTGGAGCGGGACCTCAGGACCCTGGCCGCCGGCAGCACGGTGGTGCGCCGGCTGCAGGCCCTGTCCCAGGACCGCAGCCATCACTGGGTGGAGCTGCATGCCAGTCCCCATCGGGATTCCCAGGGCCAGCTTGACGGCATCGTCGGCTCCTTCCGCACGGTGGACCAGGAGGTGGCTGCCGAGCGGGAACTGGCCCGCCGGGCCTCCACCGATGAACTGACCGGCCTGGTGAACCGCCATGAGGCCCTGGAGCGCATCACCACCATCGCCAGCCGGGTGCTGCGCAAAGGGGACGCCACCGCCGTGCTGTTCTGCGATCTCGACAACTTCAAGGAAATCAACGACACCTTCGGCCATGGGCCCGGCGACGAACTGCTCCGGACGGTGGCCTCCCGGATCCGCACAGGCCTGCGCAGCGGCGACATGGCCGCCCGCATCGGCGGGGACGAGATGGTGGTGGTGCTGCAGGGGGTGCGGGGGCTGAGCGATGCGGTGACCATCGCCGAAAAGCTCCGCCGGGCCGTGGCCGAGCCGATCGTCACCAGTGCCGGCAGCCTCTCGATCACCCTCAGCATCGGGGTGACCATGGTGCGGCCCGGCGAAAACCCCGACGCGATCATCTCCAGGGCCGACCACGCCATGTACAGGGCCAAGCAGACCGGCCGCAACCAGGTGCTGCCCTTCAGCGAGCACACGGACAGCGTCGAAGGCCGTAACGTCACCTGGCAGCCCGCCCTCTGAGCGTTGTCCCCCTGGCCCGGCCAGCGACGACCCAGCGCCACCCCCGATCGGGTTGCTCCTCCTGCAGGCATGACGTAGACCGATTTCTGCGCGGAGAGGACCATGAACACCATGGGCAGCATCAAGATCGCCGGCATCGACCATGTGGTGCTGCGCTGCAGGGATCTGGAGCGGATGGAGCGCTTCTACACCGATGTGCTGGGCTGCACCGTGGTCCGACGCAATGAACCACTCGGCCTGATCCACCTGAGGGCCGGCAGCGGCCTGATCGATCTGGCGGCGGTCCATGGGGAACTGGGTCGCCGGGGAGGGGCGGCGCCGGGAAAGGAGGGGCACAACCTCGACCACATCTGTCTGAGGGTCGAACCCTTTGACGAAGTCCCCCTGCGGGCCCATCTGCGCCGTCAGGGCATCGAGGCCGGCCCACTGCATCACACTTTCGGGGCCGAAGGTGTCGGGCCGGCCCTCTACCTGCAGGATCCGGAGGGGAACAGCATCGAGATCAAAGGTCCGGCGGAACACTGATCCCGGAGCCCTGCCGGGCTCCGGTTGGATTCAACCGCGCCAGGTGGGCAGCCCGCCGTGGGCCAGGGTGCCGCGGTGGCGCCAGAGGGCCGCCGCACTCACCTCGATGCCGTGCCGATGCGCCAGATCGGCCGCCGTCTGAGGCGAATCGGATGTTCTGAAGGCGGCGGCGAAGTCCGGATCGCGAAGGGCCAGCTCCTTCACCCGGTGGAGGGCTTCGGTGGCGTTGGGATGGGCACCCGATGGAGCCTCAGGGGAAGCTTCGGTACGGGGCATTTGACAGGTGGCCATGGGATCTCCTCCTCGTTTTCCTTAAGCTTAATCCGTCACAATCGCCAGCAGGATGAGTGCAAGCACCCATCCCATCGGCATCAAACCCATCCCAACGGCATCAAGATGTCCTGAAGTAGGCCGATCCGTTGCCGCTGCTGGCTGCCGTCCCGTAAACCTTCAGAGCCGGGAAGTATTCCGATTCCAGCTGTACTTGGGCGGCCGCATCTTCCCCACCGGTTTCAGCAATGAACGACAGCATCAGATCGATGCCCGAGGAGATGCCGGCCGCGCTCCAGATGGCCCCGTCTCGGGGGAAGCGCTCCTCCACCACATCCACGTCGCCGAGGGCCCGCAGGCGCTCGAGGGAAGCCCAATGGGTGGTGGCCCTCCGGCCACCGAGCAGGCCGGCGGCGTGCAGCAGGAAAGCGCCGGTGCAGTCCGAGAGCACGGCCCGGCAGCTGGCCGACTGGCGCCGGATGAAGGCGATCAGCTCGGGATTGGACACCTCGGTGCGGGTCCCCTGGCCGCCCGGCACCAGCAGCACATCCAGCGGCGGAGCGGTGGCGAAGCTGGCGTGGGGCAGCAGCACCATCCCCTTGGCACAGGTGATCGGGACCTCCCCCTGGCCGATCATCAGACACTGTTCAGGGCCGCTCGGCTGGCGCGCCCACAGGGCGGCCATCTCCCAGGGTCCGATGGCGTCGAGCTCCTCGACCCCAGGGAACAGCAGAATCCCGAAGGTCCCAATTCCGGTGGCGGCCAGGGTGCCGGCGGAGGTGCCGGTGGACGGGTCTGGCGACATCAGCGACGCGCCCCCAGGCTCTCGAACCAGACCCATTGTCCCACCACCAGCCCATCAACAGCGCATCAACAGCCGTGCGGGGCTTACCCCTTCAATGCCTGCACGCTGACCAGCTTGTCGTCGAGGCTCTGGACGCGGTCGGTACGGGTGTTGGTCGGTCACGGTGGTCAAGATGAGCGGACAGCCCATGGCATGGATGGCGGCATGGCCGGCCTGGATAGGTGGCCCAGGGGATCACCAGGTGCCGATGCTGAACAGCAACTGCAACAGGGCAAAACCCGCCAGACAGGTGGCGGCCAGCAGGGGAGCGACATGAATCAACTTCGGGATCCCACGATGCCTTCGGTCTAGGCCGGGCTGTGCGGCAGAGAAAGACCGTGGGACCGCCGCGTGTGGAGAGCCACAGACACAGTTGGAGATGAACTTTTGTCCTGGTCGGCCACGGGCCGAAAGCCGACTAGACGCCCTGGCACCTGGGCGGCGACCACCACCCCAGTCGCTCCGGTGGCGAGCCCGGCCTCCTGGAGGCGCCCCACGGTCCACCCGTTGCAGTTGCGGGTCCAGAGATAGGCGCCATGGGCCGGGACAAAACGGCCCCCCTGGCCGGGCCGCCGAGGCAGGGCGGGGAGGCGCGCGCCGTCGCGGTCGCGCCGGGCGCTGCGCTCCAGGGTGTTGAGCAGGGCCTGCAGGGTGGGGGACTCCACCTGTCGCTCCCACACGGCGACCGTACCCGCCAGCCGCGGCGGATCGGGATGGCCGGCGAGGAAGAGCACCGAGTCGGTGGGCAGGAACAGGGCGGCCACCAGGTCCTGGGGACCGCGCTCTCCCCCGTGGAAGTAGCGCCGGTCACCCCAGGCGAACTCCAGGAACGGCGCCGCTTCGGCCCCCGGAGGACCGAGCCTCCAGCCAGGTGGTTGCTGCACCACGATCGAGGTGTGGTGGCCCCAGTCCGCCACCAGCACCGTGTAGCGCCCCACCGGTGGCTGGGGCAGCCGCACCAGGGGAGCACGGGGCTCGTGGACCACAACGACGTGCAGCAGGTGCCGTCCCACCAGCTCCAGCAGGACCGAAAGCAACAGCATGGGGGCAGGGGGACTTGAACCCCCACAGCCTTGCGGCCTGCGGATTTTAAGTCCGCAGGAAAACATTGCTGGGCAATGGGTCTCGGAGGAATCATGCCTACGAAATGCCTACTGGCCGTGGCTTGCGGGGCCAACTGTGCACTTCCATCCGGTGAGCAAGCCTCGGTCTCACCGCCTCGTACCCCCACTGGCAGGGGGTGTGGATCCATTTTTTGGCTGCAGGCACCGTGGCTGGTGGCAACACCAGGGACCAGATCGGAAAAACTCTGTATCATTCGTCTCAAATGAGCCCCGCCGCAGCCAGTCTCAACTGGCCATGAATCAAATGACCACCGGACTGCCAGCAAAGCCCGCCAACCCCAGAGCCGCCGGCCTTTCTCCAAGCCAGCCTGGGAAAGCCAGGAGGTCCGCCCAACCCAGCCGGCAGACGAAAGACATGAATTCCCAGACGGATGGTGGCAGCTGCGGTCCGACTAAGCGCCACTGTGAGGCCACCCCAGTTTCGAAGGGCAACCCAGGGATCATCAAGCCGATCGCAACTAAAGCCGCGACCGGAGGGCATATCGCGGCTGAGGATGAGCAGTGCAAAGAGAGAGTTATACAGGTCAATATATCGGCGGCACTGCAATCCATTAATGAAGCAAAGAATGAGACATTGGCACATTTGGCTGGGGTCGTCCAGTCCCCCCGATGGGTATCCGAGTTCAAACGGTCACATGCAAGGGCACTGCGACATTCAGCAGAAGTACAACAGGAGATCTTCAAGCGAGTCGCTCAAATCAATACTCCTAGTTCCTCACCGCTGGTGGGGCTGAGACTGGGCGATTTCGATGCCCTTGAGGCGTTCAGTGGAATCAAGACCATCAGCGAGCTGAACATTCCGCTGCGGATCCATGCGCTTCCCCGCCTGCAGTCTCCACAGGTCGCTGGCCCCCAGGGATGCCGGGACCACTTCTCGGAATGGGCACCGCAGTCGCCCCCGGAAGCGCCGGAGCAGGCCGATGGCTGGCTAGTCGACAACCTCAATGACGAAAGCAGGAGCAAGCTTTTGGAGCAGCTGAGCTGGTTCCTGCGTTCAGAAGAGATCTCCAGCGATGCACGTGAGGGGATAAGAATGATCCTCGCTTGGTGGAACAGGATCCATCCTCAGATCACCTCAGATCAGAGCCTTGAGTTCAACCTGAATCTGAAAGTGTTCCTGCGGGCTCTGCTCTCTCTATCGGCAGCACCGGATGGCCACCAGAAGCTCAGCAGCGGATTGCTGGTTCCCCGATCGCACGTCCCGGTGCCGACACCCGATCTCGCCCCTGATGTGTACACAACGAAGCAGCTGGCCAAGAAGTTGCACTCAACAACGGACACCCTCAAACGGCATGCGCGTAAAGCCTCGGCAAACGGCCCCCTGCCTCAGCCGCTTCCGAGTTTCCCTGGCTGCTTCGTCGTTGACATGAGTGATCCCAAGGGAGGGAGGGGTTGCGGCTGGCAGTTCCAAGAAGAACGCAAGCCTGAAGACACCTGAAACACCCGCCCGCGCGGACAAAGGGAAGGCTCCCGAGTTGCGGCCCGGGCGCACATGCGGCTCAAGCACCGAAACCTTGGCCAGGCCGCACCCCGCCCAGCCATTGGCAACCTTGCCGCGCTCCCGAGCCACCATCAGCCACAGCTGGCGCAGGACGTCGAAGCGGTGCCGGCCAAACCAGGACACCCTTTCTAGTACGGGCGTTCTTCACGCCTTGCGGCTTAGTGCCTGCTTTCCCTTCTCGTTCTCATAGTTCCAGGCGCGGAACGAAACCCGAGAGGGATCAACCATGGCTGACCGTGATGCTCAGACTCTGAGCTGAGTAAAGTCTGAGATAGCCAGGCGACTGCATGAAGGGGGCGCCCGGAACTGACGCCTATAGGCGCCGTGGTGGGGAGCCCTGCTCTGCCTGTCTTCTCAGAAGATGATCACCGCCGAACTCTTCCCCAATAAGAAGGGCGCCCCATGTCGGACGCCCTTGGGACGGTTGCAGGGTCTGGGCTCGCGCTGCCCTGGTCGTGGCCTCTCCCTTATGAATAGTTCCGCCAGCCAGGCTTGTCAGTACGGCAAGCCGTTCCTCCCCGGCTCCGGCGGCACCTGACTGGGCCCATCGGCGCAGGGCAAGGAGAGGCCATGAACGCGACCCAGGAGAAACCCGCCACGCTGCAGTGCGCCTGCCCGGCCTGCCACTGCACGGTGCAAGCGGACAGCCCGTTCCGCAACGGCGCCCTGCTTTTTTGCAGCGAGGTCTGCGCCAAGGGGCACCCCAACGGTGAGTCCTGTCATGCCGCCTGTGGCTGTGAATGCTATGGCTGAATCGGCTCCACCCTCTTCGGGTCCGATTCCCCTGGAGCTGCCAGCCGGCGTGCACCAGCTCTGCCGCTGCGGCCGCAGCCGCCATGGCTGGATCTGTGATGGCGCCCACCTCGGCACCGGCTGGGTGTCACGCGAGCTACGGCTTGATCAGGCCAGCACGGTGATGGTCTGCGGCTGCGGCCACTCCCACCGCTACCCGCTGTGCGATGGCCGCCACGCCAGGCCAGCGGGCCGCAGACATTGGTGGACGTGGTGGGCCTGAGTGTCTCGATCGTCCGGACGGCTGCCTTCTATCTGGGTGTGAGCTCAAGGCCCAGGCTTTGCTCCGTCCAGGGGATGGTTCTGGCTACATCCCTGCGGCGCTCCTCTCAGAGCAGAGCGAGTAGCAAGATCGAGAGCTCAGCCGCCAGGCCGTCACCGTCGTAGGTCGGGCCGATGCCGCGGATCACTCCCGAGCCCTGGTACTTTTCGATCCCTTCGGCGGTGGTGGGGGGCTAATGCCCTGAAGAAGGAGGCCTTGGACTGCTGGCCGTGCTCGCGTTCATACACCCAGGTGCCGCTCACGGTCAACCATTCACCGGCAATGATTTCGGCGGCAGGGCCCACAACCGTCACCATGTCGTGGTGCCGCGGGCCTTGATGCGCAGCACGCAGAAGCCATTCTCAGCGTTGTGGAAGGTGACGCGCTCGATCGATCCCGCCAGCACCTCGGTGGGCTGCGGCGATGCCTGAGCAGGATCAGTGGAGGAAAGGGGGCCAGGGTGGACGTGTCCTGTGGGCTCACCTTTGCAGAGCTTCCCGGCTAAGCCGCAGCGGCCTCGATGATCGCCGTGGTGGAGGACTCCACCGCGCGGGCCACTTCCTTCAGGGCGGGATCGGCCGAGCGGCCCGCAAGCATCGCCTCGGGGCGGATCATGCCAAGGCGGGTCTGGCCGGCTTCTGTGTAGACGGAGATCCGGCAGGGCAGTGCCAGGCTGAGCGCCATCGTGGTGCTGAGCACCGCGGCGGCCTGCTGGGGGTTGCACACCTCGAAGATGCGGCACTGCTCCGGGAACGGCAGGCCCTTGCTGCGCAGAGTGTTGCCCAGATCATGGACGGCCAGCACGCCGAAGTCCTGGTCCACCACCGCCTCCTGGAGGGCGCTACTGGTCTCCTCGAAGGATTTCGGCGTGTCGCGAATGAAGAACGGATCCATGGCTGACATCAGGACGTTCCGTACCAGCTGCGATACCACTGCGTCATCTGCTCGATCTCCTGGCTCTGGGCCTTGACCATGGCCTGCTGCATCACCTTGAGCTGCGGATGCTGGCTGCTGGTCTGGGCCATCGAGGCCATCATCACGCCCATGCGGTGGTGGGGAATCATCTGCTCGATGAAGGCCCGATCGAAGTCGGCGGAGTTCTTCAGGGCGGCCAGGCTGGTGCCCATCATTCCCATTCCGCTGCAGCAGCCCATGCCCATGCCAGGACCCATGCCACCACTCATTCCCATGCCAGCACCCATCCCCCCCATGCCCATGGCTCCACCACCCGTCATGGCGGGAACGTCGCCGCCGAACCACTGCCTGTACCAGGTCCGCATCTGTGTGTTTTCACTCGTCTGACTGGATTTGATGCTCTTGGCCAGCTCTTTGATCTCGGGACGTTTTGCGCGGGTGAGGGCAAGATCGGCCATGGCGATCGCCCCATCGTGGTGAGGAATCATCATCACGATGAAGTGCTGATCCATCGACTGGGTGCCCATCCGCCCCGGACCCATTTGCCCCGCTCCCATCCCGCCTGCAGGGGCCGCCACCTGGGGAGCCTGAGACAGAGCAGGAGCTCCCAGCCATAGGAGGAGCGCCCCAAGCCCTGCTGTCGTCGCGAGTCGGTGCTGGATCATCAGCGTTGCTCCATGCCGTCTGCCTGTCATTAGCATGGGGAGGCAGCAGGACGCTGGACGCCTCTCCGGGTCATTGCTTCACCTGGCGGCCGTCACACATGCAGGTTGGGGCAGATCACGTTGCTGTCCTTGGTGGGATTGCTCTGCCAGCCGGCCAGCAGGTCCTTCAGTTCCTTTCTGAGTTGCCGCAGTTCCTTGATCTGGCCATCGATCCGCTCGATCTGGCGTCCCAGCTGGATCTCGATGTCACCGCAGGGCAGATCACCGGCATCGTGAACCGCCAGGCAGGCCTGGATTTCCTCCAGGCTGAGCCCAAGGGTCTTGAGGCGGCGGATGAACTCCAGACGGCGCAGGCTCTCCTCAGCAAAGAGGCGGTAGCCACCTTCGCTGCGGCCGATCGCCGGCAACAGACCCAGGTCCTCGTAGTAGCGCAGGGTCTTGACCGGCAGGCCACTGCGGCCGGCCAGCGCACCGATCTTCAGCCCAGTCGTGAGGCCGATGGCTGCCATGGGCTTGACTCTCCACTTATGAGGAGACTCTAAACTGACCTCGGCACCTTCCCCCTGGTATTCCGTGAACCGCCTCACTCTGGTTCTTGTGCTCCTGGCAGCTGGCTGCTTGGCCTCTGGCACCGCCCGAGCCCAGGACTACGACATGTTCCCGAGCAAGGCCGCTGCAGAACAGCGTGCCAAGGAGCTGAAGTGCAGCGGTGTCTTTGCGATGGGCAAAGACTGGATGCCCTGTCAGAACTTTGAGGCCTATCAAAAGGCGGTCTCCAAGGAGAAGTGACTCCATCACTCCGCTCTACTTCTTTGACCTTCGACCCACGCCGCCACCACCCGATGAACCAGCCCCACACCACCCGCCTGCTGCCCTACCAACGCTGGGCCCTGCTGGCTGCCCTGGCAGCGGCAGCCATCTCCCCACTTCTCACCACGGCACCGGCTGAGGCCCATATGAAGGGCATGTTCAAGACCAAGCAGGAAGCCGAAAAGCGTGCTGACGAGCTCAAGTGCAAGGGTGTTTTCCCTATGGGCTCCCTGTGGATGCCCTGCGCCAATGAACAGCAGTTGCACAAGGCGCTACAGAACGAATGAACCGACCACACCAGTTGCGACGGCTCCACCGCACCCTGGTGCCGATGGCCGCCTTACCACTCCTGGTGACGGCCCTGTCCGGTTCGCTCTATGGCGCTCTTTCGGCCCGGGACATTGAAGCCTTCTGGTTAATCAAGCTGCATACGGGCAACTTCGGGGTCATCAACCTTCAGCCCTATTACTCCACTGTCCTCGGCGTGCTCACCCTGTTCATTGCCGGCTCAGGGATTGGTTTGTTGTTGGGCAGTCGAAGTGGACGGAAGCCGGCACCACCGTCATCTTGATCAAGCGGCCCGGAAGCGACGCAGCAAGGAGGAATTCACGATCACCGAGAGCGAACTCAGGGCCATGGCCGCCCCGGCGATCATCGGATTGAGCCAACCAAAGGCGGCAATCGGGATGCCGATCATGTTGTAGAAGAACGCCCAGAACAGGTTCTGGCGGATTTTGCGCATGGTGGCCCGCGACAGGCCGATGGCGGTCACAACCAGCCGGACGTCGTTGCCCATCAAGATGATGTCGCCGGCCTCCTTGGCCACATCCGAACCGGAGCCGATGGCGATGCCGATGTTGGCGGTGGCCAGGGCCGGGGCGTCATTGACGCCATCACCCACCATGGCCACGTTCTGCCCATCCAACTGCAGGGACTTGATCGTTCCGGCCTTGTCAGCTGGCCGCACCTCGGCGATCACCTCGGTGATCCCCACCTGGGCGGCAATCGCTTCTGCGGTGGTGCGGTTGTCGCCGCTGAGCATGATCACCCGCACGCCACGGCGCAGCAGCAGGGCCACGGCCTGCTCGGCCTCGGGTCTGACCGTATCGGCAACGCCGATCACCCCAAGGATCTGATCGGCGCGCCCCAGCAGCATGGCCGTTTTACCCTGGGCCTCAAGCTGAGCAAGCAGCCCCTCCACAGGCTCGGGAAGCCGAGGCAGGAAGCGGCTCGCCAGGGAACGGTTGCCGAACCAGACGACGTCCCCGCCCACTTTGGCGGTGATGCCCTCACCCACCTGGGCCGCAAACTGCTCCTCCGGCAACAGCTCCAGATGGCGCTCTGCAACGGCCTCGGCAATCGCCGCCGCCAGGGGATGTTCTGAGCCATGCTCCAGGGAACCTGCGAGCTGAAGCACTTCCTGCTCCGAATGGCTTGCCAGGGGCTCCAGATCGGTGAGCACCGGCTTGCCCAAGGTGAGCGTGCCGGTCTTGTCGAAGACCACGGTGGTGAGCTTCTCGGCCCGCTCCAGCACCTCGCCGCTGCGGATCAGGATGCCCTGCTCGGCGCCCTTGCCCACCCCCACCATCAGGGCCGCGGGGGTGGCGATGCCCAAGGCACAGGGGCAGGAGATCACCAGCACGGCAATGAAGGCCAGCAGACCACTGCTGAACTGGCCCGCCAGGGTCCAGAGGGCGAAGGCCGCGAAGGCGATCAACACCACGGCCGGCACGAACCAGCCGGTTACCTGATCGGCCAGGCGTTGCACGCTGGCGGTGCTGGCCTGGGCCTCTTCCACGATCCGCACGATCTGGGCCAGCGCCGTGTCGGATCCCACCCGGCTGGCCTGGAAGCGCAACAGGCCCATTCCATTCAGAGTGCCGCCGATCAGTTCGGCGCCGGCCTGTTTGGCCACCGGGAGAGATTCACCGGTGAGCAAGGATTCGTCCACCGAGGAGATGCCATCCAGCACCACCCCATCGGCGGGGATCTTCTCGCCCGGCCGCACCAGCACCGTCTCGCCTGTGTCGATGGCATCGGCGGGCACGGTCATCTCCACCCCTTCGCGGATCACCGTGGCCGTGGCGGGCTGGAGGTCGAGCAGCTTCCTCACGGCGGCTGAGGAGCGTTTCTTGATGATCTCCTCCATGTACTTGCCCATCAGCACGAAGGCGATCACCACCGCCGAGACTTCGAAGTACACGTCCCGTTCACTGACGCCGACCGGCAGCCAGGTCGGCGCGAACACCACCACCACGCTGTAGAAGTAGGCGACGGAGGTGCCCAGGGCGATCAGCACGTCCATGTTGAGGGCGCGGCGCTTCAGGGCAGCCCAGGCGCCGGTATAGAACGACCAGCCACCGATGAACTGCACGGGGGTGGCAAGCACGAACAGCCACTTCCCCCAGCTCATCCAGGGCAGGAAGGACACAGGAGCCCAGGACACCAGACTCACCCCAGCGGCCAGGGCGATGAAGGCCCCGGCCCGCAACAGCGCCAGAGCCAGCACCCCGCCGATCACGAAGCCCACCCGCCGGAGCATCACGCGCAATTCGCGGTCCGGATTCTGGAAGGTCTGCAGGCAGGTCTGGCTGCAGAAGTAGTAGTCGCGGCCGCCGCGCTGGGTGGTGAGGGCTGTGGCCCTGGGAACCACCATGCCGCAGATGGGATCCTTGGCCATGCCTTTGCCGCCGCCAGTGGGCGGCGGGCCGTGGCTTCCGGGCTTCCCGTAGGAATGGGTAGGGTTCTGGGTGACTGTCGTCGTGTTCATCCTGGCTGCTCCTGATCGGTGGGGCTACTTAGAAAGGATCTACCCAGGTTTTCGCTCAAAGACGAAAAAGAGCGTCGTATTTGCTGTACTCAGGCTTGCGCAGGCCCTCCACCGCCAGCATCCGGCGCAGTTCGATGATTTCGGCGCGCTGGGCCACGATCACCCCCCTGGCGAAGCGGCGGATCGTGGGGTTGGTGCTCTTGGCCAGGGCGTCGTGGGCCATCATCAGCGCCCCGCCGTGGTGGTTGATCATCCCTTCGAGGAACCACACCACACGGTTGTCCCGGGTGGGAAGTGGGCCCATCATGCGCATGCCATCGATTTGGGCCTGGCTCATGCGGGTGAGGCCGCTGAGGCTGTTCGGATCACCGCCTTTCGCCAAGGCCACGGGATAGACGGGCGCCTGGGGATACCAGGCCTTGCGCCAGAGGCCCATGGCCCGGATCTCGTTGGCTTGATCGCGCCAGATCGTCTTGCCGAGGGCGCCCACACCAGGTTGGCCGATGTTGAAGACGAATTCACTCATCCGCAGGGCGCCGGTGTGGTGCTGCACCATCCCATCGATGAAGCGCAGGTCGTAGGTGGCACCGGCCGGGCCCACGTCGTGGGCGTGGGCGGCATGTGCTGGGGCGGATCCGGCCGGAGCAGACATCCCAGGCATGTTCATCATCCCTGGCATGCCGTGGTGCCCTTCGTGATTCATTCCACCGGGCATCTGGGCCAGGGCAGGCGCCGCAACGGTGAGGGCAGAGGCCAGACCGATCAAGGTGGCGGTGAAGCGGGATGGGCGCATGGAGACAGGGTCAGACCCACTCACCGTATGGTCTCCCCTTGACAGGAGAGTCAAGGGTTGGGTGCAACGCCATGACGGCAGGTAGCGCCGCGAACGCAGCGACTTGACTCTCCACTCAAGTGGAGTCTCTACGGTTGAGGCATCCCCGCATCAGAGGCCATGAACTTGTCACCCTTCCGCAGTCGTTCGCGGATCCTGAACCTGCTGCTTACAAGTTTACTTTTCACGCCTGGCTGGCAACCAATGGAAGCTTCGGTGCTCTCTCTAGGAAGAGCCAATACCACCTTGTCTGGACAAGAAGTTGAGAGCATAGTTAACGAAAGCCTGAGGCAAGGAATGCTTCAGGAGGAAGGTAGAGTTCGCGACAGCGTAGAGGAGGAGGTTGCGCGTTCATTTGGATCTACAATGAAATTGATTCAGTTCTTGTTGGGAGTTCTAGCCATTCTCCCGGTTCTCCTTGGTGTAGCAGTTTTCGTGCTTCGAAGCAGCATTATACGGCAGATAGTTGACGAAGCAACGCGCATTGCTAATGCTGAAGTCTCAAGCAGAATATCTGAAGTACTAGCAGACTTTCAAGATAGTCTGCAGCAAAAGGCTGATGCTGCACTAGCTGGTTTTCATGGTGACTTAGAGCAGAAGGCTGAATCCTATGACGCAGATCATAAGTCTTTAATTGAAAAGTATGATATTGGACTCAACTCCTTAATGGAGAAGGTGCGTGGTCAATTGCAGCCGACTATTAATTCGCAACTGCAAGCGGAAGATTCTTCATCTGTGCTTTGTGCTGATTCATCCTCCTCGGAGAGCATGCCTTACAACAGCGAGCATAAAAAAGCTTGGCTGTGCTCAAGACAGGGTGTTTGCGCCATGCGTGATATGAACTATGGAAGCGCAATAGCCGACTTCGATAATGCAATTAGATTAAATGCTAGCGAGTATGCATTCTACCTAATGAAAGCCAGCGCACTGTACGAAATGAGGCGCCATGAGGAGGCCCTTGCAGTTGCGGAAGATGCCCTGTGCGTGAACAGTCAGGCTGCTGTCATCTGGCAAATGAAGGCAATCTTGCTGATGCGGTTAGGAAGGTTCAAGGAAGCTCTTGTTGCATGTGAAAAGGCAACCGCGATTGATGATATGGATTTCAGGTCTTGGGATATGAAGGCATGGATCTACAATAATCTGGACATGCGAGTTGAAGCACGAAAAGCTGCAGAGAAGTCGAAAGAAATTGAGAATCTGTAAGTAGCTTTCTGCCTCTCATTCCCCTCTGTCAGGGCAGGAAAGCTGAAGTCCATCCATTTCGGATGGTTAAACCACAGTGTGACTGTTTGGCTGAGCAGGCTGATGCCACTGGTTCTTCAGTGTAGCCGGCACCCCATCGCCCGATGTTGGGGTGACCCCCGGCGATAATGTTCCGATCAATGATGGCACTTGTGGGAGCTGGCAGTGCCGAGCATGAAATGACCCGCTCATATTTCAGCACGATGAGCGACTCTCAGGCCTTTGCCGATCGCTGGCGCTAGCCGTACAACTCTCTAAAGCCGCATTCGGCCCTCCAGGGGTGTACCCACCTGGAGGGCGCTCAAGCAGCTGGCGCATGACCCCACTCTTATTCGGTCTGGACCAAAGAAGAGCAACTTGACAAAGACCCTGATCGGATGACGGCAGCGCACCGGACTCAGTTTCCGCTCAGCATCAGCAGACCCATCGCCACCATGGCCACGTTCTCCAGAACGCTGACAAGACCGAGCGGTGTTCGACTGTTGCCACCCACGCAGGCGCAGTTCAGATCGAGCTTGTCGATGTAGACCGCCTGGATCACCGATATCGCGCCTTCCAACCCCATCAACGTTGCCATCACTCCGATCGGAGGGATGGCCTGGCCAGCCAGGACGGCGAGCCCCACCAGCAGTTCCAGATAGGGATAAAGGCCGGCATAGGGTCGCCACCTCTGGCTGAGCCTGGCGTATTTCCGGAACGACGTTGCGAAGGCGGATGGATCCATCAGCTTGAGGCAGGCGAGCAGGGCCAGTGCCACGCCCATGAAGCCCTGAAGCCCGATGCCGAGCGCCAGGGCGATCAGGCCTGCGGTGGTGAACACAGCGATCACAGGCCGGTAGGTGCGTCCGCCAGGCTTGCGGGGTCTTACCCCCAGCCGCCGGGCCAGATCGGTGTAGCCACCGACCCGCTCGCCGGCAGCGAACAGCTGCGGCGTGGTGACCACGCCATGGGTCGCCTTGAAGCGCTCCACCTCGTCCTGGCTGGTGAGGAGATGGTCTTCAAAGGGAATCCCTTGCTGCTTCAGCAGGTCCTCGGCGAGTTGGCCGTAGGGGCAGAGATGATCCGGCGTGGCGATGCGATGCAGGCTGACGGGCTGCTTGAGCAAGGTCCTGGACATGGTCGATTTGGCAACAGACCTCACCGTATGGTCTCCAGTTCACTGGAGAGTCAAGGCCTGGATGATCCGGCTTGAAGGCCCGTCTGCAGACTGGTTTCGTCCGGTGGGCCGTGGCGGATGGCCCCGGTTGGGGAGCCTCAGATGTCCTCCCAGCAAACGCTCCACTTCATCTGAGCTGATCACTGCTTGAGGGTTGCCAGGTCCTGGTCGAGTCATGCTCAGAGTCTGAAAAGTGAGTCATAACGGCTGTACTCAGGCTTGCTCAGGCCCTCAAGCGCCAGCATCCGCCGCAGTTCGATGATTTCGGCGCGCTGGGCCACGATCACCCCCCTGGCGAAGCGGCGGATCGTGGGGTTGGTGCTCTTGGCCAGGCCGTCATGGGCCATCATCAGCGCCACGCCGTGGTGATCGAGCATCCCTTCGAGGATCCAGATAACGCGGTTGTTCCTGGTGGGGCCGGAGCGTCGTCCATCATGCGAATACCTCCGATCTGGGCCTGGCTCATGTGGGTGAGGCCGTTGAGCCTGTTGGGATCCCCATAGCTCGCCAGCGCCACCGGGTAGACGGGCGCCTGGGGATACCAGGCCTTGCGCCAGAGGCCCATGGCCCGGATCTCGTTGGCTTGATCGCGCCAGATCGTCTTGCCGAGGGCTCCCACACCAGGCTGGCCGATGCCGAAGACGAATTCGCTTATTCGCGGGGCGCCGTTGTGGTGCTGCACCTTGCCGGCGATGAAGCACAGGTCGTAGGTGGCGGCGGGGCCCACGTCATGGGCATCCCGTGGTAACTGCCGTGATCCATGCCGCCGGGCATCTGAGCCAGGGCAGGAGTCGCCACCCTGAGGGCAGAGGCGAGCCCGATCAAGGCGGTGGTGAAGCGGCATGGGCTCATGGCGGCAGGGTCAACCCACCGCCCCGCATGGACCCCTTGGCAGGAGAGTCATGGTCCAAGGCCGCAGCAAATCTGCGCCTACCGCAACCGGTCATCCCAGGCTTGACTCTCCACTTAAGTGGAGGCTCTACGGTTGAGACATCCACGCATCAGAGGCCATGAACTCGACACCCTTTCGCGAACATGCGCGGTTCCTGGGCCTGCTGGCGGGAGTCGGCGCTGTTGCTGCCGTTGTCTCAGCGGGCGGGTCGCTCCCGGCACGCGCCAACGCTCCAGCCCTGATGCCGGTCACCTCCTACCGATCTGCGAGCTGCGGCTGCTGCAAGGGCTGGGTGCAGCACATGCGCGCCAATGGCTTTGCCGTTCGCGATGTCGTGGTGGCGGATGTCGCCGTGATCAAGCGACGCCTGGGGGTCCCCGCCCGCCTGGCCTCCTGCCACACCGCCGAAGTCGCTGGTTTTGCCCTTGAGGGTCACGTCCCTGCTGTCGATGTGAAACGGCTGCTGCAGAAACGGCCTCCCGTGGCGGGCCTCGCCCTTCCGGGGATGCCCCTGGGTTCCCCAGGAATGGAATCGGCCTACGGCAAAGAGGCGTTCACGGTGATGGCCTTCACGCGGACCGGAGCCATCAGCAGCTTCTCCCAGCACGCCAAGTAAGGACCCAACCATGACCACTCCCCTTCGGCGACGGCAGGTGCTCGGCCTGGGGCTCGCCGGCCTCGGCACGGCCGTGGTCGGGCCGGTTCTTTGGGACCGGGTGCAGCGCTCCGCCGTCCGGGCCCAGCCGGCCGGTGCGGCGCGGCTGGCCTCCCGTGGCGGCGTCGCTGATCTGGAGCTAGTGGCCCAGGCCACGCGGGGGACCCTTCCCGGTAGCCCCCCCGAGCTGCTCACCTACAACGGCCGCTCCCCCGGTCCGCTGCTGGAGGTGAACGCCGGCGATCGGGTGCGCCTGCGCCTGCGCAATGAACTCAAGCAACCCACCAATCTCCACTTCCACGGGCTCCATATCCCCCCCACCGGCACGGCCGACAACGTCTTCCTGAGCGTGCCGCCCGGTGGCTCCTTCTCCTATGCGTTCACGCTCGCCAAGGACCACCCGGCCGGCCTCTTCTACGTCCACCCCCACCAGCACGGACTCTCGGCCGATGAGGTGTTCGGCGGCCTCAGAAGCGCCCTGGTGGTGCGCGGTGATCTCGACCGAATTCCTGAAGTGGCGGCCGCCAGCGAAACCGTGCTGGTGCTCAAGGATTTCGCCAGCGCTTCCGGCCAGGGCGAGGCTGGCCAGGGCATGGGGCGCATGCTCGGCCGGGAGGGCCCCCTGCTGACGGTGAATGGCGAGCTCAACCCTGACCTGTCGATCCCCAGCGGCGGCCTGCTGCGGCTGCGCCTGCTCAATGCCTCCAATGCCCGCATCTACCGCCTGGCCCTGGAGGGGCACTCACTGGTGCTGATAGCCACCGATGGCGGTGCCATCGCGACCCCGCAGGCCCTGGACGAACTGCTGCTGGCCCCCGGCGAGCGGGCCGATGTGCTGGTGCAGGGCAACCAGGCACCCGGCAGCTACCGGTTGCTCAACCTGCCCTATCAGCGCAGTGGTCACATGGGGATGGGCCAGGTGGCGGACGCTCCTCAAACCCTGGCCACCCTCAACTACGCCGGATCAGTGGCGACGCTGCCACTCCCCAAAACCCTGATTCCCGTGGCGGCCCTGCCGCAGCCGGAGCTCACGCGCCGCTTCTCCCTGGCCCATGCCATGGGGATGGGGATGGGGATGGGGATGGGCGGGATGCAACACGGCATGGGGGGCATGGGCGCCGGTGGCATGGGCGGGGGCGGCATGGGCTTCGTGATCAATGCCCAGCCCTTCGACCCCGACCGCATCGACACCCGTGTCGCCCTTGGAAGCACGGAAGACTGGCTGATCGTCAACGACGACGTGATGGATCACCCCTTCCACTTGCACGTCAATCCCTTCCAGGTGATCAGCCGCGCCGGCCGCCCCGAAGCCCAGCGCCGCTGGAAGGACACCGTGCTGGTGAAGGCGGGCGAGGAGGTGCGGATCCGGGTGACGTTCCGGGATTTTCCAGGGCGCACGGTGTATCACTGCCACAACCTTGACCACGAGGATCTGGGGATGATGGGGGTACTGCAGATTAAGTAGTTGATGGTCTGTCTCTGCTCAGGATGATCACGCCCAAGCCGCCAAAGACACATGACTCGAATTGATCCGTCAATGCCCCACGTCCTGACCCTTTTGCTGAGCTGTTGGTGGCTGGCAGCCCCAGTGATGGCGGCTGAATTGGAGGCGTGTCGTAACCTGCTGGATCAACGCAACGCTCTGGCCGAGCAGGCCATGAAGGCCGAAATCGCCCTGGTCCGAACCATCCGCGAACGAATCTGCCCGCTCCTCAGCAAGCAGGCCGATGGGGCCAATGCCAACGACCGCAACGAGCTGACCATCGACTACCAGGCCCTGATCGACTGCCGCCACAAAGCGGAAGAACACCTGCTGCGCAGCCAGCGGGTTCTCTACGTCAACCGCCAGCAGTTCAGGTTCTACACGGCAGCTGGAGCCAAGCTGGCCCGGCAAGCCGATGGGCTGGATCAGGAGTTGCCGGATCGGGAGTGTTCCCAGCTGCGTTGATCAACAGCCCGCAGCCCCACGGTGCCGCCCAGATCCTTGACCCTGAAGTGACTACAGGCTGTTTGCTGGGGTCTGGATGACAGGACCATGGCGGAACATTGCTGCAGCAGCGGAACCAGCGGGCAGACGGCCGGAGGCACCCCGGAGCTCCAGCCGCAGCCGGCAAGTGCCAGAGAAGCACTGTTTCGGATCAGCGCGATGGATTGCGCCACGGAGGAAGGCGAGATCCGCCATGCCCTCGCAGGTGTCGACGGCATCCGTGGCCTGAGGTTCCTGCTGGCCGAGCGCGTTCTGGCGATCGATGCCGAAGCGGCCGCGCTAAGCTCCGCCCTTGCTGCGATTCGCCGGCTGGGGTTCAACCCGGAGACGATCAGCCCCGATCACCGGCCGTCCGCCGCCCAGACCCGGGCCGAACGGCTCCGTGAACGGCTTCGCCTGGCGGGCTCCCTGGCGTTGGCGGTCACGGCGGAGCTGCTGCATCTGGTCGTTCCCCCCTTCCCTGGCCACGAGCTGCTGGAGATCGGAATCGCCATCGCCGCGATCGCCCTGGCGGGCTTCTCCGTGTTTCGCAAGGGCCTGGCCGCGTTGCGCCAGGGCCGTCTCAACATCAATGCGCTGATGAGCGTGGCGGTCACGGGCTCCTTCCTGATCGGCCGCTTCCCGGAAGCCGCCATGGTGATGGCGCTCTATGCCGTGGCCGAGGCGATTGAGGCGCGGGCGGTGGAGCGGGCCCGCCAGGCGATCACCAGCCTGATGGCCCTGGCCCCTGACGAGGCGGAGATCCGTCAGAGCGATGGCCGCTGGCAGCGCGTGTCCGCCAGCGCTGTGGCCATCGGCGATGTGGCGCGTGTCCGCCCGGGCGAGCGGCTGCCGCTCGATGGCACGGTGCTTTCTGGCGTGAGCGCGATCGATCAGGCCCCGATCACCGGCGAAAGCCTGCCGGTGGACAAAGGCCCGGGGGACGCGGTGTTCGCCGGCACGATCAACCAGGGCGGCGCCCTGGAAATCCAGGTGACGGCGCCCGCCTCACTCAGCACCCTGGCGCGGATCATCCAGGCCGTGGAGGAGGCCCAGGCTTCCCGCGCCCCGATCCAGCGCTTCGTCGATCGCTTCGCGGCCCATTACACCCCGGCGGTGTTCGTGGTCGCCCTGGCCGTTGCCCTGCTGGCGCCACCTCTTCTGGGATTCACTCCGCCCCAGGCGATCTACAAGGCCCTGGTGCTGCTGGTGATCGCCTGCCCCTGCGCCCTGGTGATCGCCACCCCGGTCACGGTGGTGAGCGGCCTGGCCACCGCCGCCCGTCGCGGCATCATCATCAAGGGCGGCCTCTACATCGAAGAGGCCCGCAAGATCAAGGTTCTGGCGCTCGACAAGACCGGCACGATCACCCTGGGCAAGCCCAAGCTGGTGGCGTTCTCTCCACAGCAAGAAGGCTCAGACGCTGACGCGCTCAAGCAGTGGGCCAGCAGCTTGGCGGGGCGCTCCGACCATCCGGTCTCGCAGGCGGTGGCCACAGGCCTTGATGGCGAGCGGCTGGCCGTGGAGGCCTTCGAGGCCCTGCCGGGGCGCGGTGTGCGCGGCGTGATCGCGGGACGGCGGCTGATGCTGGCCAACCACCGCTGGATCGATGAGCTGGGGCTCTGCTCCAGCACACTGGAGGCGTCGATGCAGGTCCATGAGCGCCAGGGCCGCTCCCTGAGCCTGCTCGCGGATGTCAGCGGCGTGCTCGCCCTGATCGCCGTCGCCGACACCGTGCGGCCCAGCTCCGCGGCCGCCATGGAGGCTCTGCGGGCCCTCGGCGTCACCCCGGTGATGCTCACGGGCGACAACGCAGCCACCGCCGAAGCAATTGCGGCCATAGCTGGCATCGAGCAGGTGAAGAGCAACATGCTGCCCCAGGACAAGCTCGAGGCGGTGGCCGATCTGCAGGCCCGCTATGGATTCACGGCCATGGCCGGCGATGGCATCAACGATGCACCGGCCCTGGCCCAGGCGGACATCGGCTTTGCGATGGGGGCCGCGGGCACCCATATCGCCATCGAAGCCGCCGACGTGGTGATCATGAATGACGATCTGATGCGCGTTCCGGAAACGATCGCTCTCTCTCGCCGCACCTTTCGAATCCTGCGCCAGAACATCGCGCTGGCGCTGGGAATCAAGGCCCTCTTTCTGGTACTCACCGTGGCCGGAAATGCCACGATGTGGATGGCGGTCTTCGCGGACATGGGCACCAGCCTGATCGTGATCGCCAATGGCCTTCGTCTGATCCGCATGCCCAATGTCCTTGCTCTTCGCGGCTAAGCAGCCCTGCATCTCCCCAGGCTTGACTCTCCCCTCTAGTGGAGGGTGTATGGTGATGTTGTCTTACGATGACTGTGTGATGAAAATCACTCCTCTGGCTTTATTGCTTTTGACTGGGATTGCCTTTGGCTCCATGGTCGCTCCTGCCCAGGCGAACGAATCATCCACGCCAACCAGTACCGAGCGGAATCGAGATTCCAATGCAGTTCTCGCGGCGGTCCCACAACAACCGGTAGGTGGCACACCTTCCACGGGTGGATGTTGCTGCTGCAAGTAATCCAATCCCGTCATGAAATGACATCGCCAGGCTTGTAAGTTCTGCCAGTCTTCTGATCAACCACTGCGAGTTTTTCAGACGACTGGCTTTCTGCTTTCAGTACAGCGATTCAGCTCGACGAGAATACCGCAGATCTCCCCCTGATCCGGCTGCTGGCAGAGCCCTCTGAGCTGCCGCAGCTGATCCTGGAGTTTGTGCAATTCATCCACGCGGGCATCGACCTCAGCGATCTTCTCGTCCAGCAGGGCATTCACCGTCAGGCAGCTTCCGGACGGTGTGTCGAGGGCCCCTATCAAGATGCGGACCTCGTCAAGGCTCATGTCAATGCTGCGGCAGAAGCGGATGAAGCGCAATCGCTCCGCATGCCGCGGCGAATAGAGGCGGTAGTTTCCCTTCGTGCGCTGCGGCAGCGGCAGCAAGTGCTCGCGTTCGTAATAGCGGATGGTTTCGACCTTCAATCCTGTAGACCGTGCCAGCTCGCCGATCTGCATGGATTGATCGCCTTTGGTTGACAAGTCGATCCCTCAAACTTTCACGGCGCAAGCCTAGGCCCTTGACCCTGTAGCTACTTCAGACTTTTTAATGGTCCCATCTTCAGCCTCCTCCCAACCTGTGAACAGCGAGTCGTTAGCCGAATCACTCTCCAGCCGACGGGCTGGCCAGGAACCAGGTCGGCCCTGGATCCGGCTCAGCATGGCTGTGCTCGCCACGATCGGCCTGGTCGATACGGGCTCGATCACCGCCAAACGCTGGGGATGGATCGGCAGCCTGTCCTGTCCTGGCGGTAGCGATGGATGCGACAAAGTGCTCGGCAGCGCCTGGGGCACCCTGCTTGGCCAGCCGCTGTCTCTGTTTGGATTCCTGGCCTACGGCACGGTGCTCGTTCTGGCTCTGATCCCGCTGCTGCGAGGAGGTCGGCGGGCCCCTGCCTCCGAGGGCAACTGGTGGGCTCTGTTCCTCGTCAGCTGCGGCATGGCCGTCTTCAGCTTGGTGCTGATGGGCCTCATGATCTTCGAGATCCAGGCCTTCTGCACCTTCTGTGTGGTGTCAGCCGCTCTCAGCCTTGCGCTGTTCCTGTTGAGCCTTGTGGGAAGTCGCTGGATCGACCTTGGCCAGCTGATCTTTCGCGGAGTGATGACGGCCTTGCTCGTCGGTCTAGTGGGGCTGGGCTGGGCGGCCTCGGCGGACCAGCCTGTCGCTCCAAGCGGACGGGTAGCTCCAGCTGTCGTCAGCGCCAGTACCCCGGCCAAGATAGCCCTGGCAGAGCACCTGACCAGCAGTGGTGCCCGGGTGTTCACCGCGTACTGGTGCCCCCACTGCCATGACCAGAAGGAAGCCTTCGGGAAAGAGGCCGCCGCCAAGCTCCAGGTGATCGAATGCGCTGAAGACGGTGCCAACACCCAGGCGCAGCTGTGCAAGCAGCAGGGGGTTCAGGGCTACCCCAGCTGGCAAATCAAGGGCGTTATGGATTCGGGCGTCAAGCCGCTGAACACCCTCGCCGATCTCAGTGGCTACACGGGTCCTCGCGACTTCTGAGCAGGCAATCACCCTGCCAGGCCAGCCATTCCCCGATAAGGGACCAACGCCACCATCGCCCTAACCTCCAGCTCCGCTGGCATCGCTTCATGCCTGATGCACCGCTCGGCACCGCCGCCCGCATCGACACGGAGGCCGTGGAGGTGCCTGCCGGCCTGGGCACGCTGCGCACGTTCCTACGGGTGCTCGGACCCGGGTACCTGGTGGCCGTCGGCTACATGGATCCGGGCAACTGGGCCACCGATCTGGCGGCCGGTTCCCAGTTCGGCTATCGCCTGCTGTGGGTGATCGGACTCTCCAGCCTGATGGCGATGGTGCTCCAGTCGCTCTGCTGCCGGCTGGGCATCGCCACGCGGCTGGATCTGGCCCAGGCCTGCAGCCAGCTCCTGCCGCGGTTTTGCCGGATTCCCCTTTGGCTGCTGGCCGAGGTGGCGATCATTGCCTGTGACCTGGCCGAGCTGGTGGGCAGCGCCATTGCCCTTCAACTCCTGTTCGGTCTTCCCTTGCTCTGGGGGGTGGGGCTGACCGCCGCCGACACCCTGCTGCTGCTGGCCCTGCAGCGCTTTGGAATCCGGCGCCTCGAGGCGCTGGTGATCGCCCTGGTCGCCCTGGTGGGCGGCTGCTTCGCGGTGGAGATGCTGCTTCTCCAACCCGACTGGGGCCAGGTGGGCCAGGGCTTCATCCCCCAGGCCGCCAGCCTCAGGGACGGTCAGCAGCTGTTTCTGGCCGCCGGGATTCTGGGGGCCACGGTGATGCCCCACAACCTTTACCTGCATTCCTCGCTGGTGCAAACCCGCCTCTGGGCCGGTGGCCAGGGGACGCAGCGCAGGGCCCTGTCTTTCAGCACCTGGGACACGCTGATTGCCCTCAGCCTGGCCTTTCTGATCAATGTCTCGATCCTGGTGCTGGCCGCCGGCAGCTTCTACGGACGGCTGCCGCAGCCGGTCACGGACCTGAGCGAGGCCTACCGGCTGCTGACGCCGATGCTGGGCACCTCGCTGGCCAGCGTGCTGTTCGGCGTGGCCCTGCTGGCGGCGGGCCAGAGCTCGACGCTCACCGCCACCATGGCCGGCCAGATCGTGATGGAGGGGTTCCTGCAGATCCGTCTTCCGGACTGGAAGCGGCGGCTGCTCACCCGCGCTCTCGCCCTGATCCCGGCGATGGCCACGGTGATCCTGTTCGGGGAACGGGCCACCACGAATCTGCTGGTGCTGAGCCAGGTGGTGCTGTCGCTGCAGTTGCCCTTCGCCGTGATCCCTCTGGTGTGGTTCTGCGGACGGCGCGGTCTGATGGGCGAGCTCAGAACGCCGCTCTGGCTTCAGGCGGCGGGCTGGCTGTGCGCCAGTGTGATTGTGATGATCAACCTCTCGTTGCTCAGCAGCGTGCTGCGGGGCGGCTGAACTGTTGACAGCAGACTCTGTGTGGACCCATGACGAGCAAAAACCACTGGGAGACGATCTACGCCACCAAGGCCCCTGAGTCGTTGAGCTGGTATCAAGCCCATGCCGATGACTCACTCCGGCTGCTTCAGGCAGCCGGCCTGTCACTGGATGCGGCGATCATCGATGTGGGCGGTGGTGCCTCCATGCTCGTGGATGACCTCCTGAACCTTGGCTATCTACGGATCACGGTTCTGGACCTTTCAGGTACGGCACTAGCGGTGAGCCGAGAGCGACTTGGCGCTCATGCGGCTGTGGTGCAGTGGCTGGAGGCCGACATCCTTACGGCCACCCTGCCCGCCCATGCCTATGACGTCTGGCATGACCGGGCGGTGTTTCATTTCCTCACCAGCCCCGCCGATCAGCAGGCCTATGTACGGGCCGTGCTGCAGGCGCTCAAGCCTGGTGGCACTCTTCTCCTGGCAACCTTTGCACAAGATGGCCCCACCACATGCAGTGGCTTGCCTGTGGTGCGGTACAGCCCTGAGAGGCTGCAGGAAACCTTGGGGACTGCATTTTTGTTGCTCGGCCATGTGCAGTTCAGCCATCGCACACCAGGCGGCGCGGAGCAACACTTTCTGTCCTGTCGGTTCCAGCGGACTTCCCCATAGTTTCGTAATGGAGCCCGTCCGGTTGCGGTGGTGATCCTGATGACCTCCCAGACGCGAGAACAGCGCCGCGGCTGGTGGGTGGGGCCTGCTGGCCGCCGGCCTGTCCACTCCAGGGGCTGGTTCGATTGTGTTGCATCGCCACAGGTATCGCTCGCAGTCCTCCACATCGCCAATAGTGCTAAGACCGCATCCGCTTCGTTTCTCACACTGGTGTTTATCTTTGGGCATTATGTACTTGACAAACACGCCTTAAACGCCTAGCTTTGCAGGTAGGAGAAAAACCATGTCCTTTCTTTCCGCCCCTTATTTCCACGACGAAGCGGCTGCCTTTGCAGAGCTTGAGCGCATTCTATGGCCAGATGGCCCTGTCTGCCCTCGCTGCAATGGCAAGGAACGAATTACGTCCGTTAAGGGTGGAAGGAAGGGCCTTCGGCGCTGTGGGCCTTGCAAGCGTCAGTTCACGGTGAAGGTGGGTACGCTGCTTGAAAGCAGCCATGTCCCCCTAAATCTCTGGGTTCAAGCAATCTATTTAATGTGCTGCAGCAAGAAGGGAATCAGCAGCCATCAACTCATGCGAGTACTTGGAGTTCAGTACAAAACAGCGTGGTTCATGACCCACCGCATTCGGGAAGCAATGAAAGGTGGTGCCCTGCCTCCCATTGGCGGAAATGGGGCTGTTGTGGAAATAGACGAAACTTTTATTGGTCGCAAGCCAGGGCATAAGCCAAAGCGTGGATACTCTCACAAGAATGCAGTGCTAACCCTTGTTCAGCGCGGTGGGTCCGCTCGCTCCTTCCACGTTGAGGGGACCAAGGCGGCGGACCTGCTACCCATCATCCAAGCGAACGTGCACCCGAGCACTGAGGTCATGACCGACGAAGCCGGACAGTACAAGGGCCATGGCAAGCACTTTGCCAGCCATGGTTACGTTAGTCACAGTCAGTTCGAGTGGGGCCGTGGCAAGGTGCACACCAACACCGTCGAAGGCTTCTACAGTGTGTTCAAGCGGGGCATGAAAGGCGTCTATCAGCACTGCGCCGAGAAGCATTTGCATCGGTATGTTGCAGAATTTGACTTTAGATACAATCAACGCGCTAAGTTTGGCATAACAGAACAAGACAGGACCCAAACAGCGTTACGCGGCATGGCTGGCAAGCGCCTAACATATAAATCAGTTGACAGGAGCAAGTCTTGAAATGCAACGCGAAGGTACCTTCACCCTAAGCATTTGGGGCCTCGAAGGTGACAACATGAATGTGCGAGCTGATGTTATGTGTAAAAAGCTGCCCGCTCTGCATAGTGCACTAGAACAGTCTGACCATTATGTAAATGGGAAAAAGAATTATGAATACATGTATTCCGCCAAGGATGATGGCAAGACCGCTGTAGTGGCTTTTAGGGAAAGGCTGCTCAAGAGGGCAGGGAGAGGCGACCCAACCCCTAAGTCTTCTACAACTGCTCTTGGTGAAACAATGGAGCGGATTAGGAAGGGCGACAGAGGAATTGCGCAGCTACCCGCCACTCTTGTAAACCAGATAAAAAAACTGTCTGATGACGCAGAGGTCAAATTTTCTCATGCTGAGGGGGCTTACTCTGTAGACAGGATCATTCGCATTGACACTTTTTTAGGTAGTCAGGCAGAAAGGCTATTGCGTCAGCTTAACGACAATCACTCCAGCAGTGTGGATAAGTTCTTTTCTGGAGCGGCATTTGCCGAGCTTACCGGAAGCCTTGTAGTCGTAGACGGACGAGGCAATCTTTTAAAAGGTAAACTGACTCTGGATCACAGTGGCAAGGAAATTGACTGCGAGATAAAGAAAGAACAGCAAGAAGAGGTACTGAAATACTTTAATACGAAAGTCCGCACACGCGGGATTTGCATTTACACAAAAGATAGTCCTGTCCCGGCCAGATTTGAGTTAATTGGCTTACGCGAAGCGCCTATGACAGGGGATCTAATTAGGTGGCGAGGCACGCTCAACAAGGAGCGGCCAGATAGCTGGGATCTGAATGACTGAATATCTGTTCTGGGATTCTTGTGTATTTATAGCCTTTCTAAAAGACCAGCGCAGCTTCTACGATGTTGTAAGCATAGAGCGTTATCTCAAAGACGCGCAGGAAAGGAGGGTTGTGATATTTGCATCTTCTTTGGTATTTGCTGAGATCCTTCCAAGTTTTACTGCAGGAGACGCCCGTCCGTACCATGGAGATGTCGAAGCGTTTATGGACGACTTCAGTGGATGTATAAGGCTTATCGATCCAGACCCTAACATCATGAGAATTGCCGGAAGGCTTAGGGACCTGCCATATAAGAAAGGACGCTCAGAGGATAGAAGGTTGAGCACGGCTGACGCGGTTATGCTGGCGTCGGCACTTGTATTGGTGGAATACTATAATCAGGATTTAACATATTTCCATACTTACGATAAAGGGGGCAAGCGCGATGAAGAGGGCGGGAGAGCAATCCCACTCATAGGTTATGAAGAATGGTGCGAGGGATTTGACGAAATCGGTTATGATCGAACTCACTACGCATACAGGGCAATTGCCCTGAACAGATGCGAGCCAAGCCATCCAACACCTCAGATAGAACTTGACTTACGATCACCCCAGTAAGAACCCACAGCAATTGTCTCGTTTTAAGGACGCAGCCAAGTCCTTGGACATTGACATAACCGAGGAAGAGTTTAGAGCAGTGCTCTCGAAATTTGGGGATCGTGACGCGCAAGCTCAAAAGCCAAACGAAACTGATTTAAGCAAAGAAGATACCCAGTAAGGCTGACGTGGTCTGCCTTTTATTAGCTGTGTTTGTCAAGTACATAATGCCCTTATCTTTAGCCCTAAGACCGAGCCCAGCTTCTGAGTATTGCCGACATAGAACCTGAGGCTTCCCGGTAATGAGTTTTACAGATTCCCTCTTGAGTCCGCTGATTTCCTTGCATCCGATGGCGTCCGATCATGTCGCACGATAGTGCCCACCAGTTGACATTGGCCAGGCCACGATGCTGGTAGTTTCAGGCGTAACAAAAACCCTCAAAGTCCCTGACGATGACCATGGCGGTGATGAACATCACTGACGTGGGCGTGCTCGTGCTCAATCGGTGCGTGCTGATGCTCATGGGCATGCCAATAGGCCTGCGGGGGGTCGCTTGAGAGCTGCTCATCCCCGGGGTGGTCGTGGTTGTGGTGGGGGTCGCCGCCGGTCGGATCGTGCCTGTGACGATGCGCATGGTGGAACGCGTCATGGCGATGCCAGTGGGCATGGTCTTCCTTGAGCAGAACGGCAACGCCGAGCAGCATCAGGGCTGAGGCCATGGCCATACCGCCGGTGAAGGCTTCCCGCAGCACCACTACGGAGAACAGAACGCCCACGAACGGCGCCGTTGAAAACACCACGGATTCGCGCGCCGCACCCAAGTGGCGAAGAGCGAGCAAATCCAGCCAGATCGAGAGGCCATACCCAACGGCGCCAATCGACAGCAACGCCAGCAGAACGGGCCAGGTTGGAAGAGTCTGGCCGGCACCGAGAGCCAGGATCAGCATCGGAACCGAGGCCCCGATCGCCTTCAGCAGCGCGATCTGAATTGGATTGCGCAAACTGAGTCGTTGGCTGAGGTTGTTGTCGATTCCCCAGGCCAGGCAGGCGCCACCGATCAACAGCGTGCCCAGCAGGCTGGCCCCGCTCAAGGAGCCTTCCGTGAGCAGAACGGCACCGGCAAGGATCAGCACGGCCGCGAGCAGCCCCTTGCGGCTGAGGTGTTCACGGCCGATCAGCACCGCGATCAGCAACGTGAACACCGCTTCCAGGTTCAGCAGCAGCGAGGCTGAGCCCGCCGAGAGCAGGGTGAGCCCCTGTACCAGGCAAATGGGACCGACCATCCCACCCAGAACGGTGAGCCCCAGGAGCGGTGGAAGGTCACGGCGCTGAACCGGTGACTCCTCCTGCTGATGGCCAATGATCCCCCGCACCATCAGCAGCGCGAAGGCAGCTCCGGCGTAGAGCAGCGCCGCGATCATCAGCGGCGAACCTTCTTGGCTGACGAGGCTGATCAAGGGCGCGCTGAGGCCGAAGAAGACCGCGGCCAGCAGACCGGCGATCAGGCCCCAGCGCTGGGGGTTACGCCTGCCCGTCGTGGAATGCCCTCTGCCCATGCCCTCAAGCCTCGCGCACAGGCGTCCGAAGGCGGGGCAGCAACCAGCCTCCGAAGCGGGCATACAGGGCCGGGAGCACCAGCAGGGTTAGGGCCGTTGAAGTGATCAGCCCACCCAGCACCACAATCGCCAGGGGTTGGAGGATCTCGTTGCCTGCCCCGAAAGCAAGGGCCAACGGCAACATGCCCAGAGCCGAGGTCAGTGCCGTCATCAGGATCGCGTTGAGCCGATCGAGACTGCCGGCACGGATCACCTCCCGGAGCTCCATCCCCTCGGCATGCCTGCGGTTGTAGTTGTCCACCAGCAGCAGGCCATTGCGCACCGCCACCCCGAACAGGGTGATGAAGCCGATCAGGGAGGCCACCGAGAGCACACCACCGCTGAGCACGATGGCGACCAGGCCTCCCACCAGAGCCAGGGGGAGGTTGATCAGGATGGCGATCGTGGCCGGGAGTGATTTCACCGAGGCGAACATCAGCACCCCGATCACCACAAAGGCCAGGAGGCTGTAGAGCACCAGGTTGGCGGTGGCGCGTTCCTCGGATTCGAACTGCCCCCCGTAGCGGATCAGGTAGCCGCTGGGGAGTTTGACCTTGGCGTCGATCATCTTCTTGATGTCGCCGACGACGGTTCCCAGCGGCCGGCCGCTGACATTGGCGGACACCACAATCAAGCGGGAAACATCCTCCCGGTTGACCACGTTGGCGCCCAGGCCGTAGTCGATGCGGGCAAGGGTTCCCAGCGGCAGCATGGTGCCGGCGGGGGTGGCGATCGGGATGGCCCGCAGGGCATCAAGACTGTTGCGGGATTCCTCCGGCAGCATCACCACCACATCGGTGCGATCGGTGCTGTTGTGCACCACCTGGCCCACGGTCTTGCCGTTGAGGGCAATCTCCACCGCTTCGGCGAGCTGTTGCATGCTCAGGCCATTGGCGGTGGCCGCCGGGCGATCGAAATCGATCTGAACCTGCTGGATCGGCAGCTGGGGTTCGAGCTGCAGATCCACCACCCCCTGGATCGGCTCGATGGCGTCACGAACCAGCTCGCCGATCCGGCGCAGTTCGCCCAGATCAGGCCCGTAGATCTTGATGGCGATCGCACTGCGCACCCCTGAAAGCACCTCATCCATGCGGTGGGAGATGAAGCCGCCGATGTTCGGGGCCACCCCGGGCAGCTTCAGGAAGGCTTCTCGTAGCTGGGCGATGGCGGCAGGCCGATCCTGCATCGCCTGATCACTCAACTCCACATCCACGTGGGCCAGGTTCACCCCTGCTCCATCGGCATCCCCGGGAGCCCGCCCGGCGCGTACCTGCACCCACTCAAACAGGGGGTTGGCCATCAGGCTCTTGGAGAGGGCCATGCCGGCGCGGTTGGTCATCTCCAGGGACACCCCGGGGTAAAGCACCATGGAATTGACCAGCGATTTCTCGCGGAACTCCGGCAGGAACACCCGCCCCAGGCTCGGCAGGATGGCGCCGGCCACCACCACGCACGCCAGTGCGGCGGCCAGCACCCGCTTGGGGGCGTTCAGCGAGACCTCCAGCATCGGCCGGTAGGCCCGCTCCGCCCATGTGGCGATCCAGGTGTTCTCCGCAGGAAGCCGGGTGTTGGCCAGCAAAATCGCGCAGAGGGCTGGGGAGAGGGTGAGCGCCACAAGGGTGGAGGCCGCGATCGACAGCAGGTAGGCCAGGCCCATCGGGGCGAAGATCCGCCCCTCCACCCCCGTGAGGCTGAAGATCGGCGCGAACACCACGACGATGATCACGGTGGAGAGGATCACCGGCTGGCGCACCTCCACGGAGGTGTCGAACACCACCTGCAGGGGATTCTTGGGCTTGGCGGCCACCTGATTACGCCGCAGGCCGCTGTAGCAGTTCTCCATATCGACGATGGAATCGTCGACCACCGAACCGATCGCCACCACCAGGCCACCCAGCGTCATGGTGTTGATCTCCAGCCCGAAGGCACGCATCAGCATCAGGCCGATCAACAGCGACAGGGGGATGGCACTGAGGGTGATGACGGCGGTGCGCCAATTCATCAGGAACAGCAGCATCACCACCGAGACGATCGCGATGCCTTCGATCAGGGAACTGCTGACGTTTCTGATCGCTGTGTCAATGAAACTGGCCTGGCGGAAGGTGCGCTTCACCTGAATGTCGCCCGGCAGGGTCCTGCTGAGGGCGGCGATGCGCTCCTCCACCGCTCGGGTGACCTGGGGAGTGTCGATGTCGGGCTGTTTGTTGATCATCAGCACCACCGCCGGCTTGCCGTTGAAGCTGCCGTCACCGCGCTTGAGGGCACTGTGCAGTCGCACCTCAGCGACATCACCGATCCGCAGCGGTTGCCCTTTGCTGTCTGTCACCACGGAATCGGCGAGATCCTCGCTGCTGCCGGCCTGGCCGCTGGCGCGGATCAGCTTCTCCTGCCCGCCCGCGATCAGAAAACCACCCGGGGCGTTGACGCTGGCAGCCGCCGCTGCTTCGGCCACGGCCTGCAACGACACGTTGCGGGCCAGAAGCTGTTGGGGATCGATCAGGATCTGCTGCTGGCCCTCCTCGCCGCCATAGAGCGTCACCTGGGAAACCCCTGGCACCGCCAGGATCTGATGGCTGAAGGTGGTGGCCACGATCCGCCGAAGCTCCATCGGCGTGGTGGGGCCGCCACCCTTCAAGGTGAAGGCGTACTGCAGGATCGTCCCGAGGGGCGAGACCAGCGGCGAGATCGCTGGGGCGCTGGCATTGGCGGGCAACTCCGCCTCGATCTGCTGCAGGCGCTCCGCCACCGATTGACGGGCCCGGTTGATGTCGGCGTTCTGATCAAAGACCACCTGCACCATCGAAAGCCCCACCTTCGAGGAGGAGCGCACCGTTTCCACTCCTGGTAGTCCGTTCACAGCCGATTCGATCGGCACGGTGATGCGTCGCTCCACCTCTTCGGGTGCCAGGCCATCGGCGGTGGTCTGCACATCCACCTGGGGTGGGGCGAACTGGGGAAAAACATCGAGGGGCATCCGGCTGAGGATGGACAGGCCCCAGAGGGTGATCAGGATGGCGGCAACAACAACCAGCCAGCGCTTGGCGATCGAGGTCCGCAGCGTCTGGTTGAGCAGGGGATTGAGCATGGGATGGGATGAAGTGGGCGGAGAAAACGACGGGCTCGGGGAATCAGTTCTTCTTTCCCAGGCGTGAGGCCACGACCACACCGCCCACCACCAGCACCGCAGCGCCGGCACCGATCACCAGTGGGTTGAGACCTTCTGGGGCTGTCGAGGCGGTGGCTGAGGCGGAGTCCGCTGGGGTTGCCGAAGTTGTCGGTGTGGATCCTTCCCCGGTGGGTGCGGCGGCGCTCTGGCTCTTCTTCGATTCGGCGTAGAGCGAAAGAGCTCCCTGGGTCACCACGTTGTCTCCGGGCGAGATGCTGCCGTCGGTGATTTCGATCTGATCGCCCTGGCTGGTGCCGGTCTGGAGGAAGACCGGGTCGTAGGTGGCGCCGCTTTTGACGAACGCCAGGGGCTTGCCATCCGCATCCACCACCGCCGCCACCGGAATGGTGACCACACCACCGGCTTCGGCGGCGGGGGCGGTGGTGATGCCCAGCAGGGAATCGATCTCCGCGCTGGCCTTCACCTGGCGCACGTCACCCTGCTGCTGAAACTCATCACCGTGGCCCACGTGGGCCATCGATGGATTGAGGCCGCCGAGGGCCAGGGTTCCGAGGCTGAGGCTGCCGGCCAGAAGAAAAGCGCGCATGCTGCTGCTGCCTCATGGGCAGGACAAGGACCCGCAGAGGATGCCGCAATGGGGATGAAAAACAGGTGAAACCGCCTGCGCTGCCTAGGATCAGCCGAGTTCGCCCCCAATCCCGGGCCTATGCCACTGCGCATCCTGCTGGTGGAGGACGAAGCCGAGCTGGCGAGTGCGATCCAGGCCGTGCTCCGGGCGGATCAGCATGTGGTGGATCATGTGGCCGAGGGCCTGGGGGGATGGAGCCTGCTCCGAAGCGATCTGGCCACCTACAACCTGGCGATCGTGGATTGGATGCTGCCGGGTCTGTCCGGGGTGGAGCTCTGCCGGCGGCTGCGGGGGGCTGGCCTCACCCTGCCGGTGCTGATGCTCACGGCCCTGGCTGATACCAGCCACCGGGTGCAGGGCCTTGATGCCGGCGCCGACGACTACCTGAGCAAGCCCTTCGCGATGGAGGAACTGCTGGCCAGGATCCGGGCGCTGCAGCGCCGCCAGCCCAGCTACCGCGAGCCGCTCCTGAGGGTCGGTTCCTTTGAGCTGGATCCCGCCGAAGGCTGCCTCACCGTTCAGCAGTCAAAGGCAACCACCAGGATCAGCCTGTCCGCGAAGGAACTTCAACTGATGGCCTACTTCATGGAGCATCCGAAGGAGATCATTCCGGGATCGCGGCTGCGAACCCAGCTCTGGTCGCTGGATGAGGACCCGATCAGCAATGTGGTCGCGGCCCAGGTGCGTCTGCTGAGGCGCAAGATCGCCAGCCACGGGCTGGCTTCTCCGATCGAGACCGTGCCCTCAAAGGGCTATCGCTTTGATCCGGAGACTGCGGCAGAGCCATAGGAACAACTGCTATGGCCAGGCCTGGTCCCATTTCCCGCAGCCGCCTGCGACTGGCGGCTGTCTACCTGGCGGTGATCGGGGTGATCCTCTATGGCGCTGGCCTTGGGATGTTTGGCCTGTTGATGCGCTCCAACTGGTCGGCCCTAGAGCGCGAGGTGGAAACCTTGGCCGGCACCTTGCATGACAGCCTCAAGCCGTTGTTGCCGGCGGAAGCCAGGCCCTCTGCCCAGCTGGCCGCGGTTCTTCCCGGTCTTTGCCTGGCAGGAGATCCTTGCCCGTCGCCCCCCTCGCTGATCTCGCGTCATGCCGTGAGCGTCACCGACCCGGAGCGGTTCTACCTGCGCCTTCTGGATCCTCGTGGCGTACTGATCGCCCATTCCCCGGGATCGCCAAGCCAGTCGCCACGAGCCCAGGCCGAACACCTCGGCCCCGCCTGGTCGGTGGTGGTGGGACCAGGAGGCGAGCGCTCTATGCAGTATTCGATCCACCTGCACCGATCTCATACACCAGTGCATTCAGGTGCGAAGGCGAGGGAGCTGGATTGGGGCTATCTGCAGATCGGGCGCAGCTTGCGCGGACTGGACGCGGAACGACAACGCCTCTGGTGGGCGATTCAGACGATTGTTGTGCTTGCCCTGCTGGTCGCGGGACTGGCCAGTTGGTGGTTGTCAGGTCTGGCGATGCGGCCACTGCTGGTGGCGTACCGGCAGCAGGAGCAGTTCACTGCCGATGCGGCCCACGAACTGCGCGCCCCTCTGGCCAACCTTCTGGGAGTGGTGGAAGCCCACAGGAGGCAGCCGCCTGATGACGCCGTCGCCAGGGACCAGATGCTTGCCGCGGTCCACCGGCAGGGACAACGGCTGAGCCGCTTGATCAGTGACCTGCTGCTGTTGGCCCGCCTCGATGGTCCCCAGTCCGCAGCGGCAGTGCAGCCCTGCTCTTTGACTCAGATCGCGCGCGATCTGCTGGAGGAGACCAGCGAGGCGGCGGCGGAGGCCGGGCTGACACTGAAACTGTTGGATGTCGAGGAAGAGGCCGAAATCATGGGCGTGGAATCTGAGTTGTATCGGCTCGTGTCCAACCTGCTGCTGAATGCGATTCAATACACACCAAGAGGAGGGGAGGTGGTGCTTCGCTTGGGGCGCGAGAGAAGCCAGGTGGTGCTGCAGGTGCAGGACACTGGTATTGGCATCGCACCGTCCGATCAGCAGCGGATTTTTGATCGTTTCTACCGCAGTGATCCAGGGCGTTCCCGTCGCCAGGGCGGCACCGGTCTTGGGCTCTCCATAGTGGCCGCGATCGTCCACCGCCATCGCGGCCAGATTTCCGTGGCTTCCAATCACGGATTCGGGAGTGTCTTCACCGTGAAACTGCCGATGGTTGGTGGTCGAATCCTCGAGGACTTGCGTGTTGCTGGCAATACCTAGAGATTTTCTCAACGAAACACCTGGGGAATGCCTGTTACAAGTAGTGCGCTCTTGCTCTGGGTGAGCCGGGTCTCGGAGATGGAATGCTCTGGGGGGCTTGCCGTTGATAGGCCGCAGGGGCATGCAGTGATGGTGGAGTTCAAGGGCCCAAAGGTTCGTGCTCGGGGGGTGTGGGTTGAGCTGACGTGGCTGAGTAGGGGGTGTGGGAGGGGGTGGCTGGGCCGAGCTCCATGATTAACCAGCGGTGAAAGCCCCCCCTGCGGCCAGCGCGGCCAGCCGGCGGGGTCGAAGTACCAGAGGTAGCGGGGCAACGTGGTGGAGTGAATACCTACAGGGTTCCCAGTCACGGACAGTGGCAATGAGAATGGAAAACCCTCTGCCCCACAGATGCGACTCCATGCTCTGATTGCCTCAGTGGTCCTCGGGGTGACTCTGGCTCCTCAGCCAGGGAAGACCACCACGGTGATTTCAGTGGGTGATGGAGACACCGTGCGGGTCAATGACGACGGGAGAAAGGTCACGAACAGGCTGGCCTGCATCGACGCCCCGAATATGGCTCAGGCTCCCTACTGACAGCGAGCCAGGCAAGCGCTCCAGGATCTAGTGCCGGTCGACTCCACGGTGACGCTGAAGGCCCAGACCAAGGACCGCAATGGCCGGACGGTTGCGGAGGTGTTCGCCCAGGACGGTACCAATGCCGGCCTCTCCCTGGTACAGCAGGGCCATGCCTTCGCGTATCGCCAGTACATGAACCAGTGTGAGGAGTGGGCCTATATGAATCGGGAGAAGCTGGCCAAGCGATACCACGTTGGGGTGTGGAGGTTCGACGACGGGATCGAGCACCCTTGGGAGTGGAGAGCCACCAACAGAGCCGCCCCGCACTAGCCCAAGCAGCGCCCTGTCACGCTGACCATCATCAACGACCACATGCCGGCCACCTCCACCCTGGAAGGCTCTGGAGATGCCGGGAGGTTGGATCCTAGAAGCGGGCCCAGGAGCTGCTGCTGGATGGGCACATCTACCTCGACGGCGACAGTGACGGAGAAGCCTGCGATGCGCTGAGATGAACGCAACAGCCGGATACAGCGCTTCTCACGGGGGGCAGTCTGAGGTAACTGAATAGCTTGCAGGGAGCTCACCCAAGGGCGCCCACAGCCCCACCACCTTCTCCCCGGCTTTTTCCCGCTCAGCAAGTTCAAGATTCATGCCCAGGAGCTCCTGGAACATCAGGAGATGACCACCACCATGATTGACACCCATGTGCTGAACCAATGGCCGCCCGGAGCCTGAAGTCCAGCAGAAGTGATGTAGCGATAGCTACATGTGGGTCACGGGCCCGAGATAAGGGGCCAATATCTTGGCTTTTCAGATAAGATCGGCAAGGAGGAAAGGGATTTCGCCCCATGGTCTTGGTTAAATCCACTGTGGTTCACGGAATGGAGCTGAAGAAGGGTTGTGGTTCCCGGAACTGCCTAATAAAGCGTTAGGCATTGCAAACCTCAGCGAGCACCATGTCAGATACCGTCTTCATTCTCGGCGCTGGTTTCTCATGGAATGCCGGCATCCCACTACTTGGCGGTTTTGTAGAAAAAATGTGGGAGTTAGCTGTACGCGGCAAGTCCGACAAGCCTTTAGACCCAGAGGATCACCAAGCGTTGAAGGATGCGATGGTGATCCGTGCTGAGCTGGATTCATATCATGGGAGGGCACAGTTCGATGACAGGAATATTGAAGATATTCTTTCAATTCTTTCTTTCAACGTTCTAGCCGGCCACAGGAAGGACACACAGAAGTTCACTTCAATGACCAATGCAATAGCCAGGACTATTGAGATCTGTTGTGGTGTAAAGCATCCGGGACTGGACCCACGCAGCGGCAGGGTAGTAAAGGAAGGGCCAGAGCTATACCGTGCCTTCTGGAAGTCATTGTTTTCCGCAGTTGACAAGGGGCATCGTTTGCCTACCATACTGACATTTAATTACGATCTCGTGCTTGAACGTTCACTGCTTCAAGTGCTCGTTGGGACAGAGTATGGGTCCAAGGTTCACCTACCTTTCGAGAAAATCGCTGTGAACTATCACTATGAGCCCATCAAGCCGCAACGTTACTGCGTGAAGTACGTTAAGTACGACATGTGGTCGGCACAACCTCCAACATCAACTTTAGGAACTGTACTTGAGGAGATTCCATATGACTCTGAAGGGACTTTCAGCGTCATTGATCTGATCAAGTTACATGGATCCCTGAACTTTCCATTTCCAACAAAGCGGAAGACCACACTCGCAATGCACTGGAACATGGCAGCGGCACTAGCCGAGCCGTTCATCCTCCCTCCAGTGTTCAACAAATTGTCAACCGATGCCGCTTCGTCAATGTGGTCGGCAGCCCTCTCGCGTCTTCGCGCTGCCAAAAATGTCGTTGTTGTCGGCTACAGCCTTCCGCAAACAGATATCTACATGCAGTACTTCCTCAAAGCTGCATTAGGCCCCAATCTTAATCTGAACAAGCTAGTCGTGTTCGATCCAGTACTGCATACGAAGTCTGAAAGTTGTGATCAGATGAAGCATCGGTACGAAAGCTGCTTCTCCCCCCAGCTACGAGGCCGTATAGAGTTCTCACCCTCTACGAATCCACCATCGCTGCTTCAAGGAAGCGCTGAAGCTTTCGTGCGTACACTTGAGACCAATCCCGAAACGCTTCTCTTCTAATCCGCCGGAGACGCCTAGCATCAAGATCCAGCGGACAGGAGCAATGATGCTTTCTCACTCACACGGAACTTCAGCTCTTCGCTGATCTTGAGTGTTATACCTACACCCAGGGAGCATGATCACATGACGCCAGTTTTGCTTCAGCTACAACAAGAATCGCTAGATCGTTCGGATTCTGTGACCGACCTATTGCGGAAAAGTTTGGTCATCTCGCGAAAGCGTATATTCAGCGAATTCGAATCATGGATCAATTCAGAGCTTAATGGGTACGGCCCTCACGAAAAAGTGCCTGAGTACCGAAAGGCTAAGGGTTCGGTGAAGTTCTGGAATCCATACCGTGGGTGGTCTCCAATCATCTTCCAAGACCCATCAGAAGGCGAGATGTACTCCTTCAGGAACATTGGTCAGTCGATCGCAGAACTTGAGAGCATTGCACACGAAAAGGAGGCTACTTCTGAATACATTCCATTCCCTCAAGATATTGAACGTCAGCTTTGCAAGAGTTTAGACGCCGGTTTCGAGACAAAGATTTCACTGGCTTGTCCAAATACGGAAATTATCAAGATTATTGAGCAGGTTCGCAATGTGATCCTGAACTGTACACTAAAGCTTGAAGAGGAAGGGATTGTTGGTGAGGGAATGACATTCACAGCGCAGGAGGCTCAGTCGGCCCAAGGTACCTCACAGGCAGTGAATAACTTTTATGGACCTGTCCATAACCCGCAGATCCAGCAATCGAATACCGCTGCTATTCAAGTACATTCACGGCATCAGATAGACAGGGAAGCAATTTCGACTTTCGTAGAACTACTTGCAAGCAAGATTCAAGATCTTCAACTCACGGCCGATCAAGAATCTGAACTCAGGGCTGAGCTTGAAACGATTTCGAGCCAATTGACCTCTCCAAAGCCCAAGACAACAATTCTTCGTGAATGCGGGAGATCAATTCGATCAATCTTGGAGAAAGCTGGAGGCACTGTGGTGGCATCTCTCTTTTCTGATCAGCTATCGAAGCTGCCATTTTGATACCACTCGCTTCATGTTCATGTCTTCTGTGCCCAGCAGGGGAAGCGTACTTATACTTATTGCAGATGTGGACGTTCCCACAAGTCCGATCCAAACAGCGCTAGAGAGAGCCAGTCACGGAAGCCGGGGGGGGGGTCAGGCGATCTACGCCTTGTGTAAGACCGTCGTCGAGCCCGTTTTTGGCCAGATCAAGGGTGCACGAGGACTGGATCGCTTCCGATTGCGAGGACTGGAGGAGGTGAACGGGAAGTGGGCGCTGATGCCCACCACCCACAACCTGCTGAAGCTGTTCAGGGCATCGCTCGCAACAGGCTGAGGGCCTGGTTGATGTCGGAACAGTTGAAATCCGGCAGTCCGGAATCACCGCAGCTCACGCACGGTGTTCGGGTCTCGGCGCAACGTGCGACACGCTCCTAGGGAATACCCCCATCTCTGGTCGGGAAGGTGGTCGCAATACCCGGGGGGGATGCAGGCCATAGGAGCCGTCTGCTGAACCTATGCGCCTCTGTCCGACCATGACAGCCTTTGCCGTCATCGCATGTCCCCCTCCTCTTGCTCCGGGAGGGTCATCGAGTTCTCGGGGGGCAGCATTGGCACCTGGCTTGCCTCAAGGTGCTTCCTTGTTGACTGCGACTCGAATCCGGCTCGTTCAATCGCTGCAGCCGTCTCACTGATCGAATCGAGCAAAGCGCCACTGACCGGAGCCAGCTCACGACAGAAGGTGGCGATGGTGTTCCAGAAGTTGGGATTGTAGGAGGTCATTGGAGGGATGGGCACCATGCAAGTGCGGTTGGTGTTGGAAATGGACGGAAGGGGATGGACTCATCGGATTGAACTCGCTGAACCGGGCTCGGGGGGGGGGCCAGGCGTGCAAGCCAGCAAGCCTCAGGTGGTTTCCCAAGCCATGGGGGTGGAGCATTCGTTCTCGGGGGGAAGGCGGGACACCATTGGAACCAGCGCCAGGGCTTCCTGGACGCCACCGCCGAGACCACCCCCCGCTGGCAGGAGCCCTCTGCAGGTCCCATCGCCAGAAGTCATGGCAGCATCTGGAGGCATCAGTGCTCGTCACAGCCCGCTGGTGTGGACAAGCCGGGCAAGGAGGTCAGAGCCCTTGCCCATTTCCTCTTCCGGCTTCGCCCTCCTCCTGGCCGTAGGCCCCCTGTTGGCCGAAGTCCGGCCTCAGCTGCGGGTCGCCGCCAGAGCCAGCTCATGCGCCTGAGTGAGGGTGGCGGCGGCTTTGCCGAACCACAGCCCCTCCAGCCGCTGGCGGGCCGCCTCGATCGGATCCCTTGAGCGCCCAGCGTCATGGCTCAGATGCTCCGTCACCGCCTGGTAGGCGCCCCACATCGAGCCCTGCACGCCAGGGATGTCGCTGCCGATGGCCTGGCCTTCGAACTTGGCAGCAAGGCCCTCCCAGGCCGGGAGATCCTCCAGACGACGCGGCCGGCTTGTGCTGGCATCCCCCCGGCGGTCATTGATGGCCCCCCGCAGCTGATCAGAGAAGAGAGTCTCCACGTACTGCCTGAACTGGGTAGCCGTGCACGGCGCAGCGGCCATGGCGCGGAGCTCAGCCAGGCCACCGGTGAACTGCTGCCGCTGGAGGTCGATGAGCTCGGGGAGCCTGTTGATCAAGGCATTCGCGTTCCTCGTATGGCGGATGCGGCAGCCCTGCTGGCGGCGGCTCCTGGCGGTTGCCAGCCCCAGGGCAGCCGAGAGGGTGTTCTGGCACACGACCCGGATCGGCGAGAAGAAGACCGAGAAGGCGATGGTTCCGTCATGGCTGGTGCAGCCGACCAGGTACTGGTTCACCGGATCACCGGGGAGGACCTCCCCTTCTGATTGGCGCACTCGGGCCGTGAAGGTCACCTTCTTGCCGCCGGCCAGGACGCAGACCGCGTCCATCACCGCATCGCTGTGGAGGGCTTCCGCCACGCGAATGAGCTGCTCGTTCTGGACGATCTCGTAGGTGCTGTTCATCACCGAGAGGGCGGCGCCGGTGTCGGTACGGCAGATCGCCTGGTACCCGTCGATCGGACGCATGTCGGCGTCGTAGATGGGGCGGCTGGCGAGATGGAAGTCGGCGCCACCGAGGCGGAACGCCTCACGGGCCGGCAGGGTGCCATCCAGGACCAGGCCTAGGCGGTGCCAGGCGGGCTGGCTGTGCAGGAACACGCCAGAGCTGAATTGATGGGACATGGGAAATCGCAGCGGCAGGTATGACGCCGCCAGAGAGGACAAAAAAGCCGGCCTCACAGGGAGACCGGCAACTGCTGGGGCGGGGCTCACACCCGCCCGCCCGTTTGAACGGATCAGCTCTCAGGTGGTTTGAGCGGCAAGTGGATCCGATCGGCCACCAGGCGGATGCCGCAGTGGTTGCCACAGAGGCGCCCCGAGGCCGCCAGACGCATGCCGGGGGTGGCGTTGTCGCTGAGCTCCTGGGCCTGCTTCCCCCAGACCTCAACGAGCAGGGAGAAGCCGCCGGCGGACTCCTCCTCCCAGCGGGGGGAGACGGCGGAGACCAGCAGGAGAACTTCCGCGCGGATGGCTCCGCAGCCGAAGAAGGTGAGCTGCACCGGCAGAGGGACAGTCCCTGTCAGCACGGTGACATTCATGGCTTGTGGGCGCTGTTGGGGCAGCAGGCGGGGGAATCGAGGAAGGAGAAGACCTCTTCCAGGTCCTCGGTGCTGGCGGCTGCGCCGCTGATGGCCCTGTCGATGACGGCTGCGCTGCTGACGGTCTCGGGGGGAGCGGTGACCTGGAGCTGGAGGCCGCTGAGCTCTCCGTTGCGATGCCACGCCATTTGGCGGCCCATGCTCTGGAGGAACAGGAGCCCGGAGAGGACGTCGTCGTCTTCGTGGAGGAGGCCGATCGGAGGGAAGAGGGATCCATCGGGCAGGCGGATCGTGACCTGGCTGTTGAAGTGCATGAAAAAAGCCTGCGTTGCAGGCAGTAAGGGGGGCGTGGTGGAGGCAGTTGGTTAACCAGCCGAAGGCCATGGCCCGTTCTCGGGGAAGCAGAAGCGCAGGGCCTCGGCCGCCTCATCGAACGGCGGGGAGACATCCAGCCAGGGGGAACGGATGCGGGCAAAGGCACCGGCCGGGAAGTAGCGGGAGAGGCTGGAGTAGGAGGCGCCTCGGAGGCGGTCAGCCGGTAGGACCAGGCCGGCGGTGGCGACGCCGCTGCTGGCACAGCGGAAGCGGACTTTGCAGTAGCCGCTCATGGCTGCGCCGGCGGCGCCGGAGCCCCAACGGGGAGAGCCACAGCCTGCGAAGCCGTCAGCAGGAAGCGGTAGATCGTGCAGTCGGTTGCCAGGCAGTAGCCGGCAGCGTCGTGGTGCCTGGCGTAGCCGTACTCCTCATCGGCATCGACGCAGCTGGCGGAACGGGAGGAGAAGGTCTCCGCCCACCAGGCATCTGCGGCAGCGATCTCGTCGTCTTCCAGACCGGAGGGGTCGTCGTTGATGAAGTAGCAGGCCCAGTGGGTGGGCAGCAGGTAGCTCACCAGGGAGGGATGGCGGGCATCCCGCTCGCTCTTGCTCAGGAAGACGGGCTCGGGGGGACACAGGGGGGGATCTGGCAGGTAGCAGCTGGGGGAAGGCATGAAAGTCACAGCGTCAGAGGGACACAAAGAAGCCCCGCTCTGCGGCGGGGCGAACCAATCCAGGCGGACTTGAACCGCCTAACAGCGAAGCGCCCCCTGGTAGGGACACAGGGGGGCGCTCGCTGCGCCTTGCCTGCTACGCAGAGACCTCCAAGAGGTCTGGACTGCATGCAGGTGGATTGGGGAGGTGGATGGATTTCGTCGGGTGTTTTTGCCCTTCATTTCAGTCCCATCCGGAGACTGGAAGCCGGTTTTGCACCGCATCCCTGGTTAACCATCCTTGGGAAGATGGGGAGAGGAATGGAGATCGTGCTCGATCTCGCTGCGACGACTACACCGGGCCCCAATGGGCATAGGAAGGGCGTAGCGCGTCAGGGCCGCAAGGCCCCGCAGGAGGAAGTCTTAGCGACTATTGATACTGTCCTGCGCATCTATGGGCGCCTGTTGAGTGTTGGCGCTACGCTGGGGAGACTTAGTCACGGGAAGCCTGTTGACCCGCACAAAGGTGCGCACCGGCTCGATCCGTCCTCGGGCTATAGCTGCCCTCGTCCTCCCGCTAAACCCCTCCGTCGTTTGGCCGAACGAGTGTCTCTACTGGGCCGCATGCCCTGCGCTGAGCGGACTGGATACCGTCAGGCGACTCGTCTGCACCTACCGGTTGACGTCACAGCAGCCGGTGAAGACTGCGGATCCGTACAACATTGGGGGAGCGTTTCTATGTCATGGCGCAGCCGGGTCGGCCGCTAGCAATGCTGCATAAGCGTGGGGCGCATGTTGCGCTGATGTAGTGAAGAGGGATTAGGCTATTCGGCTCTCAGCATCAGGGCTGTAAGCCTGACCGGTGAGGGTGAGCGACTGCGGCGCAGTCCTGTCTCATCGGTTGAAAACAACATAGGGGGTAAGTGGCGGATAAGTCAAGTGATTGAGGAGGGCTAGGTGACTGTGAACTGCGCGTAGGTTGAGCTGCTGAATGATGACTGGAACGTAGCGCTAGACATACATCAATTAGAAAATGTATGTCGAGTGTTAGTCGTTATGCCAAGCGCGATCAGAGCACTCATTATCGAGTGGGCGTGGTGTTGCACGCCGCGGCCTCGATCGCTCCGGCTTCTCCTCACATGAACAGCGATCGATGAAAGGACACAGGGCTCGCGGCAGAAGCATGTGCCCAGCCATCCCGTGGCGACGTGCAGACAACGAGCGACCTATCTTGAAACGTATGTGGATGACCCAACAAGCAGCACTGGGAGCGGTTTTCTAGGGCCGCTTGGGAGTGCTACTCGCTTCTATCGATCCTTGGGCTGGGTCGACGTCATGCGCCGAGGGCATGAACTCAATCATGGCCAGCCGCTTCTCCATGGTCTCCATCTGCTCTGACATCTCTGCCCACCGGGCAGCAGATTCACGTCGCTCAACAACATGATTCATGGTATTGAGAATCAGCTTTGCGGCGCCTAGAGCAATCGATTCAGACTGAGAGGACAGCAGTTCTCTAGCCTTCTTGACCGCATCGCCATACCCCTGCTGCAACTCCTTGGTTGCCTCTGACTCCAGTTGCTGCAGCGCTTCATTCACCGCGCTGACATACGCAGGGTTCCGCCCCCATGAGAGCAGCGTCGTGTAGCCAATGTTCAGCTCCTGCGCGATTTGGCGGAGCTGCATACCCTCTGCCGTCATCAACACGGCCTTCCTTTGCCTGGGTTTCAGGGTGGATGAGGTCACAGCAGCTTCAATTCAAGTTGGATTTCATCAGGTTTGGCGGGCCTTCCAACGGCGGTAACATCCCGCAGCGCCATCTCGTTCAACCTGCTTCGGCTCACCGCTTCAGCCCACTGGTCGACCAGGGTGATGAGTGGGTGGGAGAGCCGATTGCTGAGGACATGCTTGGCTCCAGCCGCTTACTGACTAAGTATAAACTCCGAATCTGACACTAACAGTCTACCCCATAATGGCCTGCCACAGAAGTCCACGCCCGATCGAGTCTGATAGTCGGCCTGCGCCTCTTCGGGCGCTGATAATGCCAAATCCCCCCTTACATCACCGGCGGCAACTCAGCCACGTTTTCCTCTACTAGCGGGTGCAGGAAGCCAGGAGCCAGCACTGCATGCAGTGTGTTGCCACAGGATCGGCGCTCGAAGGACTCGAACCGATGTGGTAGATCGAGGCCATTAGGCATTACAGACCAGGTGTGATCCTCTCCGCACCATGGGCATCGCAGGGACGTCGTTCGGGAGGAGGCGCAACGCTACCAATGCAGACCGGTGCGGCAGCAGCCACGTCCACCCATGGCCAGGGCACACGGCACCGCCTCTTGCAGCCATCGCTAGGGGGAAGCCGTACCGTGAGCCTTTGCCGGGGCGATAGGGGATTCGCTCCTTTACTCACCGGCGGCATTCAGACAGGGGCAGGGCGGGCCAAGGGCTTGACGCCGAAACGCTCGACAGGGGGGCAGGGCGACCAGGCACCTTCACGCGCGCCGGCACCCCCCTCACACCAGCGCGGGGGGCGTAGCCCGTGATGCATCGTTTGGATGGTGACGGGCGCGTGACGGATCGGTGACGTCAAGAATCCAGTATTACCATGGGGTGTGATGGATGTGATGCTTTTCTTCTATTGAGATTTTTCCCTGGAAGGAAAGATACAGAGAAAGGGGTAAGCAAGGAGTAAGCCCCCCTCTGTGGATGGAGCGAATCGAGTTGGCAAAATCCGTAACATGCACCACACCCACTGGTACAACTGGGTTCTTGACATCACGGATCTGTCACCTGCCTGTCACGCCTTGCCGAGATCCGTCACAACCCACGGCACGACTGCCCCCCTGCACTCAACGCCTTCGGCCGCCGTCACGATGCCAACGAACGGCCACCGAGGTTCCGCTGAAGTGCAAATCGGATCAATCCAGGGATCTCAGTGTCCGCACTTCTGATCCGCATCCTTAGCATCGGGATCCGCGCCCCATCCCGAGTCCTGTACGGGGGCTGGGTCATCAGACCCGCTGGCAGCGGCAGCCCCAATTGATCGCGCAACAACCCCACCAGCGAGGATTTGAACCGTCTCAGCGACAGCTCGTTCCCCTTCAAGCCGTTAGCCGCCATCCAGTCGCGGTAGGAGGGGTAAGCGAACTTATAAAGCTTGAATTTTTCTGCATCGAGCTCGTATTCCTCACCTGGGGACATGGTGCCGATCTTGAGCTGATGGTACTTGCTGTCCTCATCAAGGGTGTCATCGAAAATCAGATGCTGCTCCGCCCACTCCGCAAGCGGGTTTGTCAACTGCGCATCGAGGAGGTCATCGAGATGGGCCAACCCTCCGGTTTCCTCCATGGCCTCCTTGGCCTCCTGAGGATCCATGGCCAATATCCAGGCCACGAATGCTCCCAGTTCGTCCGCCAGTTCGCCTTCCCAGTGATCAACCCGCCAGGAGAGCATGTCCCTCCGCTCTGCTAAAGGCACGGCCTGATCGAGGTGGATACTCCTCCGTCGGTTGAACACCGCCGACGAGTCGTCCTTCGCCTTGACCGCTGAGTTCCCCACCAGCATGACCAAGCCGCGGAAGGTGAAGTCAAACCGCTCGGTCGAGTTCTTGCGTTCAGCAACGATGGTGTCTCCACCGGTGAAGGCTTTAAGCCGCTCCAGCGGGCCTGCATAGTCCTGGCACTCCGCAAACAGCAGCAGCGCCGCCCCACGCGCTTTGAGAGTTTCGAATCGCTGGTTCTTGTCTTCCATTAGATGGAGCTGACTGCTGGCCGTACATTCCTTACCAACCAGTGCTTCCACCAGCCTCGCCAACGCCGACTTACCGGAGTCACCAACACCGGTCAACTCCACGAAGCCCTTGGCCCCCAGACGCCGTAGCGCGTTTGCGCAAGCCGCCCGAAACAACCGCTGATGATGCGGCTTTGGAAGCAACCGGTTGATACAAGCGAGAGTCTTCACGGGCAACTCATCCGGCCTGAACTCGTATGGCAGCACCCAGGTGTTGCCGTATTTCCGGTCATGGGGCAGCAGCTCCCCATCCGACAACCGGACAACCCCATTCCGCATGGGCAGCACGCCGTGCTGAACCACTGGATCAAGGGACAGTGCCCGCCGCCTCGGGTGATCGCGCAACTCGGCGATCAGGGCCGGGATCGCCTTGCTGCCAAGGCTCAGCTCGGAGCGCCATTGCATCGCCGCAACCCAACGCTGGAGAGGCTGCTCGATCGCCGTGCTCGCTTTCCCAGGCAACGGCAGCCAGCGGGTTCCCTCCCATTCATAGAGGCGCTCCTCAGCTCCCTCAACGACGTAATGCTCCTTAAACACGGACCACGCGATGATGGCCTGAATAGTTGCCACCTGCTTGTCGTGTGACCATTCCCACGACCACTTCTTTGCCTCCTGATCCCATTTGCAGCACTTCTTTGCTCGATCCGCTAGCAGCACTAGCGCTTCGCGCCCATGTCGCTGAAGAAAAGTGAGTAGAGTGTTCGCGCTAATTTCGGGGTCCAACCCACCCCGCGCTTGCGGTACCTCACAGGGAAGGTGGATCAGCCGGGGGTTCCCACCAACCCGAGCAATCTTCAACGCCAAATCTTTCAGTACCTTTGGCACCTTCACCATTGCCCGACTGCTCCAGCACAGGAACACCGTCCGGCCCTTGATGTCCTTGCCCTCCATCCTTTCAGCGATGGCGAACCCTTCGGCCATCAGGGCAGCCCGCTCCTCTTCGCTCTCTGCCCAGAACACCGCCGTCTCCCAGTCAATGTAAGGGTTGCCGGTGACCACCAGAGCGGGAGCCTCCACTTGAGTGGGTGCCTCCTCTGGAGGGGAAGCCACGGCCCCAGCATCCTGTTGCGGCCGTGGTGAAGCCAGTGCCTCGGTCAGAGCCTGCTGCTCCTGCTTGGCATTGTGCAGCGCCACCTCCGGCCCCACCTGCTTAAACTTCGCTGCCGGACGCCCAAAACTCCCCATGGCTGATTCCCCCGTGTACGCCCATCGAGTCGAAGGATCCACCTTCCCTTCGATCACATCGCCCAAGGTCAGATCCGTCGGCGGGCTGAAGCTTTTCCCGCGATAACACACCACCACCACCACCCCATCGGTGTTGTCGAAGATCGTGCAATCGGCGTCGGAATCCCGCCCACAGATCGGGCAGGGATCTTCCTCGCCTGAGTGCGACACGTCACCTTCAGCGGCGCGTACCCGGCCCACCGCCTCGGACTCGACCTTGGTGAGCTTCGGCAGAACCGCCTCAAGCTCCTCAATCGAGTAACGACGCTTCTCGTCCGCTCCATCCAGAATCTGGGCATAGCCAATGGCCTTGCCAGCCAGCGGGTTAACCGGCTCCCCCTTCTTCGCAGGCTTGGCGATGTAGAGCGATCCAGCCAACCGCATCGGCTGCGACCTGCCAACCACCGCTGGGTCCGAAGGGAAGCCTTTATCGCACGCCAGTTTCAACACCCGGCGAGCCGCCAGCTCCCCGCGGATCGGCTCCACCCCTTCTCTGAGCACCCAGTAGCTGTGGACGCTCTTCCCACCGGTGGCTACTTGAAAAGTGGGCTCTGGCAGGCCCAGCACCTCCCAAGCCCTGATCTGCCACTCAATCGGCTGGTCGTCCCACTCAGCCCTGATTGATCTGACCTCGGTGATATCGGCCTTCTTGTTGCCGCCGGGATTCGGCAATACAAAGGCAGCAGCCCCCAATAGCACGCGTGGCACCAACGCTAGTTTGATGGTGTCCCCCACATCTCGTTCGCCCTCCTTACCTTTGAAGCTGCGGCACAAGTAGACGTCTTTTGGGTTTACAGGCACCGTTCGGAACCGGACCTCGTCATGTCTCAGACCCAGTAACTTGATGTGGCGCAACGCTTCCTCGGTGCGGATGTAAAGCTCCGTGCTGAGACGCTCTTTCATTTTTAGTTTCGCTCGGGCGGCAGCTCCCAACGGCACATCCAAGACAGCGGGCACCACTGCGGCAGGCTGCATTTCCTTGCCCACCTGCTGGGAGGCAACGCCTTTCGGGAGATCGATCCGGTCGTTGCAGTCAGCCGGTTTGCGCCTCTTCGCTTTCTTTGCCGGCTCATCTGCCCGCACGGCCACCGCGATGTCTTTCCAGCCCTGGACAAAGCTCTTGGCCTTGTTGTCTCTTACACCGTTCTGGCCATTGCCATTCCCTTTGTGCTTCTTTGAGCTAGTACAGGGTCGCCCCGTGGAGGTGTCCGGTCCAGCCACGTTGATTTGGATGAGGTCGTTCATCAGCGGACACCTGCGGTAGCGGAACCTTCAGCGCCCTTGATGAATGGTGTCGGTCCAACCGGCGGTCGCGACCGGCTCCACCTAGGCGCCAGTGATATGACATGCCGATAACGCATTGGATCAAAGCCATTATCGCCAGCGCAGTCTGAGTCGCTGATCCAGCAATCCACCAATCCGTAGGGGGCAGCGCCGTGCTTCGCCCACCTGATGTAAGTGATGAGACCGCCTGCGGCACCTGTTAGCAACAGTGTCACCGCTACGCAGATAATGGCCTGGACTCCAGACTTGGCTGCAACCAAGATCCCAGCTGCCGCACACTTCAATCGATAGTCGGTGGCCTTCATGCCACCTTTCCCCGTCAGGTAGCACCTTGCTGTAAGCAGTTCATGTGCATGAAGGAGCTCTCGCTTTGACATGATCGGATGCAACAAGGTGGTTGGGAGTGGGGCCAGGCGCGTTGCACTTTGGCGTCCTCATTTGAACCGGGACTGAGCCAAGATGTGCACCCTTAAACCGTGCAAACCGTGCATTCCTTCTGAACCTGCACGGTTTGCACGGTTTGATTGCCTCCATTCGTTAATCCAATGGTCTCAAATATGTCTGTGCCATCTCATCTGCCATGCGTTCTTCTCCGACAGCCACAGACGACACCAAGCAGCTGTTCGATCTGATCAGTGCACAGCTGAATCTGATTCAGGCGCGTCTGGAGCTCAAGCCCAGACTCAGCAGCAGCCCCTGGCTCCCCCTGGCAGAGGCCGCAAGGGCCCTGCACTTCCCCAGCTCCCGTGCCTTGCGCGCGGCTATCGACCGTGGTCGCATCCCGCCCCAGTTCGTGAGCGCCACCACCGGCGACACCGGCAAGCGCAGGACGCTTTACGTGGACGTGGAGGGCTTCGCCTCACATCTGCGCAACAAGTGACGCCATCGAGGCGCTGTCGAACCACCGCTGATACAGAGATGTGTGCACCATCAGGGAATGACCGAGGCTCTTGGCCGCCAGTGACGGGCTGATCTGGGGGTTGTGAATCGCCCGCACCGCCCAGGCATGCCGCAGGTCGTACGCCTTGAACGGAGCCCCGAAGCGGCGCAACGCGACACCGAGCTGTGCTCCTACCGTCCGGTGGTCCCGATCGAGGCTGATGCCGGGGAGGCGCCTGCAGTCAAGCGACCAGCGATCGATCCATGCCTTCGGGAGTGGCAGCCCCTGGCGGGCTCCGGTCTTTCCCCCCACGATCGCTACGAGGCCATTGGATAGCACTTGGGACTTCATCAGCGCTTCATGGGGGCGGGTTCCATATGTGGCGCAGATGCCGGCAACCCACTGCCAGTCGGCCGGCAACGCATCGATCACCTCAACAATCACCACTTCAGAGGGCAGCTCACGCGGGGCGGCATCCTTCTGGGGGGTGTACCCCTTGCCGAGATCCTTCAGCTTCAGAACCGCGTCCGGCCCCAACTCGATCGCACGGGCCACCGCCACGGCAGCGATCGAAGCCCGACGCCGGTTGCGGCTCCCCACTGCCTTGCTCTCGACCAGAGCCGTCAGGACTGTCAGGTCAATCTTTTCCAAAGACAGGAGTGGCTTGAGGGGAGAGGCGTAGTCGGTGGCCCAGGAAACCGGGGCACTAACCCCCCGCCGGCGCTGCTGGTTCCACCATTGCTCGGTGCGGCGGATCGCCTCCACCCCGCTGATCGCGTCCCCGGCATCCCCAGCGCTCTTGTGGGGGCCAGCGAACCACCGATCGAAGGGGAAGGGATCCAGCCCCATCCGATGGAGCTCGATATCGCGGCCGAGCTCCTCGGCGAGCTTGCGGGCCTGCTCCACCCCTGAGGGATAGGCGATCGGGGTGCTGATGCGGTGCTGTTTCCAGGAGCCGTCGGGGAAGGGAAGCGTGCTCCTGAGGCGCATCCGCTTGCCTGAAGGTGTGACCTCAATCGCCACCGCGCAGCCCAGGTCCCTGAGAGCCCGGTTGACACGGGTCAGATACGGGTCCCTTGAGGGCATGGCGACCGTGCCTAAAACCGTGCCTAGTTTGGCCCCTTTTGTGCCCAAACGTGCCTAAGCCATGCCTAACTGGAAATCGGGTCCCGGCTCTTAGGACTGTTCAGGATCATTGTGCCGCAAGGCTTTTCAGCGATGGGGGCAGGGGGACTTGAACCCCCACAGCCTTGCGGCCTGCGGATTTTAAGTCCGCTGCGTCTACCAGTTTCGCCATGCCCCCGTGGGGAGATCCTAGATTCGCCCCACTTCGCGACATCCCCGGTGGCCCTGAGCAGCCTGCCGCTCGACACCCTCCTGGTGATCGGTGCCTACCTGGCCCTGGCCGGCGCCTACCTGCTGGTGGTGCCCCTGGCCCTCTACTGGTGGATGCACAAGCGCTGGTACGTGATGGGCAAGATCGAGCGCACTGCCATCTACGGGCTGGTGTTCCTGTTCTTTCCCGGGCTGATCCTGTTCGCCCCCTTCCTCAACCTGCGCATGGCGGGCCAGGGCGAGGCCTGAGCCGTGACCCGCGCACAGGCAATCCTGCTGGGCCTGGTGGTCTTCGCCATCGGCGGCGGTGGTTACTGGGTGTTCCGCTCCAGCGGCCTGGAGGGCTTCTCCCCCGGCATCGCCGCCTCGGCGCTGCTCATGCTGGTGGTGCTGGGCTGGACCGCCAGCTACCTGCTGCGGGTGGTGGGCGGCAAGATGACCTACATGGAGCAGCGGCGCCGTTACCGGGCCGCCTACGACGCCGTGACCGACGAGGAGCTCCAGCGCAAGTTCGACGCCATGAGCCCCGAGGAGCAGGCGAAGCTGCTGGCCGAGGTGGGGCAGCTCCAGGCCGATGCCGAGATGTGAGCCCCCCAGCGGCCCACGGACGACCCCATAGGCTCAGGAGCACCGTCCTGCCCTCCGGCCCGATGAGCGTCGCCGCCACCGCCGGCCCCAGCACCGCCCCCACCCTGATCCAGGAACGCTTCACCGCCCTGCGGGCCCAGGGGCGCTGCGCCCTGATGCCCTTCCTGATGGCGGGCGATCCCGATCTCTCGGTCACGGCCGCGAGCCTGCTGGCCCTGCAGGCCGCCGGCGCCGACCTGATCGAGCTGGGCATCCCCTACAGCGATCCCCTTGCCGACGGCCCGGTGATCCAGGCCGCCGCCAGCCGCGCCCTGGCGGCCGGCACCACGCCCGGCCGGGTGCTGGAGATGCTGGCCTCCCTGCGGGGCCGGCTCACCGTGCCGGTGGTGCTGTTCACCTACAGCAACCCCCTGCTCAACCGGGGCATGGACACCTTCTGCCGCGAGGCGGCCGCCGCTGGGGCCGCCGGGCTGGTGGTGCCCGATCTGCCCCTGGAGGAGGCCCAGAAGCTCTCCGCCATCGCCGCCGGCCACGACCTGGACCTGGTGCTGCTGGTGGCGCCCAACACCCCGGCCGAGCGCATGGCCCGCATCCATGCCGCCAGCCGCGGCTTCACCTACCTCGTGAGCGTCACCGGGGTGACGGGGGTGCGCACCAGCCTGGAAAACCGGGTGGGCCCCCTGGTGGGGCGGCTGCGAGAGCTGGGACCCACACCGGTGGCAGTGGGCTTCGGCATCGCCACCGGCGAGCAGGCCTTCCAGGTGCGCCGCTGGGGCGCCGATGGCGCCATCGTGGGCAGCGCCCTGGTCCGGCGCATGGCCGAGGCCCACCGGAGCGGCGCCGATGTGGCCGCCGATGCCGGCGCCTTCGTCGCCGAGCTGCGCACGGCCCTCGACCAGCCGCTCTGAGCCGCCCTCAGAGAGCAGGAGCGCAGGCGCCCAGGGCCAGCACCAGCAGCAGGACGGCGATCAGCGACGGGACAGGCATGGCCATGGGGCATCTCCCCCCATGATGGGCCGATGGAAGCCGATGCCCTGCCGTTCTCGCCCGCCTGCCTGCGCAACAAGGAGCCGATCCTGACGCTGCTGCGCCGCTGGCTGGCCCCCGGCGCCCGGGTGCTGGAGGTGGGCTCGGGCAGCGGCCAGCACGCCATCCACATGGCCCGCCATCTGCCGGGGGTCCGCTGGCAGCCAAGCGAGCGCCAGGAGGCCCTGGCCGGCCTGGCGGCACGCATCCGCCTGGAGGGCGGGGAGGGCCTGGCCGCGGGGGCGCAGGTGGCGCCACCGCTGGTGCTGGATGTGACCCAGCCCCACTGGCCCGCGGGCCCCTTCGAGGCGGTGTTCACGGCCAACACGCTGCACATCATGCCGGCGGCGGCGGTGCCCCAGCTGCTGGGCGGCAGCGCCCGGGTGCTGGCCGCTGACGGCCTGCTGCTGATCTACGGGCCGTTCCGCTATGGCGAGCGCCACACCGCCGCCAGCAACGAGGCCTTCAACGCCCACCTGCGCGATCTGGATCCGGCCATGGGGGTGCGCGACGCCGAGGCGATCCAGCGTGAGGCCGCCGCCCTGGGGCTGCAGCTAGAGGCCGATGCGGCGATGCCGGCCAACAACCGGCTGCTGGTGTTTCAGAAGAACGGCGAAGGGCGCGGGAGATGAAAGGCTGAGGGGCGTTCACTCCCGACCCGGCGGCCGCCGCCGTTCGCCCATGAAATTCGTCCTCTGGGGCACCTACTGCGCCGATGTGCTCGAGCGCCGCACCCCTTTCCGGGAGGAGCATCTGGCCGGACTGAAGCGTCAGAAGGAGGAGGGCGTGCTGCTCACCCTGGGGCCCACGGCCGACACCCGCTTCGTGTTCGGCCTCTACGAGGCCGACGACCGGGAGACGGTGGAGAGCCTCGTCAAGGGTGACATCTACTGGCGACAAGACATCTGGACCGCCGTGGAGGTCCACCCGTGGATCCAGGCCTTCTGAGCCTGCGGGGGATCAGGCCCGGGGCCAGCCGTCCAGGGCCTGCTGCCACACCCAGGCCGCCACCGCCTCCGGCCCGCCCTCGCCCAGGGACTGGGCATAGCCACCCATCTGGCCGGTACCACCGGCGGCGATGGCGGCGATGGCGTCCGGGGAGGCGACGCCGTTGCGCTCCAGGGCCCCCAGTTTGAGGGTCTTGCCACGGCGGATGATGTTGCCCCCCTGGAGATGGCAGCCTGCGCAATGGGCCTGAAACAGGGAGCCGCCCGCCTCGAGAACGCTCACCTGAAGGACGCTGCCGCCGATGGCCTCCGACTCAGGAGGGGGGGATGCGGACAGGGGCGGTGACACAGCGAAGGCCGCCCTGGGAAAACCGAGGGCGGCCGAAGGCATGAACAGGCCCAACAGCAACAGGGCCACCAGAAACGACACCAGACGACCCCAGATGATCAATCCTCGTCGTCGGCGCTGCCGGCGGGGATCAGGCGGATCTGCTTGCGGCCCAACTTGATCTCGAACTCATCGCCTGGCTTGAGATCCAGCATGGCGGTGTAGGCCTTGCCGATGAGCAGGTTGCCGTTGCCCTGCACCGTGGCCACGTAGCTGAGCTTGCGCCCGCCCTTGCCCACCTTGCCGGCCGCACCGAACTCGACACCCTTGGCTTCGAGCAGGGCCTCGTAGAAGGCGGTGAAGTTCAGGCGCTCAGCGCCATCCTTCTTGGTGGAAACATAGCCACAGGCCCGAACGATCTCGGACTTGCCGACATCGCCGAGCTCCTTGACCTTGGCCAGCAATTCCGATCCAGTCAGCATGGGATGTAGGTGGAGGCTGTTGTGAGGTTAGATGTAAAACATACACCAGCGCGATCTGCCTTCCGCCGATAGCGGCCTCCGTCAATGCACAACCACCGCCTCGATGCTGCCGATCCGTCCGCTCCGTCCCGATGATTGCCAGCAGCTGATCGCCGTATATCACGAAGCGGTCATCAGCCAGGCCGGGAACCTCTACAGCCCGTCACAGATCGAGGCCTGGTCGCAACAGGCCGGTCGCAATGATGCCTTCCGGTCGTCATTGCTGCGCGGCCATGGGTTGGTGAGCACCACCCTCAATGACGACACGATCATCGAGGCGTTTGCCCTTCTCGATCCCGTCGACCGGCTCGCCCTGCTCTATTGCCGGGGCCGCTCGAGTCGCCAGGGCAGGGCCAGCGCCCTGCTGGAGGCCCTGGAACGGCACGCCCGCTCCCGGGGGGTGGCTCGCCTGCGCACCGAGGCCAGCCAGCTCTCCCGGCCGCTGCTGGAGCGGCGGGGCTGGGTGGTGGACGCCGAGGAGATGGTGACGCTCGGCGGCGTGGCGTTCCTGCGCTGGCGGATGGGCAAGGATCTGCTCTGACACCTGTCCTGCGCCCGATGGCCGAAGCCCAGCTGCAGCAGTTCCTGGACAAAGTGCGCCAGCTCCAGGCCTTCGTGGCCCTGAGCGAGGCCGACCCCGCCCTGCGCCAGGCCCTGCGGGACTGCGGTGACCACCATCAGGTGGTGGCCCTGGCCCGCTCCCGCGGCTTCGAGATCGGCCGCCGCTGGGGGGAGACGCCGCCGGAAGAGGGGCCCGCGGCCGACGTGGCGGATGGCGGGGCCTCCCTGGTGCGGGGCCCCTGCCCCGCCGACGGGGAGGAGCTCACCACCGTCCTGCTGCAGACCCCCCAGCTGCGTCTGGAGCGGATCCACTCCTGCAACGCCCGCAGCCCCGACGGCTTCTGGTACGACCAGAGGGAGCATGAATGGGTGCTGCTGCTGCAGGGGAGTGCCCGGCTGCAGTTCAACGATGAGGCCGAACCCCGTGCCCTCGCCTGCGGTGATGCCCTGCTGATCAGTGCGGGCCGTCGGCACCGACTGCTGGCGAGTGACCCGCCGCCTGGAACGATCTGGCTGGCCCTGTTCTGGCCAGCTCTTCCCGTTCCCTGACCTCCCGCTCATTCGCCTCCCGCTCATTGATCTGGCGCACCATCCAGAAGGCGGCCGCCAGGCACAGCACCGCCACCCCCAGGCCCACCACCAGCATCGGCTTGTTCTCGGCATTCGGAGGAAGCACGATCACCTTCCGTGCCACGGCGGTGATCGCCGTGAGCAGCACCAACTCGATCTGCACCACATGGCGGCGCAGGTAGGAGGTGATGTTCTGCAGGACCTCGATGGCGATCAGCAGGTTGAGCAGATCACCCAGCACGGCGATGAGCCCCTCCCCCTCCCAGCGCACGGCGGGATCGACCAGCTGGAAGAGCAGTTCAACGGAGAACTTGAGGGCGGCCACCACCAGGACCAGGAACAGCATCACGGCCAGGAGCTTGGCCACTAGGCGCTCACCCCGGTCGATCAGGTGGAGGAAGGGCCTGTCCTGGAAAATCCGCTGCAGACGTCGCATCAGTTCTTGAAGGGCTGGAAGTTCGGCTGGGCCGGTGTGTCACTGGGGGGATTCTCGATCACCGTGTCGCAGGTGATGGAGCCGTCCGGCCCGGTGACGCAGTTGGTGGGCTTGATCTGGGTTTCCGGGCCCACATTGCCACCGCGCTTGAGCATGAAGGACTCCACCTGGGCCTGGGCCGCGGGGGAGAAACAGAGACCACTGACCAGGGCGGCGGCGGCCCCCATGGACCAGGGAAGGACGCGGAGGGAGACGGCGGAGGCGTTCATGGCGGTGGGCGTCGGCAGGGGCCGCAGGATCGTTCAGCCCCCACTCTGGAGGCTGGTCGCCTGGCCCGCCAGCACGGATCGCCAGGCCGTTCAGGCCCCGCCGTCCGCCCGGATCTCCTGCAGCAGCAGGTCGAGCTGTCCCATCGAATCCTGGAGCAGGCCATCGTCTCCAGCGGGGTCCGCAGCGCCGCCGGGCTCCTCGCAGAGCCAACCGGCCTCGATGGCACAGAGCCGTTCCGCCAGACCGGCCGCCCCCTCGCGGCAGTAGGTGCGATGCAGTTCGTCGATCAGCACCGGCATGCGGATCGAACCGGCCCGCAGGGCCCGCCGCAGGTCGGACTGGGTGCGGCCACTGAGGCGCAGCCAGTCCTTGAGGAGGCTCTGCAGCTCGTCGAGCTGCTCCGGGCTGAGGGTGGGGGCGGAGGCGGGCATCGCCGGACCCTACCCCTGCCGGCGGGGCAGGGGAAACCAGCGGTCGAGCCGGCTCTGGGCCCGGGCGCGGATCGCCGGGGTGCGATGGGTGCCGCACAGCCCCAGAAGGGCGGTGAGAGCCACCATGTCGTCACTGAAGCCGGCCGCCGGGATGAAATCGGGGATCACATCCAGGGGCAGCAGCAGGTAGGTGAGGGCCGCCAGGACGGTCAGCCGCACCTGGGGCGGCGTGGCGCCATCGAGCAGCAGCTCCAGGCACTCGAAGGCGGGGCGGGCGATGGTGCGGCCGGCGCGGCGCAGCAGCCGCACCAGCAGGGCCTCGTCGACCACCGAACTCTCGAGCACCTCGGCGTCGACGGGGTCGTGGCCGGCGCCCCTCTGGTGAGGGGTGTCCTGGTCAGCGAAGGCAGTGGCCGAAGGGGCACCAGCCATGGCGATCTGCTCGGGAGGAGGGACACGCCACAGGAAGGGCGTGACGTCATTCTGCGGGCGCTGGAGGTGGGTGGACGAGGGGCGGATCCCCCACCCCTCACTCCTCGACCAGGCCGCTCTCGATGCCGGTCTTGCGGAGCTTGCGCAGGGCCCGCTGCACCACCTGGCGGCAGTACTCGCGGCTGCACTCCAGCTGGCGCGCCACCTCGGCCAGGGTGCGCCACTCGTGGCTGCCGTCGAGACCGAAGCGCAGCATCACCACCGTGCGTTCCTTGGGGGTGAGGTTGGACTTCTCCAGGAGCGTCCAGACCGAGGCGGTGCGCTCGGCCTGCTCGGCCCGCTCCATCGGCGCCGGTTCGTTGCTGGGCAGCACGTCGACCAGCTCGGAGGGATCGGCCTTGGAGCGCACGGCCCCCTGCAGGCTCACGGTGACGCTGCGCAGCTCGCAGCCCAGCAGGTCCTCCACTTCGGCCACGGGCAACCCCATGGCGGTGGCCAGCTCGGCGGCGTTGGGGGAGGAGCCGTGGGACTGGAGGTGCCGCGCCTTGGCGGCCCGCAGGCGGGTGAGTTTCTCGTTGACGTTGACGGGGATCCGGATCGTGCGGCTCTGGGTGGAGAGGGCCCGGTTGAGGCCCTGGCGGATCCACCAGTAGGCATAAGTGCTGAATCGGTGACCGCGGGTGGGGTCGAACTTCTCGACCGCGCGGGTCAGACCGATCGTTCCTTCCTGGATGAGGTCAAGCAGATCGAGGCCCTTGCCTTGATAACGCTTGGCGAGGTTGACGACGAGCCGCAGATTGGCTGTCACCATTTGCTGTTTTGCACGCTCCCCGTTGCGCAGGGTGCGCTTCTCGAGATCATCGAATTCGCAGGCCGGGCCGCTGCCGCCGGCCTGGGCGCAACGCTCGTTGAGGCTCACCATCGCCTGCACTTTTCGCCCGAGGGTGAGCTCCTGCTCAGGGGTAAGCAGCTGGTGACGGCCGATCTCGCCGAGAAAGGCACTGAGGGAACTCGCCATGGAGCATCCGAATCGCTCTGTCGAACCTAGGGTTGTTTCTGGATGTTCCTGAAACGAACAGAAAGCCTTCAGTGTTCCGTTGCGGCTTCCACATACGACACCCTGCATCGCCCGTTGTTTCCATAATTTGTTCTGATTTCCTCTTTCCAGAGCCGCCCAGGGTTCCCGGCGACCGGGAGCCAGCCGCTACCGTCCGGGGCGATCACCTGACACCAGCCGATGGCCGGGCTTTTCTCCATCCCCTCCGAGGTGCTCTCCAGCGCCGGAGTGGCCTACATCCACTACCTGAGCTTCATGGTCTGCTTCGGCGCCCTGGTACTGGAGCGGCGCCTGATCCGGCCCGACCCTGACCGCAAGGACGCGGTCCTGATGGTGATCACGGACGTGACCTACGGCCTGGCCGCCCTGGGGGTGCTGCTCAGCGGCATCCTGCGGGTGCTGTACTTCGGCCAGGGCTCGAGCTTTTACACCGAGAACCCCCTGTTCTGGTGGAAGGTGGGCACCTATCTGGCGGTGGGCGCCCTTTCCCTGTACCCCACCATCACCTACATCCTCTGGGCGATCCCCCTGCGCAAGGGGGAGCTGCCCAAAGTCAGCGAGGCCCTGGCCAACCGCCTGCGCTGGGTGCTGAACATCGAGCTGGCGGGCTTTGCCGCCATTCCCCTGATGGCGGCCCTGATGGCCCGCGGCGTCGGACTGGCGGGCTGATGGGCCGGCGCTGGCCGCTCCGGCTGGTGCTAGGGGGCTGCCTGCCCGCCCTGCTGGCGCCCTCCCTGCGGCTGCCGGCGCTGGCGGAGCCCTCCGCGGCCGCCGGCCCCACCTGTGCCCCCGGCCGGGCCAGCCGGCCCATGGAACTCAGCCGCCCTGCAGCCACACCGCGAATCGCCTCCACGGCGCCCCCCGCTGCTGCCCCGGCCGGAGCCACGGACTACCGCCAGTGGCTGCGGCCGACCCCCTTCGGCTGGGCCCGCCTCGATCACTGGTGCGTCTGGGTGGAGCCCGCGGGCACTGACGGGCCGGCCCAGATGTGGGACGAGCGCTGGCTTGCCGCAGTGGAGCGGGCCCTGGGCACCTGGCGGCAAGAGCTGGCGATCACCCGGGTGGCGGATCCGGCGGCGGCCCAGGTGCGGGTCCTGCGGCGCCGACCGCCCCTGCGCCGGGAGGCCTCGGGCCGTACCCGGGCCAGCCATGGCCGGGCCGAGCTGGAGGTGCTGGCGGTGGAACGACAGGGGGGCTGGATCCTGGAGCCCCAGGTGCGGGTGCTGATCAGCCCGGGGCAGCGGCCCGAGGCCACCGAAGCCACGGCGCTGCACGAGCTGGGCCATGCCTTCGGGCTGTGGGGCCACAGCGACGATCCGGCCGATGCGATGGCGGCGGTGCCGGGGCCCCGGCCGGTGCTGGCGCTCAGCCCGCGGGATCGGGCCACGCTGCGCTGGCTCTACCGCCAGCCCACCGACTTCGGCCGGCCCCTGCCAGCGGCAGCGGTGCCCGCTCAGCCTGGCGGGGCGTCTTCCGGGGGCGCGGGCCGCTGAGCAGGGTGCCGGTGGTGGTAGGGAACGAAGCCGAAGCCGTAGATCTGCTCGAGCCGGGAGGGGCTGAGGGCGTGGTCGGGGGTGCCGTGGCAGCGCAGGCTGCGGTTGAGGCAGAGCACGCCGTCGCAGGTGCGGCGCACCATCTCCAGGTCATGGGAGACCTGCAGGATCGTCCAGCCCTCGCTGCGGCGCAGTTGGTAGAGGAGGGTGTGGAACTGTTCGGCGGCGCGGGCGTCGAGGCCGGCCTGGGCCTCATCAAGCACCAGCAGGCGGCGGGGGCGCACCACGCAGGAGGCCAGCAGGACGCGTTTGAGCTGGCCGCCGGAGAGTTCGGAGAGCAGGCGATCGGCCAGGTCGGCGCAGAGGGTCTTGCGCAGGGCGGCGCGGACGGCGCTGCGGCGGGCCTCGCGGCCCAGCCAGGGCAGGGCCAGGCCCGGCGCATCCCAGCCCAGGCCAACGAACTCGGCCACCGTGAGCGGGAAGCGGCCTCGGGGGATGAGGGTCTGGGGCAGGTAGGCGAGCCGGGCGCGCAGCTCGCGCGGCAGCTGGCCGCGGCTGCCGAGGCTGCAGCCGAGGAAGCGCACCTCACCGGCCTGGCGGGGCAGGATTCCGAGGATGGCCTGCACCAGGGTGCTCTTGCCGGCGCCGTTGGGGCCGACAAGGGCCGTGTCGGACTCGGCCAGCAACTGGAAGCTGACGTCATCGACGGCCGTGACTCCCTCGCGCCGCACGCTGAGGTGGCTGACTTCGAGAACCATTTCGGCCATTGCTCCAGCCTACCCAGAAGCCCCACGGCCGGCCGCCGCCGCCGAGAATGGGGCCTCAACGCTGCGCCCTTCCCCCCGCCATGACCTGCCTCGCCGTGACCGGAGCTTCAGGCAAGACGGGCTGGCGGGTGGTGCAGGAGGCCCTGGCCCGGGGCTGGCGGGTGAAGGCGATCCTGCGGCCGAGCTCCGAGGTGCCGCCGGGGCTGGAGGGGGCGGAGCTGGTGCGGCTGGAGCTGGGGGATACGGAGGCCCTCGGGGCGGCGCTGGAGGGGTGCGACGCCCTGGTGATCGCCACCGGGGCGCGGCCGTCGGTGGATCTGGCCGGGCCGCTGAAGGTGGATGCCCTGGCGATGCGCCCCCAGATCGCCGCTTGCAAAGCCGCCGGTGTGACGCGGGTGGTGCTGGTGAGTTCGCTGTGCAGCGGCCGCTGGCTGCATCCGCTGAACCTGTTCGGGCTGATCCTGGTGTGGAAGGGGGTGGGGGAACGCTGGCTGGCGGCCAGCGGCCTGGAGTGGACGGTGGTGCGACCCGGCGGACTGAAGGAAACCGAGGAGGGGATCGAGGCCGAGGGCATCCGCTTCAGCGGGCCCGACCAGCAGGAGAGCGACAGCATTCCCCGGCGGCTGGTGGCGCGGGTGTGCCTGGATGCGGTGGAGAGCCCGGCGGCGATCGGCCGCATCATCGAGATCACCAGCAGCCCGCAGCAGCCGGCGGTGGGGCTGGGGGAGTGGCTGGCGAGCAGCGCCACCTGAGGGCGGCTGTAGGGTCGCCGCGGCGGTGGCGGCTGGATGCGCAAACCCACTCTCCTGCTGGTGTTGACGGTGCTGATCACCGCCGCGGCGAGCTTCGCGGCGGCCAACCTGCTGCTCCGCCACGCCACCCCTGCCAGCCCCCGCGTGGCGGCCGCCTTGCCTCCCCTGCCGGGGGGTGTGGCCCTGGGGGATGCCACGCCGAAGTTCGTGGGGGAAACGCGGGTGCTGGCGATGGAGGCGATCGATGCCACCGCCTGGGCGCCGATGAACCAGGCACTGGTGCAACTGGCGCGCCGCTTCCTTGACTATCCCTTCAAGGGGTTCTCCCTCGACGGCGGCCCGAAGGAGCGGCTGCAGCTGGATCTCACCAACTTCGACTGCTTTCTGTTCGTGGAGCAGCTGCTGGCGCTGAGCAACAGCCGCAAGGTGGACACCCTGGACGAAGGGATGGAGCGCTTCACCCAGCATGTGCGGCGGCTGCGCTACGTGGATGGCGAGGTGGACTACTGCCGCCGGCAGCATTACTTCAGCCGCTGGGCCGACGCGGCCGAGCGCAACGGCTACGTGGTGAACCTCACCCCGTTCCTGCCGGGGGCCAGCAAGCGCTCGGTGACGCTCAATTTCATGAGCAGCCACGTGAGCAGCTACAAGCCGATGCAGCTGCCCCGCAACAAGCAGTGCATCACCGAGCTGGAGAAGGACCTGGTGCTGAACCAGCCCTACATCCCGCTGGCGGCCCTGCCGGGGGTGCTGCCGTCGCTGCGCAACGGCGACATCTTCGCGCTGGTGACGAAGGTGCCGGGGCTGGATGTGACCCACGTGGGCTTCCTGGAGAAGCGCGACGGGGTGGTGAACGCGATCCACGCGGCGGAGGGGGCGGGGGTGATCCGCAGCGAGAACTTCGCGGCCTACGCGGGGAGGGTGAAGGATGTGATCGGGGTGGCGATTTATCGGCCGAGGCCGAATGATGGGGTTGAGGAGAGGAAGCCTGAAGGCATATCCAATTAGCTTGTCTTGGGTCTAAGCGCTGACGAGGCCTCAACGCTCCTCGCTCGTCGACAAAAGTCTGTTCATGGGCTCGAGAAAGCCACTGCGGTGTGGATTACTTATCGGGTCAAGGGCCGGGGGCGACAAGAATAGAATTCCTTTAGCCCCATATCCACTCCTGCCATCCGAAGAATTGACTTCACAGTACCATTAGGAATATCAGATGACCTTCTTGGAATTACGACAGTCTTGCCATCACTAGTTTTCCACTTTCCATGGCTACCGCCACCAGGCGAAGGCTCAGGCCGAAGCCCGACCATTACTCTAAGCTTTGCAATTAGATCTCGGCCAGAGATCGCCCCTTTGAGCATCGATGCGCCTGCGACTGTGATCCGGTCTCCATCAGCCAGTCGATAGCACATCTCGACTGACAAGCCGTTTACCTTAATGGCTAGAGCAGCAGGATGAATTGTTGTAACACTGATGAATGTGATCGAGAAGAGAAAGTCCTCTAAGCTGGCACCGGCATGCACGCGAAACTCGCCCCAATCCTCGCAGTTCATTCGAGCGAGGACAACTAACTCATTGTCAGTTTCTTCCACAGGCTGAACCGATTGCGCCTCAACCTGGATGTGATCTTCAGGCATGAGCATAAAATCGCCCCCAGCTGGGGTGCCATTAACCTTAAACCTCAGAAGATGAGGATTAACTCCTATGGTAGTCAAAAAGTCATTCGTTAGATACAACCCCTCAAGATCCGTTCCTGGCTCTACGACAAACAACATCCTCCCCCCTGTGGGATTAAGCATTTGAACTGTAATCCGGACGAGTTGATTATCCATTAATTTAGATGCCAAGCGAGGAGTTTCGCATGACGCGCTCGCCAAGACTCGCCGGATAGAGGCACGTCAACAATACGTTTATCAGCGCAGAAGACAAAACTAGGTCCATATCAATAGAATGAATCAGTTTTGCGTTTCGAAAGACTCAGCAGGGCAATATCGCCTGGGTGGCAGCACGCCGCAACACAGTCATGATCAGGCACTTCAGAGCTTGCTGGAAGTTTGAGAATAGCAGTCTTCAGCCAGAGTAGTGAGTAGCAATGCTCATGGCACTTCCTTTTCGAATTGCCTGTTATTCACCCCTTAGGCATCTCAATAGAAACTACAACACAAAGAGCATTTCATTACACCTCTGCGTAACACAAGAAAATTGGCAGGATTCAGACATTTGAGTTCAGGCCAACTGAAAAATCCAGTTGGTAGTCACTAAGCGGATATCTTGCGGAATGTCAGATTAAATCTCGATCCTAGCACGCGCTTTCTTTTTGGAACAGAATGCTGCCAGTGCTGCTGGATATCCCCCATCATAACAAGCAGAGTTCCATGATGCAAAGGAAGAACAAGCTTAGTCTGATGATCTTTGTTCAGGCGAAGAACAAAGTCTCTAGATACTCCAAAACTGGCAGAGGCAATAACTGGATGATTGCCTAGCTCCGGTTCATCATCAGCATGCCAACCGAGGCAGTCCTGGCCGTCACGGTACCAGTTAAGCAGCACACTATTGAAACTGGCACCAGCAGCCTTTTCAACCATGGTCTTGAGGTAAAGAAGCCCATCATTCCATTCGTGGGGAACGGATGTGATCCCAGAGTATGAGTAGACCTTACCAGCATCGCCATACCAAGCGGTCAGACGAGGCAGAGGCACCTCTCTTCCATACATCCGTATGTAATCCTGTCTCCACTTAATGTTGAAAAACCGAATTGATTCAAACTGACTAAGAGAAAGCTTTCTCCAGCTCGCTTGGCGAAAGTCAAAGCCGTGAGCCTCTTGGAAGAAAGCGACGGCCCTGTCGGCAGTCTTTATGTCAAAGAAGTGCTGAATATAAAGCAGCTCGCCGTGGCGGATCCGTACCTTGTAGCCTTGCAATTTGTTGCACCATTTAGCTTCAGAGATGCCAGCTTGCTGGGTATTGAATGGCAAGCTGGGGCCGGGATGCGTAAGCAAGTTCACTTCCTAGACCTCTGTGGTCATATACAAGGAGACTTGAGGCTGATATCCTCTGGTAGAACGTAATCGTGCATCATGGACAATTACTCCTTCTAGAGAGCCTACAAACTCATGAAATGCACCTACCCGTCGCGACCCGCTATTACCCTTAGGGCTGACGGCAAAGATGAGGTGCGTCCCACGCCGGACAAACAACTTACGAGCAAGGCTCTCATAACTGAAAGTATGAAGGTCAAGCACATTTGACATTAAGTGCAACGTGCTGGCTCGATCACTTTTCTGAGAATCAGAAAGATCCACTTCATCCAACCCCTTGTTATGCAGTTTAATGACTGCAGCAGGACAGTAGGAGGAATAGACCGCATGAGCTCTCGCAAGGGCTATTTCAGAGATTTCGATCAACTCAATACAATCGACTCTTTCTCTGAGTTCATTGCCATAGTGATCCAAAAGACAAGATCCCGCAAGGCCCTGGCCACACCCGTAGTCAACAATATGAATCGCACCTTCTGGCAGGTTTATACCCTTCAGAAGGACATGCCACTGGCCTTGGGTCATGGGGCCATAGGAGTGAAGGTACTGGTCTAGCTGCTCAGTTGTCTCCAGAATGCTCCTTCCTCTGCGAAGAGAATCCCACATTTCTCGACCATGGTCCTTCATTCCAATTGAACGGAGCAGGTCAAATGAAATGTTTGCACTGTTGATTGCGCCAGATCCAATGGCAGACAGAATCGCATCCGAGACAGACATTTCGGTTGGGCGTGGGCAAAGCATTGACGACAAGACAGATTAACGGAAAGATTCAAGCAGCCTAGCTCAGTAGATTCCTGAAAGGACGACCCATAGATTCTCAGCGAAATACATAGACAAGCTTAACTGACTCTGAATTAGGTTCAGTCAATGGTGCGCTTTAGCCTGTTCACGTGGGCAGCACTCAAGAACCAGAACTGAGATAGGGAGCCTCTGGAAAACCATGGCCAACTACGGGACAATGGCTCTGTAATAACAGGCCAGGATTGGGTTGATGGGTAACAAGTAGCTCGACTTCTCGGACTAGGAGCAATCCAGCGGCAAGAATCACACCAAACGCGAGAAGTTCCTGGCCTGGATGGTAGTGGTAGTACTTTGGCAGGCCCAGCTTGATCTGATTGATCGCCATTACCCAAGACCAGTAGGAAGGGCGGCAGTCTTCCGTACCCACTGGCCACGATGCTGCACATCAACCCGTTGCAGGAGTGGTATCTACTCAGTGATCCTGCCATGGAAGAGCCCTTGTTTAAGGTGCCCGCCATGCGGCGCGTTGTGTGCATTAATCTGATCAGTGACCGGGTCCTGGATGAGAAGACGATCCTAGCCTTCCGCCACCTGCTGGAGAAGCACTAGCTGGGCGAGCAGATTATTGAAACCGTCAAAGCGCACCTCAACGTGCGTGGCATGAAGATGCGCTGTCGATGCCACCTTGATCGCGGCACCCTGCTCCACCAGGAACAAAGAGGGGGAAGCGGAATCCGGAGATGCACCAGAGCAAGAAGGGCAAACAGTTGTATTTCGGGATAACAGTCCACCTCAGTGTGGACAAGGATTCTGGCCTGATCCACTCAGTTGTCACCATATCCGCCAACGTCCACGACCTCACCCCGGCTGCAGAGCTGTTGCATGGCGATGAGGCCGTGGTGGACGCCGATGCCGGCTGCCAAGGGATCGCCTAGAGGCCTGAGATGTCAGGTAAGACAACAGAATTCAGGGTGGCGATGCGTCCGGGGAAACGCCGGGCATTGCCAGATTCTGAGGATGGGAGGCTGCCGGATCTGATCGAAGTGGCCAAGGCACACGTCCGCGCCAAGGTCGAACATCCGATCCGCGTGATCAAGCAGCAATTCGGATTCCACCAGGCCCGTCTGCGTGGCATGGCCACGAACTGCTCATTGATAGCGGCGCTCACGAATCTGATCGTGGCACGCCGCCTGTTGCTTGCGGCGTCATGAACGAGGGAAAGGTTAGCCTGGGAGTCCTGATTGGAGCTCATTAAGCAAAAAAGGTGAGGCGGCAAGAGCGGTAAAGCCCTGAGCGAGGCTCTGTTCAGTCAAATCCGAGCCCTGCACGGAGGCTTTGGCCTCAGCCACTGCTCAAGCACCTCTTGCCCAGAGATTCTCTAACGCCTACAGTCACCTTCGCGCCAAGAGCTCATGAGTGAACTATAAAGTGTTCGTTGGTGTGTCAAGCGCTTCGGATGGTTAGGCACTTTCATTTTCGGCGTCAGGCCATCATGAACCAAGCAGGAGTCAGGTAGAAGTCTCATAAAGATATCTCTGGAAGCCAGAAAAGATCTGGCCAATTTCTTCAGGTCTTCCCAGTTCTGCCACTGCATCAGCAATGGAGTTCTGGTAGCGGAGCCTCAGCAGCGGCGTGAGCTTTTCCTGGGCCAGCTCCTGTACGCCCATCGTCACATCGTGCTGGAGAACAAAGTCCAGGAAGAGCTGCTGCTTGCTGGTGAAGCGGGAGTGGGTGTAGAGGCGGCCTCCTTGCGCATGCAGTCGTCGATGGCGCGGAACGCCTGCTCAAAAGAGCTGGGGGCCGAGGCAGCGCGGGAACCTCTGGGGGGGCGTGTGTGGTGGGCGCGGCTGGCGCCCTGAGCATTGCCGGAGGCTTGCCCCGCCGAACCATCCACTAGGGCGACCGAGCCACCCCGGCCGCGGCCGGTCACGATCAGGCGGCGTCCTTGGAGATCGCCCTTGACGGCTTCATATTGGGCCACATCCCACTCTAGGTGCTCCCGCAAGCGGCCATTGCCTGCAGATCCGCCCAAGGCGGCGAGGGCGCCGAGGAACTCGTCGTGGAGGTCGTCGTTGGTGCCGGCGTCGCTCAGCGGGCTCTCAGCGGCGTAGGTCAACGGGGGGAGGAGTTTTGCCCTCTCAGGATGCCAGCAGGGCTACGACCGAGGCAAGTCTGGCCGGAGATGGACTCGCAGGAGTAGGGCAAGGCGATGCATGATGAGGTGAGCTGCTCTGTAGAGATAGGAAGGCAGGGTGAAGGTTTTCTGGTATCTGCCTAATGCTCAAAATCATTGGCGGGAAGAAGCCCAAAACGACCATCAAGCATCATTTCCTCCGACCGCCGGATCTTGTCGCTGGAGTGTGGCTTCATCAATCTCAGTATCACCAAGGTTGCCATCGTCGATTACATCAATACCTTCGCTCTGATCCTCTAAAGGCTCTACGGCCAAAGACTCTGCATGCAGCGCAAAGTCCTCACCAAAGATTTCAGAATAAGCAGCGAGAAACTCTTCTTTCTCTCTAAACTTCTTGAAGATGGGCCAGTCTCTATAGTGGCTTGATGGCATAGAATCACTTCTTCCAATGCGTCGCATGATCAATAGAGCATCACTAAATCTATCCGTCAGAACGGCATTGGCAAGCTGGAAGCTATCTGCCTTGGCAGACCAGTCAACGGTATTCAAGATTTCAATGCATTTGCCTGGATCGCCTTTCCACTTGTATGCTTGAGCACGGTTGATTAGCAGAGTAAGCTCTGCTGCGTCATTCGAAAACGTTTTGATTCCCTCAAACGCGAAATCGAGCAGGCAGATAGCACGTTTGTAATGTCCACGATCAATCAAGTCATATGTGAGACCAATCAGACTGGAATCCGCCTTCTGCCTATAACCTGGAAATAGCTTTCTCCAAAGTACATGACCAAGCTTAACTCCAATTTCGTAAACACATTCATGAGATTGAATGAAGTATTTAGCAGATACTGACAGAGGCGAACCTTCACCAATACTGGAATCCAAATTGCAGCCATGCTTTCTGCAATTCAACAAATATTGATTCGAGATGATACCGTCAGTATGAACGAATAGGTTCCTGCGTTCTGTGAGCTCAATAAAAACTGGCCAGCATTCAAGGCCCTTGGTAAGGGGCAAGCTAAATGCGTTTTCCATCCATTTGAATTGCTCCGAATGGCTTGATCGAAGAAGTGACTCGATCTCCTTCTTTAGGATAAAGTCTCTTGCCTCCTCAATGCTTCCTAGGCTGGCAATATCCTCAAAAGAGAGCTTGCGTTCCGAATTCCTTAGCAAATCTGGCTTATTGATAAAGATCGCCCGCAGAAGCCTTCCTAAATATGCATCGTACTGAGATACAAGCGATACAATCAAGCTTCTTGGGACAAGCTTGCTGGCGAGTGCAAAATTCTCATGCTTCCTGGAAAGTTTCTTCCACTCGCTCAGCTTCCGGTATGGAACTAATACTGTCCGCTCTTTGTCGTCGTCTATTGTCTCGCAATTATTTTCCTCAAACCTCTTTAGGTCTTCCCATGTCTGCTTAGACACTCCTTGAACTGCCATAACCATGCCAGGCAAGACACTACCAATTGAATCAACATGCCTGATAAAAAGATCAATCTCCGTGGATATACCAAGTTGGTCTTCGTCAAGAACCGGCGTGTAAGTCATCTACTAGTTCCACCTGTGCTGATCCTAGCCAACTGGGCACTACCCAGGAATCCTGTCCAACCACCAGAGGTTCACTCCAATTCAACAGACTTGGACGGGCTTCACAGGTCCGAGAACCACTTGTATGTTTCGCCACATAATGTCTGCTTCGATACAGACGCTAGGCGGGCTCCGATTCGTGACATGTGCAAAAGCATCACCCCTCACCCATCCAGCTCCAGCCACTTCCGCGCCTCCACCGCCGCCTTCTCCTGCCCCTGCCGGTGCCCGAAGGCAAATGCCGCTACGCAGATCAGCGTGATCGCCGCCGGCACCGTCCCAGACGGCAGCCGGTTGCGGCTGGCCAGATCGTCTGGCAGGCCCCCCAGCGTCAGCACCAGGAAGCCCACCGCCGCCAGGGCCGTCAGGCCATAGAGAAACGGTGTGATCGTCCGGCGCGTCAGGGCGTGCAGCAGCAGCACCGCCAGCCCCACCCAGGGCAGGCTCGAGCCCAGGGCCCACAGCCAGCGTTCGCCCGATCCATCGGTGAGCCGCCGCCGGCAGGCCAGTTCCCGCTGCAGCCGGCTCATTCGCGCCGTGGCGCCCCGCGCCGCGCCGCCAGCACCTCCTGCACCCGGCGCCAGTCGACGCCGTGGTGGGCCAGGGCCACCTGCAGGTGGAAGATCAGATCGGCGGCTTCACCGGCAATCGCGTCCGGGTCGTCGTCCTTGCAGGCCATCACGAATTCGGCGCTCTCCTCGCCGATCTTCTTGAGGATCCGGTTATCACCCCCCTCCAGCAGCTTGTTGGTGTAGCTGCCGGGCTCCGGGCAATCGCGGCGGCCGTTGATCACCCGCGCCAGTTCGGTGCACACATCCGCCGGCGGCGGCAGGGCGTCCGGGCCGCCGGCCGTGGCCTCGGCCCCCTCTTCGTAGAAGCAGCTGCGGGCGCCGGTGTGGCAGGCCACCTGCCCGGTCTGCTCGATGGTGAGCAGCAGCACGTCGGCGTCGCAGTCGTAGCGGAGGCCCCTCAATTTCTGGAAATGGCCGCTGCTGGCCCCCTTGTGCCAGAGCTCCTGGCGCGAGCGGCTCCAGTAGTGCACCTCACCGCTGGCCAGCGTCCGCTCGATCGCCTCCCGGTTCATCCAGGCCACCATCAGCACCGCCCCGTCCAGCCAGTCCTGGGCCACCGCCGGGATCAGCCCGGCCCCGTCGAAGCGCAGCGTCCCGATCAGCTCCGGGCCGGGCAGCGCCGCCCCCCCACCGGGGATGGGCGGATGACAGGATCCAGAGGAAGCGGCGGAGGGAGCCCCCACGGGACGCGACGTCAGCTGCAGTGATCCTCCCCCATGCCCATCCCCGCCGCCCACACCTGCAGCAAGAGCTACGGCGGCTTCCCCTGCTGCCACCGCCAGTGGCGCCACCCGGGTCACTGCCGCTTCGTGCACGGCTACAGCCGCAGCTTCACCTTCTGGTTCGCCGCCCAACACCTCGACATCCACGGCTTCGTGGTCGACTTCTCCAGCCTCCAGCCCCTGCGAGCCCGGCTGGAAGAGCAGTTCGACCACACCTTCCTCGTCAACCACGACGACCCCCTCCTCGCCCAGTGGCAGGCCCTGCATGACCAGGGCGCCCTCGACCTGCGGGTGATGGCCAACGTGGGCATGGAGGCCAGCGCCGAACTGGCCTGGGGCTGGGCCAACGACCTGCTCCACCCCCGCGACGGCGGCCGCAGCTGCTGCTGGCGCGTCGAGGCCCGCGAGAACGAGGCCAACGCCGCCCGCTTCACCGCCATCCCCGACTGGTTCGAGGCCGCCACCCCCGCCACCCCGGAGCCCTGGCCGGCGCCGTGATCCTCACCCGCCTGGCCACCGCCTGGGCCCTGTTCCAGGGCCTGCTGATCGAGGCGCTGCCCTTCCTGCTGATCGGCGTGCTGATCTCCGCCGGCGCCCGCTGGTTCGCCCCCGGCGGTCGCTGGCTGCGGCGGCTGCCGTCCCATCCCCTGCTGGGGCCCCTCACCGGTGCCGCCCTCGGCTTCGCCCTGCCGGCCTGCGAATGCGGCAACGTGCCGGTGGCCCGCCGCATGCTCAGCGGCGGCGCGCCCCTCGGCGCCGGCCTCGGCTTCCTGTTCGCCGCCCCCGTGCTCAACCCGATCGTGATCGCCAGCACCTGGGCCGCCTTCCCCGACCAGCCCTGGCTGCTGCTGGCCCGCCCTCTGGGCGCCGTGGCGGTGGCCGTGGGCCTGGCCCTGCTGTTGGGGCTGGTGGGCGAACCCCAGCTGCTCCAGGCCGACCTGCTGGCCGAACGGCGCCTGCACCAGCCCCTGGCGGCGGTGGGGTTGCTGGAGCGCTCCAGCGGCCTGGTGGGGGCGCCGCCACCGTCGGCCCTCAGCCCTGAGGCCGCCCCGGTCCGCCCGCCCCTGGCCGAGCTGGTGAAGCACGCCAGCCAGGAATTCCTGTATCTGGCCCTGCTGCTGGTGATGGGCAGCGTCATCGCCGCCCTGGTGCAGTCCTTCGTGCCCCGCAGCTGGCTGCTGGCGGTGGGCGGCGCCCCCACCCTCTCGATCCTGGCCCTGATGCTGCTGGCCCTGGTGGTGTCGGTGTGCTCGAGCGTGGATGCGTTCCTGGCCCTCAGCTTCGCCGCCCAGGTCACCCCCGGGGCCCTGCTCGCCTTCCTGCTCCTGGGTCCGGTGATCGACCTCAAGCTCGTCAGCCTGCTCGGGCTGCTGTTCCGCCCCCGCGGCCTGGTGCTCACCACCGCCGGGGCCGCCCTGATGGTGCTGCTGATCGGCCAGTGGGTGAACCTGTGGCGCCTGTGACGCCCCCCCTCCTGCAGCGGGCCGCCCTCTGGCGTGCCGCCAGCCTCGGCCTCTGGGCCCTGGTGATGCTCCATAGCAGCGTCGACGGCCGCCTCGACCTCCTCCTGCGGGCCGTGTTCCACCCCCTGGTGGCCCTGGCCGGCCTGCTGCTTTTGGCGGTGGCCCTGCTGCAGCTGCGCCTGGCCTTCGGGCCCGGCCGGCAGGAGCGGGGCGACCGGCGCCAGGCCCGCACCCTGCTGCTCACCGCCGCCATCGCCCTGCTGGTGCTGCTGCTGCCACCGGCCCCCTCCTTCGCCGACCTGGCCGGCCAGCGCCCCCGCGACGAGACCGCCGACAGCGAGCTCAGCTTCGTGCTGCCGCCCGCCCAGCGCAGCCTCACCGACTGGGTGCGGCTGCTGCGCAGCCAGCCTGATCCCAGGCTGTTCGCCGGCGATCCGGTGCGCATCAGCGGCTTCGTGCTGCCGATGGAGGGGGAATCGCCCCAGCTGGCCCGCCTGCTGGTGCGCTGCTGCCTCGCCGATGCCTCCCCGGTGGGGCTTCCGGTGCACTGGCCCGCCGGCCAGGCCCCCTTCCCCGCCGACCAGTGGCTGGCCATCGACGGGGTGATGGGCCTCAAGCCCGCCCCCGGCGGCGGTGAACGGCTGGAGGTGGTCCCCAGCCGCATCCGGCCGATCCCCCGGCCCGCCCGGCCCCTGGAACCATGACCCGACCCTTCCGCCTCCCCTGGGCCGGCCCCCTGCCGCTCACCCTGGCCCTGGCCGGGCTGCTGGCCCTCATCCAGCAGCAGCTGCTGCTGCGCCAGCCGCCCCGGCTCGAGCGGCTCACGCCGGTGGCCGCCAGCTCCGGCCCCGCCGCCCTGCAGGCCCGCTTCAGCCGGCCCATGGACCCGGCCAGCCTCCAGGCCGCCAGCTCCCTCGCCCCGCCCCTGGCCCACCGCTGGCTGGGGGACGGCGACACCCTGCTGCTGAACCTGTCCCCGGACCAGCGGATCAGCTCCCCCCTGCTGCTGGAGCTGGCCGGCCGCGATCGCCGCGGCCTAGCCCTGCCCCCCCAGCGCTGGCAGTGGGATCCGCGCCCCCGGTTGCTGGCGGTGGTGCCGGCGGGCAGCGGCGAGCAGCTGCAGGTGCGGGAGCACGACGGCCGCTGGCGGCCGATCTCGCCGGTCTGGCCGCGCATCACCATGGTCGAACCGCTCGGCGGTGGCGAGGCCGTGGCGGTGGTGTCGCGCTCCGAAACCGGCCGCTTCCGGGTCTGGCGGCTGCCGCTGCGCCAGCAGCCCCTGCGCCCCCTGGGCCGCGGGCGGCCGGCGGCGCCGGCCCCCGTCCAGGCCGGTGCCCCCGAGCCCATCGGCGCCGGCGAGATGGTCTTCGCCCACATCAGCGGCAACCGCCGCGGCGATCTGCTGGTGCAGGCCGGCGGCGAGCAGCCCGACCAGGTGAGCATCAGCCTCTGGCCCGCCCGGGGCGGCCCCCGAGTGCTGCCGCTGGAGGCCAGCGGCGCCTTGCGGCTGCTGCCCGAGGGGGGCGCCCTGGTGGTGCCCGAGATCGATGGGCTCAGCCTGCGGGACCTGCCCCCCCGGCCGGAGCGCCGCCAGACCCTGCCCGGCAGCCGCGACCTGAGCAGCTTCTGTCCCCGGGCGGGGCGGGCCCTGCTGGTGCGCCACTGGCCCGATTTCCGCCGCTCCCTGGAGCTGGTGGAGCCGGGGGTGGCCCCGCGCCAGCTCTGGCTCGGCCCCCAGGCCCTGGCGGCCACGGCCTGCAGCCGGGGCGGGGAGCGGATCTGGGCGCTGCTGATCGAAGGGGTGGGCCGGCCCGCCCTCACCCTGGTGAGCCTCGACCGGCGCGGCAGCGTGCTGGCCTCGCGGCGCCTGGCCGGCTGGGAACTCGAACCCGGCACCGGCCTCAGCTACGACCCCACCAGCGACCGGCTGGCGCTGGTGCTGCGGCCGCTGGGGAACCGCCCTGGAGCACCCCCGGCGGCCCCCCGGGCGGTGCTGATCGAGGCCTCCAGCCTCACCCTCCAGCCCCTGCCCCAGGAGGCCCTCCAGGCCATCTGGCTGCCGGCAGGGTAGAAACGGAACCATGCAGGCCCCCTCCGTCCCCGACCTCCCGCCGCGCCAGGCCTCCCTGCTGGCGGAACTGCGCGATGCCGACGGCGAACTGAGCGGCCAGGACCTCCATGCCCGGCTGCGGGGCGGCCCCTCCGCCATGGGCCTGGCCACCGTCTACCGCCATCTGCGCCAGCTGCAGCAGCGGGGGCTGGTGCGCTGCCGCCACCTGCCCAGCGGCGAGGCCCTCTACGCCCCGACCGAGCGGGACGAGCACCACCTCACCTGCGTCGACTGCGGCACCACGATGGTGCTGCCCCACTGCCCGGTGCACGGCCTGCACCTGCCGGGCGAGGACCTGGGCGACTTCCTGCCGCTCTATCACACCCTGGAATTCTTCGGGCTGTGCGGCCGCTGCCGGGGCACCAGGTCCTGAGGCCTGGCGTTCAGGCCCTGAGGCCTGGCGTTCAGGCCCTGAGGCTGTCGCGGTGGAGCACCGCCATCACCTCGAGGATCTGGCTGCAGCGCTCCGGCGGCACGCTGATCAGTTCCCCCAGCCGCTGCAGCATCGCCTGCTCCACCGGCTTGAAGCTGCGGTTGGTGTGCACCAGCAGGGCCGCCATCGCATAGGCCGTCTCCTGCTGGGGAGCGCTCAGCACCGGTGCGGCCTCCGCAAGCAGCTGTTCCCAGCCGTCGCTGCTCAGGCGCCCCAGCAGCCCATCGAACATCGCTCCCATCGCCTCCTCGCCGAGGTTGGCGTAGGGCGAGCGCACCTCCAGGAGCTGGCGCAGCATGGCGGCTTCGTCGCCATCGAGGGCACCATCGCAGGCCACCGCGGCCAGGGCGATGGCGGCGAAGGCTTCGCTGGGGTTCATGGAGCCGGTTCGGAGACCGCCATTCCAGCAGCCGCGGCGGCGTGGCTGGGGGGAGCGCGCCGGCAGAATCACCACATCGGTTTTCCTTCCGGCCATGACCAGCACGAAACTGGACGCCCCGACCCAGGAGGCGGCGACCGAGGCGGCGAGCGAGGCGGCGAAGGAGGCCCGGCCCATCACCGTGCCGGTGACGATCCTCACGGGCTTCCTCGGGGCGGGCAAGACCACCCTGCTCAACCACATCCTCAGCAACCAGGAGGGTCTCAAGACCGCCGTGCTGGTCAATGAGTTCGGGGAGATCGGCATCGACAACGAGCTGATCGTGGCCACTGGCGACGACATGGTGGAGCTGAGCAACGGCTGCATCTGCTGCTCGATCAACGGCGAACTGCTGGAGGCCGTCTACCGGGTGCTGGAGCGCCCGGACCCGGTCGATTACCTGGTGGTGGAGACCACCGGCCTGGCCGATCCGCTGCCCGTGGCCATGACCTTCCTGGGCAGCGACCTGCGCGACCTCACCCGGCTCGATTCGATCATCACCCTGGTGGACGCGGAGAACTTCGGTCCCGAGACGCTGCAGGGGGAGGTGGGCCGCTCCCAGATCGTCTACGGCGACATGATCCTGCTCAACAAGTGCGACCTGGTCAGCGAGGAGCGGCTGGAGCAGCTGGAGGCCGAACTGAGGGCGATCAAGAGCGAGGCCCGCATCCTGCGCTCGGTGAAGGGCGAGGTGCCCCTGCCCCTGCTGCTGAGCGTGGGCCTGTTCGAGAGCGACAGGGTGGTGGCCCAGCAGCAGGCTCCCGCCGCAGGCGACCACCACGACCACGGGCACGACCATGACCAGGGGGCCCACCACGGCCATGACCATGGGGCCGAGGACCACAGCGACTGCGACCACGACCACGGCCACTGCGCCCACGCAACGGAAGCAGGCCACGACCACGATCACGCCCATGGCCACAGCCATGACCATGGCGGCCATGCCGACCACCAGGCCATCGAGGGGTTCACCTCCCTCTCCTTCAGCAGCGACGGCCCCCTTTCCCTGCGCAAGTTCCAGAACTTCCTGGACAACCAGATGCCGGCGGGGGTCTTCCGGGCCAAGGGCATCCTCTGGTTCAACGAAAGCGAACGCCGCCACGTGTTCCACCTGGCGGGCAAACGCTTCTCCATCGACGACAGCGACTGGCCGGGGGAACGCAAGAACCAGCTGGTGCTGATCGGCAAGGACCTCGACCACAAGCGCCTGCGCCAGCAGCTCCAGGCCTGCGTGGCCGGCGAGGCGGGCAAGGGCTTCGGCTGATCGGCCGCCCCCGGCCCGTTGTGCTGCATCCACTACGGAACCACCGGCTGGCGCCGCTAGGGTGTCGTTCTACGTAGCACTCCCATGACCGAGTTCCTCCTGATGACGGGCGTGCTCGCCCTTCTCGGTCTGGTGCTGTGGATGGCGATGGATTCCGACGACGACAACGGCGGCGGGGGTCTGATGCAGCCCGCCCTGATTCCCGTGCGTCGCTCCAACTCCTACTGAGCGGTCCCCGCGAAAGGGATCTGAGCGCCATAAGTGCGCCACGGACGTAAGCATTGTTACGCGACGTCGCGTCGTTTGTTCCGACCACCCCTGGTGGACCCTCATAGGGTCCGGGCAGACACCCGTTTGTCCTGATGCCCTCGTCCAGGTTCCTCCGCCGTCGCCTCCTGCTCCCTGTCGGCGGATCCGCGGCCCTGGCCGCAGCCCTGCTCGCCGTCTTCGGCGGCGGTTCGCTGCCGGCCATCGGTCAGTCGCAGCCCAAGGCTCCCGCCGTCGCCCAGGCCGGCACCACCATCGGTGTCTACTCCGGCCGCCACTACAACACCGACAAGGAGCTCTACCGCCAGTTCACCGCCCGCACCGGCATCAAGGTGAACGTGCTGGAAGCCAAGGACGACGCCCTGCTGGAGCGCCTCAAGAGTGAGGGCAAGAACAGCCCCGCCGATGTGCTTGTTCTCGTCGACGCCGCCCGCCTCGACGCCGCCACCGACCAGGGCCTGTTCCGGCCCACCCGTTCGGCCGCCCTGCAGCGGGACGTGCCCGCCAACCTGCGGGATTCCCAGGGCCGCTGGTATGGCCTCACCCGCCGGGTGCGCGCCGTGGTCGTGAACCCGAAGCTGGTGAATCCGGCGACGATCCGCACCTACGCCGATCTGGCCAGGCCGGCCCTCAAGGGCAAGCTCTGCCTGCGGGATCGCAAGAGCCCCTACAACCAGTCCCTGGTGGCCAGCCGCATGATCCTCAACGGTGATGCCGCAACCCGCACCTGGATCCGCGGCATGGTGGCCAACGTGAGCCAGCCCTTCTTCACCTCCGACACCCCCCTGGCCCGGGCCGTCGCCCGGGGCGAGTGCGGCGTCGGGGTGGTGAACACCTACTACATCGCCCGCATGCTCTCCGGGGAAGGCGGCGCCCAGGACAAGCAGCTGGCCGAACGGCTGCGGGTGGTCTATCTCAATCCCTCCCACGTCAACATCACCGGCGCCGGCGTCACCCGCCATGCCAAAAATCCCCAGGCGGCGATCCGGCTGATCGAGTTCCTGGCCTCCCCCACCGGCGGCCGCGGCTACGCCGAAGCCAACAACGAGTACCCCCTGAAGGGCTTCGGTGACAACCCGATCCTGAAGCGCTTCGGCACCTTCCGGGCCGATGGGGTCTCGGTGGAGCAGATCGGGTCCAAGAGCCGCGCGGCCACCCAGATGATGGAATCGAACGGCTGGAAGTAGGACAGCGGATGGCGAGCGCGGCAACGGCGGAGCGGGCACCAGCCCCCCGGACAGCTCCGCCGATGCGGCGGGCCTCCCTCGCGGCGGCCGTGCTGCTGGTCTGCGCCCTGGCGCTGCTGCCGTTCCTGGCCCTGGCCGGCTTCGCGGTCCGCGATGCCGGCTCAGCCGGCCTCTGGCTGGGGGCCGAAGGTCTGGAGCAGCTGAGCAACACGCTGGTGCTGGTGGTGGGCGTCGGCCTGATCGGCGCCCTGCTGGGCACCGCCAACGGCTGGCTCACCGCCTGCTGCCAGTTCCCCGGTCGCCGCTGGCTGCGGCTGGCCCAGGTGCTGCCCCTGGCGGCTCCAGCCTTCGTGCTCGCCGCCGTGCTGGTCGACCTCGGCAGCCGCTGGGGTTTTCGCGTGCACGGCATCGGCTGGGCCCTGCTGCTGCTCAGCCTCACCACCTACAGCTATGTGTTTCTGCTCTCCACCGAGAGCTTCTCCGGCAGTGGCCAGCGCCAGCTGGAGGCCTGCCGCAGCCTGGGGGTGGGCCCCTGGGGCAGCTTCCGGAGGGTTGCCCTGCCCCTGGCGCTGCCGTCGATCGGCGCCGGTGTGGCCCTGAGCGGCATGGAGGTCGTCAATGAGCTCGGCGCCGTGGAACTGCTGGGGGTTCCCACCCTGTCGCGGGGGATCCTGCAGCGCTGGCAGGCGGAGGGCGACCTGCCGGGGGCCGTGGGGCTGGCCCTGATCGCCCTGGTGCTGGTGAGCCTGCTGGTGGGGGCCGAACGCTGGATGCGCCAGCGCAGCCGCCGCTGGAACCTGGGGCAGGGGGACGCCGGCACGCTGCAGTGGCCGCTGCGGGGCTGGCGTCGCCTGCTGGCCCAGCTGCTCACCCTGCTGCCGCCCCTGGTCAGCCTGGGGCTTCCCCTCACCTGGCTGCTGGCGAGCCGCGACCACCTGCAGAGCGATCCGCTCGAGGACCTGCTGGCCCTGACCCTGCGCAGCCTGGGGCTGGCCCTGGTCGCCGCCCTGGTCACCGTCGCGGGGGCCCTGGTGCTGGCCATCAGCCGCCGCTGGCTGGCCGACCGGCTGCTGGGCCGGCTCACCTTCTTCTCCGGCATGGGCTACGCCGTGCCCGGCACCGTGCTCGCCCTGGCCCTGATGCTGATCGGCGGGCCCCTGCAGCTCAGCCCCCTGCTGCTGCTGCTCTGGGGCTACGCCGACCGCTTTCTGGCCGTCTCCAAGCAGGGACTCGACGCCGCCTTCGAGCACATCCCCCCCAGCCTGGACGAATCCGCCACCAGCCTGGGCTGCGGATGGCTGGCGGTGCTGCGGCGCATCCACCTGCCGCTGCTGCGGGGTCCGCTGCTGGTGGGGGCACTGCTGGTCTTCGTCGACGTGGTGAAGGAGCTGCCCCTCACCTTCTCCCTGCGCCCCTTCGACTTCGACACCCTCTCGGTGCGTGTCTACCAGTACGCCAGCGACGAACGGGTGGGGGCGGCCCTGATTCCGGCGCTGCTGATCCTGGCGCTGGGACTGGCCGCCTCGATCGCCCTGATGCCCAGCCTGGAGCGGCAGGGCCGGGGCGACTGAAGCCTGCCCCTGCAGGAGCGGAGCCCATGGTGCCGGGTGATCTCAGTCGCGGCCGCAGCAGCACTTGCCGCCCTTCCATTTGGAGCATTTCTTCTGGCGGCAGCCCTTCTTCTTGGACTGGGGCTGGGGACCGCGGGTGGTGATCGGGGCGGGGACGTCGGGGAGGCTGCCGAGGGAGGGGGCCATGGGGGCGAAGGGAAGGGAAAGGGAGGAGAAGGAGAAAGGGGGGCGTCAGGCCGCCAGGGGAGCGCCGTCCACCAGGGCCGGTGCCAGGCGCAGGCCGGTCTCGCCGCTGGGGGCCTCGAGCAGATCGGCGGCCCGGATGCGGGAGATCAGCCGGGTGGTGGTGACGCGGGTGGTGCCGATCAGCTCGCCGATGCGCTCATGGGTGAGGCGGAAGGGGAGATCGCACCAGGGGCCGCAGCGGCGCCCCAGCCGGCGCACCAGCAGGGAGAGCAGGGCATGGAGCCGCTGCTCGGCGCTGCCGAGGTGGCGGATGCGCAGCAGCTGCAGGGTCCACTCGTTGACCGGATCGAAGCCATGGCCATCGAGGGGCTCGGCATCGCTGCGGAAGCAGAGGGGGGTGAGGGCCTCGACGCAGACGCCCTCGCTGCAGAGACGGTCGGTGCGGAGCTGGTCGCCGGATTGGAGGAAGGCCAGGGTCATGCCCTCGGTCTCCTCACAGGGGCAGTAGACGCGGGCGATGCCGTCGAGGACCTCGAGGCAGGAGCCGCCGGGACGGGGGGTGGGGTCGAGCAGGACCGCCTGACCGGCGGGCATGCGCACGGCACTGGCGGGGTCGTCGGGGAGGAAGCGGTAACGCATCGGGCGAAGGGAGAGGCCTTATTGCGAACGGCTCTCAACCTAGAGGACCCACCGTCACTTTTGCAAGCGATTCTCAATAGCAGCTGGTGATTGCGAAGCGGGGCGGGCCCCGGGCACCCACGCCCGTCGCCATCGATGCCCGGGGCGGTGCCCGAAACGGCGGCTGCGGCGCCGAGCGTCTGCAGCCTGGAGCGATCCCATCGCTTCAGCCCCCATGCTCCGCATCCGTGGCGACCGGTCCAGCCTGCTGGCGGCCCTGGCGGCCCACTGGGCCGATCAGCAGCTGCAACTGCCGCTGCTCGGCCCCCGCGCGCCCCTCAGCCCTGCTCCTCAGCCGCGCAGGCCGGACAGAGGGCCCGCACGTTGAGGACGCACTCCAGCAGCCGGAAGCCGAAGGCCCCGGCCGCCGCCTCGCCGGCGGCCAGCACGGCACCGCTCTCGAACTCCTCGGTGCGGCCGCAGCGGACACAGACCAGATGGTGATGGTCGCGGTGGGCGTCGCCGGCCAGCTCGAAGCGGCGCCCCCCCTCCGGCAGCTCCAGCTCCTGCAGCAGCCCCATCGAACTCAGCAGCCGCAGGGTGCGGTAGACGGTGGCCAGCGACACCCGCTCCTGGCTGCGCACCAGGCGCAGATGCACCTCCTCGGCGCTCAGGTGGCTGCCCTCGCCGATCCGCTCGAACAGATCCAGAACCCGCTGACGCTGGGGCGTGAGCCGCTGGCCCCGGTCGTTGAGGGTGGTGCGCAGGCTGCGGGGCTGGGCCAGGCTGGTGGGGGGAGTGTTCACCACGCGATCCCAGACCGTCGCAATACTAGGGCCTATTGAGAAGGGCTGTCTGGCGTCGGCGTGCTGGCCAACGTCGCGCGCCTGGCCGAAGCCCCCCGGGCCAGGCTGCCGTCCAGGCTGACCAGGGCGGCCCCCAGCAGATCGGTGAGCGTGACGATCAGGCGGTAGCTGAGGGCCACCGCCAGCAGCGGGGCCTCCGGCAGGGCCACCCCCATCCGCAACAGCAGCACCGCCTCGAACACCCCCAGGCCCCCCGGCGCCCCCGGCACCACCAGGCCGGCGGTCCAGGCCAGGGCGAATCCCGCCAGCCAGACGCCGGCATCGCTGGCCAGCGGCAGGTCGAACGCCTGGATGCAGCAGCAGAAGCCGGCGAAGCGCAGCAGCACGAAGGCCATCTGCGCCAGCAGGGGCGGCCAGGGATAGCCCGGCAGCCAGGTGGACCGCTCCATCGGCGTCTCCAGCGCGAGTTCCTCCTCCAGGCCCAGGTCCCGGGCCCGGCGCCGCTCCAGCCGCACCAGCAGGGGGTCGAGCCAGCGGGGCAGCAGCAGGGCCAGGGGCAGCAGGCACACCAGGCCCAGCCCGCCCTGAAAGCCGCCGAGGGGCACCAGCGCCAGGGCCGCCACCGCCGTCACCAGGGGATCGAGCAGCACCGCAACCAGGGCCCTGGTGGTGCTGAGCGGGGCGGCCAGGGGCGCGCCCTCGCTGCGCAGCCGCTGCACCCGCGAGGCCAGATGCCAGATCCCACCGGGCAGGAACTTGCGCAGGTTGGTGGCCACGTGCAGTTCCACCACCGCGGCCCAGTCGGGCCGCAGCCCCAGCCAGCGCAGCACCACGCCCCAGGCCACTCCGTTCACCACCAGGCTCAGCAGGCTCACACCGACCCCCAGCAGCAGCCACAGCCAGCCCTGGCCATCGAGCCGCAGCTGCACCAGCTGGCGACCGTGGCTGAGCAGGGCCGCCATCACGAAACCGATGCTGCCCAGGGTGATCCAGGGGCGCAGGCCGCCGGGGAGCGCCGGCAGGCGGCCGCGCAGGCGCAGGAGCCGGGAGGACCAGGCGCTCATGGGGCTTCCCCGCCGGAGGCCAGGGCCCGGCGCACCTCGTCGCGCACCTCCTCGATCGAGCGTCCCAGGCGCCCGGCCAGCTCCACGAGGTCGGCGTGCTCCGGCTTGGCCCGCCGGCGGCCGTCGGGCAGGGTGGCCCACTTGATCCGCACCGGCCCCAGCGGGGTGGCCAGCGTCTCGCTCTGCCGCGGCAGGATCCAGCGGTCCTGCAGCTGCTCGCGCACCCCCAGCGTCGTGCCATGGCGCCACCACACCCGGCGCAACCGGGGCCCCAGCTCCGGGGGCATCAGGGCGGTCATCAGGGTGCCGGTGCGTCCCTTCTTCATCGCCACCGGCTGGCTGAACACCTCCAAGGCCCCCTCGAGGCGCAGGGCCTCGGCCAGGTAGGCCAGGTCCTCGGCCGTGGCGTCGTCGATCTGGGCCTGCTGGTGCAGCAGGGCTTCGCGCACCTCGCCCCCCTCGCTGCCCCCCTCGATGGCCCCCTCCGCACCCGCCTCCCCCAGGGGCCGGGCCAGGGTGAGCCGGAGCAGGTTGGCCCGATCCAGCTGGCGGCTGCCCAGACCAACCCCCACCTGCAGCGGCAGGGCCGCGGGGGAGGGGCCGAAACGGTCGGCCCAGCAGGCCGCCAGGGCCATCCCGGTGGGGGTGGTGAGCTCGCCGGCGGGGAAGCCCTCGCTGGAGCCCAGGGGCAGACCCCGGGAGCGGGCGATCTCCAGCACCGCCGGGGCGGGCAGGGGCAGGGCCCCGTGGGCGGTGACGACACGGCCGTGCCCGGCGGGCGGCACGCCGCAGACGAGCTGCTCCACCCCCAGATGGAGCAGGCCGGCGCAGACACCGACGATGTCCACCAGGGCGTCGATCGCCCCCACCTCATGGAACGCCACAGCCTCGGCGGGATGGCCGTGGACCGCCGCCTCCGCCTCGGCCAGCAAGCCGAACACCGCCAGCACCTTCTGCTGCAGCGCCGGTTCCAGCGGGGCGGCCTGGAGCTGGCCGCGCAACGCCCCCCAGGGGCGATGGTGCGGCTGGGGGTCCAGCGACTCCACATCCAGGTGGAGTCCCCGCAGCCCGGCGCTGCGGCGCTCCTCGATCCGCAGCCGGTAGCGGCCCTCCAGCCCCAGGGCGGCCAGGGGCACCGTGATGATCTCCTCGGGCACCCCGAGGTCCAGCAGGGCCGCCAGCAGCATGTTGCCGGCCAGGCCGGTGGGGCAATCCAGCAGGGCCAGGGTCATGAAGGGGTCCGGCGTCCGAACCGGGGGGCCGCCGCCAGCAGCCGGTCGGCCTCCGCCTCGATCTCGGCGCGGCGCGCCCGCAGGGCCTGCTCCACCTCCCGGCGCGCCCGGCGCTGCTCCAGCCGGGCCATCTCGACGTCGAAGCCGGAGAGGCCCCAGAGACGGCCCAGCAGGGCCCGGTCGTCATCGCCGCCGACGCTGTCGCCGTAGACCAGGGTCTCGGCCACCATGCCGGCCTGCAGCACCCGGCTCCAACGGCGCAGGTCCTCGGCGGAGAGCCGCACGCTGTCGGGCAGGGCGAATTCGGTGCAGCCGCCGCTGTCGACGCCGGCCCGCAGACAGGCCAGGCTGCCCACCAGCACCCGCCGCACCGCCAGGCCGTCGCTGTCCGCCGCCAGGGCGTGGCCGGCCTCGTGCACGGCGATGCGGCGCAGGCGCCCCTGGCCTCCCGGCAGGGCTTCGGCCAGCAGATGGCCGCCCCGTCCACCGAAGCGGGCGGCGTCCACGGTGAGGGAGCCCAGGCCCAGGACCACCAGCAGGCTGATCCACCAGGGGGAGAGTCCGACGAGGGGGCCAGCCACAGCGGCCAGACTGACCAGCAGCACCACGACCCCGGCCGTGAAGGCACCGCTGGTCATCTCAGCGGCCCTGTCGGGTCACGGCCCGCCCATGGCCCTTCGGTTTGGCCGGGCCGCCCTTGTCAGCCCCGGGGCGACGGGCCCGGCCGCCGCGGTTGCCCCGCTGGGCCACCGGGCCGATCACCTCGAAACGCTCGACGGCGAGCTGCTGGCCCTCGCGGCGCAGGTCGAGGGCGACGAAATGGCGCAGGTGCTCCAGGGGTATCTCCCCCCGCAGCTGGAGCTTGAACGGCACCGGCCGGTTGCCGTCGGGGCGGGGCTGCTGGCGCACCTTGATCACCAGATCCCCGGTCTCGGGGCGGGTGAAGATCAGCTCGCCGCGGATGGAGAAATAGTCGTCGCCCTCGGGGAGCTGGTCGGCGGCAGGGGGCGCCGCGGCGGTGGGCCCATCGGCCTGGGGCCCATCGACGTCGCTCGCGGCGGCGTCGCTCGCCGCGGCGTCAGGCCCTGGCGTCGAGAGGGTGCTGGGTTCCCACACCCCCACCATCTGCAGGTGCAGCTGGTTCTCCTCCCGGGAGCGGGGGTAGACGACCCACAGATGGGGGGTCTCCAGGTCGAGGTGGCGGCGCATCAGGGTGAGCAGGCGGCCGAGCACCACCGCTTCGATCTCGGTGCCTTCGGCCGTGCGGATCACTCCCCGGGTGAGCTGGGCCGGATCGGCCGGCAGGTAGAGCCCGCGCACCACTCCGATGGCCCGGTACTGGAGCGGCTCGGTGACCGGGGAAATGGGATGCTGGCGCATGGTGGAAGGAAAAACCCCGTGGCGGTACCTGGACTGGCCCGGGTCAATGTAAGCAGCAGCGGAAGCGCGATGCCCAGGCCAGACTCGGTCGCGACCCCGAGCCCACACCGTCAACGGATGCCCTCCCCGAACCGAAGCCTGAGCGGCCTCTGGTCGCTGCTGGCCGTCAGCCTGGTCGGGATCCTGGCCCTCGGGGGGGGCTGGTGGCTGGGTCATCGCCAGTCGGCGACGCAGGCCAGCGCCGACCCGAAGCGGACCCTGCTCACCAAGGAGGCCACCCGCCTGCGGCTGCGGCTCGATGCCGATGAGGCCACCCCGGCCGACCGTCAGCGGCTGCTGGAACTGCTGGTCGCCCTGGACCGAAAGGGGGAGGCCATCGGCCTGCTGGAGCCGATGGCCGACCGGGAGCCCGAGCGCTGGTCCCTGCGGCTGATGCTGGCCGAGCTGCGTCGGGACCAGGGCGACCGCAGCGGCGCCGAACGGGAGCTGCGCCAGATCCTCAACCTGCGCCCCACCCAGGTGGAGGGCCTGCAGCTGCTCAGCCTGCTGAACCTGGAACAGGGTCGTGGCGCCGCCGCCGAGGCCCGCGTCAAGGCGGCCTACGGGATGGCGATCAGACCCGACGTGAGGCCGGAGGCCCTCGGCATCGGCCTGTTGCTGGCGGAACTGCAGCTCAAACGCAATCAGGCGGCAACGGCGGCGGCCACCTACCTGCAGCTGGCCAACCTGTTCCCCCAGGACCAGCGCCCCCTGCTGGGTTTGGCGATGCTGCGCCACGAACAGGGGGATACCAAGGGGGCCCAGGAGGCCCTGGCCCAGGCACGGCTGCGCAGTCCGGATCCCGACAAGCCGGATCCGAGGCTGGACAAACTGGCGGCCAGCTGGGGACTGGAGCCGCTCAGATCCCCTTCAGCTGCCCTGCCGACGCTGCCGGCGCCGGCTTCGGGGCCTGGGCGTCGAACTCCCTGAGGGCCTGATCGATGGCGGAGCTGGGGGGGGTGGCGTCCTCGAGGGCGGTGCTGCGCTTCAGCTTGTTCATCAGGTCGAGCGGATTGGTGCTGTCGAGGATCGAACCGCTGCCGGACCCCGACTTGCTCGGCCCGTAGTCGTAGAGCTGGCGCTCCTGGATGCTGGTACCCAGGGTCTGGCCGTAGCCGGCCTGCTGGGCGCGGGCCTCGCCGAGCATGAGCAGGGCGAAGGCCCCGGCGCCGACGGCCCAGACACGTTGAGAGAACGAAGGGTTCATGGCTCCTGCCGGCGGAGGGTCAAATCACCAAGGCCTTCATGATAAGGGCCCCCAACCGGTTCCCCGTCCCGTCGCCATGGCCCTGCGGATCGCCACCTGGAACGTCAACTCGGTGCGCACCCGGCTCGATCAGGTCTGCGCCTGGCTCCAGGCCGAGGCCCCCGACGTGCTCTGCCTGCAGGAGACCAAGGTGGCCGATGACCTGTTCCCCCACGCCGCCTTCGAGGCCCTGGGCTACCGGGCGGTGATCAGCGGCCAGAAGGCCTACAACGGCGTGGCGATCCTCAGCCGGCAGCCGATCGAGGATGTGCGGGTGGGCTTCGCCGCGCTCCTCCCGGGCGATTCGGCCGCCGTGGAGCTCGGCGAGCAGAAACGGGTGATCAGCGCCTGGATCGAGGGGGTGCGGGTGCTCAACCTCTACGTGCCCAACGGCTCTTCCCTGACCTCTCTGAAGTACCCCTACAAGCTGGAATGGCTGGCCTGCCTGCGGCGCTACCTGGAGGCCCAGGACGCTCAAGGGGAACCCCTGGCCATGGTGGGGGACTTCAACATCGCCCTGGAGGCCCGCGACATCCACGACCCGGAGCGCCTCAGCGGCGGGATCATGGCCAGCGAACCCGAGCGCCAGGCCCTGAGGGACGCCTTGGGGGACCGGCTGGAGGACGTGTTCCGTGTCTTCGAACCGGATGCCGGCCACTGGAGCTGGTGGGACTACCGCACCGGCGCCTGGGACCGGGACATGGGCTGGCGCATCGACCACATCTATCTGTCCGAGGAGCTGCTGGCCTGTGCCATTGGCTGCGTGATCCACAGGGACCAGCGGGGCAACGAGCAGCCCAGCGACCACGCGCCGGTGACGGTACGCCTGGCCTGGCCGCCCGAACCGGCGCAGGACGGGGACGGCGAGGGGGACGACGCCGGGGGCTGGTGAGGGGGCTCGGGCCCTTCAGTCCAGAAACGCCGCCAGCTCGAGGTCCGCTCTCCGCACCAGGGCGAACAGGGTGCCATTCTGGCCGCGGCTCACCCGCAGCTCGTCATCGAGCACGGTGACATCGAGCCAGGCGGCAAAGCTCTGCCGCACCTGCCGGAACAGCTCCAGCCGCTGATCGCCGAACCGGGGCCCCCGCCAGCCGCCACGCTCGAAGCGCACCGACACCCGCTGGTGGGGGGCCTCGGAAGCCACGGCGATGCTGGCCTGCACAGCGATCCCCGCCAGGGGCCCGAGGGGCCCGGCCGGCCGCAGCAGGTTGAGGGCCCGGCCGCCGGCCGGATCGAGCAGTTGCAGATTCTCCAGCCAGGGCCTGACCGCCAGATAGGGCTGGGAACTGCTGCTCCAGCGCAGCTCCCACACGCCCGCCAGCTGGGCGGCCTGGGACCTGAGATCGGCGGGCAGCAGGAGTTCCAGCCGCCCGATCAGGGCCTCGATCCGCCGGGCGGCCGGGGGGGCAGCGCCGGGGGATCCACCCCGCAGCAACCTCAGCAGTTCCTGGCGGCAGGCCGGGGCCCCGCCGGCGGCAGCGGCCGGGCCATCGGGGGTGGCAGGGGGAGCCTGGGTCACTGCTCTCACCCGCGGCACGGGGCGCATCAGGATCCATGCTGCCAGGCGCCGACGGCCATCGGATACCGTGTCGCCCGGCCCGCTCGCCGAACCGACCCCACCGCTGACCCCGTGACGCTGACCACCGTCGATGTGACCCTGGTCGGGGCGGGGATCATGGGCGCCACCCTCGGCACCCTGCTGCGGCAGCTGCAGCCGGACCTGAGCCTGCTGCTCGTCGAGGGCCTCCCCCGGGAGGCCCAGGAGAGTTCCAGCGCCTGGAACAACGCCGGCACGGGCCACGCGGGGAACTGCGAGCTCAACTACACGCCGATGGCGGCGGACGGCTCGATCAGCCTGGCCAAGGCGCTCGACATCAACGAAGCCTTCGATCTCTCGCGCCAGTTCTGGACCCATCTGGTGCGGGACGGGGCCCTGGGCTCCCCCGGGGCCTTCATCCAGGGCGTCCCCCACATGAGCTTCGTGCTGGGGGAGGAGCGGCGGGCCTACCTGCGGGAGCGCCACCGGCGGATGGCGGCCCACCACTGCTACGCGGGGATGGCCTACAGCGAAGACCACGCCCAGGTGGCGGCGTGGGCACCGCTGCTGATCGAAGGACGGGATCCCGCCCAGGCGATCGGCGCCACCCACATCGCCGCCGGCACCGACGTGAACTTCGGAGCCCTCACCAGCCAGCTGCTGGATCACCTGCGGGCCAGCGGGGCCTTTGAGGCGCGGTTCTCCACGGCGGTGCAGTCGCTGCGGCGGCGGCCGGAGGGTGGCTGGCGCCTGGAGACCCGCGACCGGACCACCGGGGAGACCCGGCTGATCGATACGGGCACCGTGTTTCTGGGGGCCGGCGGCGGCGCCCTCACCCTGCTGCAGAAATCGGGGATCCCGGAAGGGCGCGGCTACGGCGGCTTCCCCGTCAGCGGCCTGTGGCTGCGCTGCGGCGACCCCGCCCTGGCCAGCCGCCACCACGCCAAGGTCTATGGGATGGCCGCCGCCGGCTCACCGCCGATGTCGGTGCCCCACCTCGACACGCGCCTTGTCGACGGCCGTCAGTGGATCCTGTTCGGGCCCTACGCGGGCTTCTCCAGCAAGTTCCTCAAGAGCGGCTCCCTCTGCGACTGGCCCCGCTCCCTGCGGGCCGGCAATCTCCTGCCGCTGCTGGCGGTGGCGCGGGACAACCTGCCCCTGACCGAGTACCTGATCGGCCAGGTGTTCGCCAGCGCCGAGCAGCGCTTCGCCGCCCTGCGCGACTTCTATCCCGACGCCCGCCCCTCCGACTGGACCCTGGCGGTGGCCGGCCAGCGGGTGCAGATCATCAAGGCCGATGCCAGGCGCGGCGGGGTGCTCCAGTTCGGCACCGAGGTGGTGCATGCCGCCGACACCTCCCTGGTGGCCGTGCTGGGGGCCTCCCCCGGCGCTTCGGCCGCCGTGGCGATCGCCCTGGAGATCCTCCACTCCTGCTTCCGCGAGACGCTGCCCGACGGCTGGCAGGCCACCCTGAAGCGGATCCTGCCCTCCTACGGCGCCTCGATCCGCGACGATGCCGACCTCTGCCGGCGGATCCGCAGCGAGAGCGCCGAGGTGCTGGGGCTGGCGGCGCCGGCCTAGGGCCGGCGCGGCGGCAGCAGCAGGCCGGCCCGGACGGACCACGGGGACAGGGCGAACAGGCGCAGCATGGCCGCCAGGAGCTGCGGCACCGTCAGGGTGTTGGTCAGGAAGCCATACCACTGAGGGCCACCCAGGGAGAAGAAGCTGGCGAAGAACTGGCGCAGCTCGGCTTGGGAGAAGCCCATCAGCTTGCCCAGCCCGAACTGGTAGAGGGCGTGCTTGCTGCGAAGCTCCGGGGGCCAGAGGGCCTGCCAGCCCGCACGGGCCAGCACCTGCGAAGGTGCCGTGGTGTCGGCCATCGCCGCCGCCACCGCCGCCGCCACCGCCGGAGCCCGGCGCAGCAGGGCGCCCACCATGTAGCCCGAGGCCGGGTGCACCATCGACGCCGCCCCCCCGAAGCCCAGCACCGGCTGCTGCAGATCCGGCAGGGGCAGGTTCATCGGGAACAGGCAGAACTCCTCGTGCTCCACCGCCAGCACCTGCACGCCGCGCTGGGCCAGGCGCCGGTGCAGGCGCTGCCGGAGCACCTCGAACGGGACCGGGGGGGCCAGGGCCAGCGACGTCTCCTCGACGAAGAAGCGACCGCTGCCCAGGTCCATGGCATAGAGGAAGGTGGGGGGCCCGGCCCGCTCCGCCTCGCTGAGGTGGTCGCTGCGGTAATCCATCAGCACGAACTGATCGGGCTCGACGGGCGGCGCCGAGAAGCGGCCGATGACGCCGTAGGCCGACTGGCCGGCCACCGGGCCCCGGTCGGGTCGCTGCACCAGCGCCGGCTGATGGCCGGTGGCGTCCACCACCAGCCGCACCTGCAGCCGGCGCCCATCCGCCAGCTCCACCACACTCAACGCCCCGGAGGCGTCGCAGCTGCTGGCCAGACCCTGGAGCAGCTCCACCCCGCCGCGTCCGCAGCCCTCCAGCCAGTGCCGCTGCAGGGCCTCTCGATCGAACAGGCCGTAGTCGCGGCCGTGGGCCGTGGGGCGGTTGGCCGCCGCGCCCGGGTCCGGATCACCGGCGCCGAAGTAGCTGACCGTATGGCTCCAGCGGTGCTCCAGCAGATGGCCCAGGCCCAGGGCATCCACCTCGTCTCCCCAGATCCCATAGGTGTTGGGCCACGGGGCGCGCGGATCGTCGGGCGCCAGCAACGCCATGGCGAGCCCCTCGTCCGCCAGGGACGCCGCGATGCAGAGGGCGGCGGGGCCGCCGCCGAGCACCAGCACATCCCTCGCCATCTCGCCGGTACGGAGAGGGCTCATCCTGCACCACAGCCATGCGAGGCTACGAAATGCTGCTGCTCTGGGCCCTGGGCCAGCGCTGAGACGGCCGGAGGCATTCAGTCGTCGGTGGGCTCGTCGGTGGCCTCCTGCTCGGCCGCAGCATCCGCCGTGGCTTCAGGACCCATGTCCGGGCTGGCTTCGCTGGCCACCGCAGTGGCCTCCCCCGCATCGGCGGGCTCCTCCTCCTCCTCAGCGGCCGGCGGCACCAGCACCACCTCGGTGAGGCGATCGCCGGCATCCAGCTTCTGCAGCCGCACACCGGTAGCCGCCCGGGACTGCTGGGGAATGGCGTCGGCCTTCATGCGCACGATCACCCCCCGCTCGCTCACCAGCAGCAGCTCCTCACCGGCGCCGAGCACCTTGAGGCCCACCAGCACGTCGCCGTCGCGGCGGAACTTGATCGCCCGCAGCCCCATGCCGGCGCGGCGCTGCAGCCGGAACTGATCCACCGGCACCCGCTTGCCGAGGCCGCTGGCGCTGGCCACCAGTACCCAGGGGCCCTCACTGGGGGCCACCTCATCACCCTCCTCGTCGTCAAGGCCGGTCTCGGCCGTGCTGGCGACACGGTCGGCCAGTTCCGCCGTGAGCACATCCATGCTCACCAGTTCGTCGCCGGGTCGCAGGTTCATGGCCCGCACGCCGCGGGCACTGCGACCCAGGGGGCGCAGCTCCTCGTCGCTGAGGCGGAAGTGGATCGTCATCCCCTTGAGGGAGCCGATTAGCACGCTGTCGCCGGGGAGGGCCAGCCGCACCCAGCGCAGGGCGTCGCCATCCTCGAGGGAGATGGCGATCAGGCCGTTGGAGCGGATGTTGCTGAAGGCCGACAGACGGGTGCGCTTGATGTAGCCGCCGCTGGTGAGCATCACCAGCTGGACGTCGTCGTCAAAGGCGCTCACCGCCAGCAGGGAGGTGATGGCCTCTTCCCGCGGAATCGGCAGCAGCTGCACGATCGGTGTGCCCTTGGCGGAACGGCTGCAGATCGGCACCCGGTAGGCGGGGATGGAATACACCACCCCCCGGTCACTGAACAGCAGCAGGGCGTCGTGGTCGTTGCAGCTGATGAACAGCTTTACCGCCTCCTCGCCCTGGCTGCGGGTGCCGGCCTTGCCGCGGGTGCCGCGGCTGGTGGCCTCGAACTCGCTCACCGGCATCCGCTTGAGGTAGCCGTTCTCGGTCAGCAGCACCACCGAGCGCTCATTGGCGATCAGGTCGATGTCCTCCAGCCCGCCCTCGAGGTCGAGGATCTCGGTGCGGCGGGGGGAGTCGTAACGGGTGCGGAGCACCTGGAGCTCCTCCCGGATCAGCCCCAGCACCCGCTCCTTGCGGCCGAGGATGTCCTTGTAGTCGGCGATCTTGGCGACGAGGTCGTCGTGCTCCAGGCGGATCTTGTCGGCCTCCAGGGCCGTGAGGCGCCGCAGCTGCATCTGCAGGATGGCGTCGGCCTGGATCTCGCTGAGGCCGTGGCGTTCCTGCAGCTGGACCCGGGCGGTGGCGGTGTCGGGGGCGGCCCGGATCAGGGCGATGATCGGATCGAGCTGGTCGAGGGCCAGCAGCAGACCCTGCAGGATGTGGTCGCGCTCCTCCGCCTTGCGCAGGAAATAGCGGGTGCGCCGCTCGATCGTCTCGATGCGGAACTCGAGGAACACCCGCAGCATCCTGCTGAGGGTCAGCAGCACCGGTTCGCCCTTCACCAGGGCCAGCATGTAGGCGCTGAAGTTGTTCTGCAGCGGCGTGAGCTTGAACAGGTTGTTCAGCACCACCTGGGGGTAGGCATCGCGGCGCAGTTCGATCACGATGCGCATGCCATCGCGATCGCTTTCGTCGCGGATGTCGGCGATGCCCTCCAGCTTCTTGTCGTTGACGAGTTCGGCGATGCGCTCGATCAGGGAGGCCTTGTTGGTCTGGTAAGGGAGTTCGGTGATGATCACCGCGTCCCGATCGGGGCGGCCCTTGGCCTCCACCGTCTCGATGGAGGCCACGCCGCGCATGGTGATCGAACCGCGGCCGGTGGTGTAGGTCTCGCGGATGCCGCGGCGGCCGAGGATCTGGCCCCCGGTGGGGAAATCGGGGCCGGGGATGATCGCCATCAGGGCCCGGTCCTCGATCTCAGGATCGTCGATCAGGGCCAGAAGCCCGTCGATCAGCTCGGTGAGGTTGTGGGGGGGGATGTTGGTGGCCATCCCCACGGCGATGCCGGAGGAGCCGTTGAGCAGCAGATGCGGCACCCGGGCCGGCATCACGGTGGGTTCCTGCTGGGAGCCGTCGAAGTTGTCGATGTAGTCGACGGTCTCGGCTTCGATGTCTTCGAGCAGGCTGTCGGTGGTCAGGGCCTGCAGACGCGATTCCGTGTACCGCATGGCGGCCGGCGGATCGTTGTCGACCGAGCCGAAGTTGCCGTGCCCGTCGATCAGGGGCATGCGCATGGAGAAGTCCTGGGCCATGCGCACCAGGGCGTCGTAGACGGCCGTGTCGCCATGGGGGTGGTACTTGCCGAGCACCTCCCCCACCACACGGGCGCATTTCCGGTACGGCCGATCGCTGGTCAGACCGAGCTCGTACATCGCGTAAAGGATGCGCCGGTGCACCGGCTTGAGGCCGTCGCGGGCATCGGGCAGGGCCCGGCCCACGATCACGCTCATCGCATACTCCAGATAGGAGCGCGACATCTCGTTGCGAAGGTCGGTCTGGATGATCCGTCCGTCGGAGTCGCCGGGGGTGGATTCACCGGGTCCGGTTGGATCCGCCATGCAAGACCGTATGGGGCACAACCCACTCTATCGATGACCCTGCCGGCCCGTAGTGAATCGGCCCTGCGCCAGCGCCAGCGCAAGGGGGTGCTGCGGGTGCGGGCCGCCGCCGACTTCCGCCGGCTGGTGGCCGAGGCCGGGCTGGCGGAGGCCTACGACGCCACCGACGTGGTGGTAGCCGCCAATGCCGAATTCACCGATCAGGGCAGCCTGCACCTCAACATCGGCCCCAGCGATCCGCCGATCCGCTTCCGGGACGCCCAGCTGGAGTCCCTCGGCGCCCAGAGCGGCGGCGGCGGCGGCGATCTGGTGCTGCCCATCGGTGGCGGGCTCGGGGAAGCCCAGCGCCAAGGGGGAGCCCACCTGCTCGACCGGCTGCTCCGGGGCGGGACCGTGACCCTTGCCGCCACCGGGGAGATCACCGCCCTGCATCCCCGCCGGGACCTGCAGGCCCAGCTGGATCTGGAGCGGATCGGCTCCGGCCGGCTGCTGCTGCACCGGGGCATCACCGAGAACGGCCTGGTGGCCGTGAGCAGCGCCGAAGGGGTGCTGCGCAGCCCGTGGGGCCCCGTGCTGGGACCGTTCGGCAATGCCCTGCACAGCTGCGGCGGCGCCGGCAGCATCGGCCTGACCATGCCGGGGCTGGCCCTGCTGGGGCCGGGCTCACCGGTGCTGGTGGCGGGGGCCATCGGCTGGGTGGTGGGCAGCGGCAGCGGCCACCAGCCCGGCGTGCCCCGCTCCGCCGCCGGCCACGCCCTCAGCCCCGGGGCGGTGGCGGCGGTGAGCGTGGATCTGCACGGTCTGCGGCCCGAATGGCTGCGGCCCTGCTTCTTCGAGGGCCACGGCGCCGCCCTGCTGGTGGGCCTGGCGGCTCCGATCCCCCTGATCAACGAAGCGGTGGCCCGCCAGGCCGCCTGCGGCGACGAGGACCTGGAGGCGCCGGTGCTGGATGTCTCGATTCCGCGTCGCCTGCGGCCCCGCCTCGGTTCGGTCAGCTACGCCCGGCTCAGGTCCGGCCGGATCCAGCTGGAGGGACGCCGCGTCACCGCCGCTCCGGCCCACAGCCCACGGCTGGCCGAGGCGATCGGCGCCGAGCTGATCACCTGGCTCCAGGACGGCCGCTTTCCGCTCCGTCTCCCGGTCCGACCCCTCTCGGGCCGCGGCGGGCTGATTCCCCTCGACAGCTGAACACCCTGCACACCTCCGGGGCGACGGGAGAAAACGGCCGTAAGCTCCGCCGTGAGCTTCCGGCGCCTGCCATGGCCGAGACCCCCTTCAGCCCCGAGCCCCCCTCCAGCCCCGAGCCCCAGGAGAACGGACCTTCGGCGCAGCCGTGGGCGACGGAACCGACCGTGACCCCTGAGCCGGAGCACGTGGCCCCCGAGCCCGAAGCGCAACCGGAGCCGGAACCGGTCCTGGCCGGTTTCGAGCCCCTGGCCGAAGCCGACAGCGCGATCCCGACGCCGGTGCCGGCACCCGTGAGCGAGCCGGAACCCGGCATCACCGCCACCCTGGAGGTGCCCCCCCTGGAGGGCTCCGCCGAGCCGGGCGCCGAAGGCGGCGGCGAGTTCGAGCTGCTGCTGCAGAAGATCAAGGACTGGCTCGGCAGCGGCGAACTGCAGGCCCAGTGGCAGCGCTTCCGCGGCCCGCTCAAGGGGCTGGCGATCCTGATCGGGGTGGTGCTGCTGCTGCGGGTCTACGCCTCCCTGATCGGCACCCTCGACAGCCTGCCCCTGGTGGGCGGCCTGCTGGAGCTCGTGGGCCTGATCGCCGCGGTCCGCTTCACCGCCACGCGGCTGGTGCGCAAGAGCGACCGGGAGCAGGTCTTCGCCGACTGGAGCCGCCGCTGGAACGACTTCCGCGGCCGGGAGTGATCCTGGGCACGGGCACGGGGCGGGGCCGTCGCGGACCGGTTGATAGTTTGTGCCCACTGTGTCCGTCCAACGGTGAACATTCAGCTCGGTCGCTCCCGGACCGTACGCCGCGCCTACGGCATCGATGAGATCGCTCTGGTCCCGGGCGGTCGCACCGTCGATCCCGAGGTGACCGACAGCAGCTGGAGCCTGGGGGGGATCCAGCGGGAGATCCCGATCATCGCCAGCGCCATGGACGGGGTGGTGGATGTGGGCATGTGCATCGAGCTCACCCGGCTGGGGGCGCTCGGGGTGCTCAACCTCGAAGGCGTCCAGTGCCGCTACGACGATCCCGAGCCGGTGCTCGAAAAGATCGCTTCGGTGGGCCGCGACGAGTTCGTGGGCCTGATGCAGGAGCTCTACAGCCAGCCGGTCCGCGAGGGGCTGGTGCGTCAGCGGATCGCCGAGATCAAGGCGGGCGGCGGCATCGCGGCGGTGAGTGCCACCCCGGTGGCCGCCCTGCGCTTCGGGGCGGCGGTGGCGGAAGCGGGCGCCGACCTGTTCTTCGTGCAGGCCACGGTGGTCTCCACCGAGCACATCGGCCCCGAAGGCCGCCAGACCCTCGACCTGGCCGCCCTCTGCCGCGACCTCGGCGTGCCGGTGGTGATCGGCAACTGCGTCACCTACGACGTCACCCTGCAGCTGATGCGGGCGGGGGCCGCCGGGGTGATGGTGGGCATCGGCCCCGGCGCCGCCTGCACGTCCCGGGGGGTGCTCGGCGTCGGCATTCCCCAGGCCACCGCCGTGGCCGACTGCGCCGCCGCCCGGGATGACTACGAGCGGGAGAGCGGCCGCTACGTGCCGGTGGTGGCCGACGGCGGCATCGTCACCGGTGGGGACATCTGCAAGTGTCTGGCCTGCGGGGCCGATGCAGTGATGATCGGCTCCCCCATCGCCCGGGCCGCCGAGGCCCCCGGCCGCGGTTTCCACTGGGGCATGGCCACCCCCAGCCCGGTGCTACCCCGTGGCACCCGAATCAAGGTGGGCACCACCGGCAGCCTCGAGAAGATCCTGCGCGGCCCGGCCGGCCTCGACGACGGCACCCAGAACCTGCTGGGCTGCATCCGCACCTCCATGGGCACCCTGGGGGCCCGCACCCTCAAGGAAATGCGCGAGGTGGAGGTGGTGGTGGCGCCATCCCTGCTGACCGAGGGCAAGGTTTACCAGAAGGCCCAGCAGCTGGGCATGGGCAAGTAGGTCGTCCCAGGTCTGGACGCCACGGCCTCAAGGCGAGATGGGGGCTAACCTCTGGATGTGGGGGCTCCGGCTCGCACACTCCTCACACCCCCCGGCCCGGCGTGTCCGGGCTTTTTGTCTTCTGCCGCCACCTCCCGGCGGCCCTGGCTTCCGCTACGGCCTGCAACGCTGGCCCCCATTCCCGGGAAGAGTGGCCGAACCCGGTTGCTAGATTCACTACATCCCGAGTCTGCAAGGAATGTCCAGCGCCGCTGCCGTCACCGACGCCTCCTTCGAGCAAGACGTGCTCAAGAGTGATGTGCCCGTGCTGGTTGATTTCTGGGCACCCTGGTGCGGCCCCTGCCGCATGGTGGCGCCGATCGTCGATGAGATCGCCAAGGAATACGAGGGGAAGATCCGCGTCTACAAGCTGAACACCGACGAGAATCCCAACGTCGCCAGCCAGTACGGCATCCGCAGCATTCCCACCCTGATGCTCTTCAAGGGTGGCCAGAAGGTCGACACCGTGGTCGGTGCCGTTCCCAAGAACACCCTGTCGGGCACCATCTCCAAATACCTCTGACACAGCTCCGCTGACGCCGCCCCTCTCCCCGAATCCCCCGCCGGCGGCGGGCATCAGTCCTCTTCAGGCCCTTGCCGAAGCTCTTCGCGGCCACCCCCAGCGCCGCCAGATTGAGCGCGCCGTGGTCTCCCTGCTGCAGGTGGCGCGCCAGGAGAAGGAGGAGGAGGAGTGGCGGCTGATCGCCGGTTGTCTGGCTGACATCAGCGAAGCCCTGGAGGTGTTCCGCCCCAGGCGCAGCGCCCGCAAGATCAGCGTCTTCGGCTCCGCCCGCACCCGCCCTGACGATCCCTGCTACGTGCTGGCCGAGGAGGTCGCCCGCCAGGCGGTGCAGGCCGGCTTCGAGGTGATGACCGGAGCCGGGGCGGGCGTGATGGAGGGCGCCAACAGCGGCGCGGGTTGTGACCACAGCATCGGTCTCAACGTGGATCTGCCCTTCGAGCAGCATCCCAATCCCTACGTGAGCGCCTGCGACGGGCGCCTCCTCTACTTTCGCTACTTCTTCACGCGCAAGCTGTTCTTCCTGATGGAGAGCGATGCGCTCGTGGTGATGCCCGGGGGATTCGGCACCCTCGATGAACTCTTCGAGTGCCTCACCCTCATCCAGACCGGACGCACCTCGCCCATTCCCCTGGTGCTGCTCTCCCCGGACGGCGACGATTTCTGGAAGGTCTGGAAACGCAACGTGCATCAGGAACTCGCCACCCGGGGGCTCATCTCCCCGGAGGACGTGGATCTGATGGTGGAAGCCTCCGATGCCGAGGAGGCCGTGGCCCACATCTGCCGGTTCTACCGGGTGTTCCACAGCGCCCAGCTGGGCCAGGACCGCATCGAGCTGCTGCTCAACGCCGAGGTGCCCCGTGCCCTGTTGCCGGAGCTGAACCGACGCTTCGCCGATCTGCTGGAGGAGGGCGCCATCCAGACCGGCGAGAGTGTCGACGACAACGGCCTGCTGCGGCCGTGCCTGTGGCTGCGCTTCGACAAGCGCCGCGTCGGCCGGCTCTATCAGTTCATCGACCACCTCAATGGCCTCGACCTGCCGGCCTCACCGGCCCTGGAACATCCGGCCGAGCGGGTCCCGAGCGTCAGCCAGCCATGACCCGCATCGGTCTGATCGACTACGGCATGGGCAACCTGCATTCGGTGCAGCGCACCTTCGGGCGGCTCGGTGCCGAGCTGGTGAGCGTGCACGGCCCGGCGGATCTGGAGGCCTGCGACGCCCTGGTGCTGCCGGGCGTCGGCGCCTTCGATCCGGCCATGGAGCGGTTGCGCTCGGCGGGGCTGGAGCAGGCCCTGCGCCGCTCCTGCGCCAGCGGCCGCCCGCTGCTGGGGATCTGCCTGGGCCTGCAGCTGCTGTTCGAGGCCAGTGAGGAGGGCCGAACCGACGGGCTGGGCGTGCTGGCCGGCCGCGTCCGCTCCCTGCCGCGGCTGACGGGCCACCCCCTGCCCCACATGGGCTGGGCCCCACTGATCCCAGCCACCGCCAGCCCGCTGCTGCCGGCCGCCAGCCCGGAAGCCTGGGTCTACTTCGTGCACTCCTTCGCCGCCGAGCCGGCCGAGGCCATGTCCACCACGGCCCTCGTCGACTACGCCGGCACCCCGGTGACGGCGGCGGTCTGGCAGGGGACCATCGCCGCCTGCCAGTTCCACCCAGAGAAGTCCGGCCCCGTCGGCGAAGCGATGCTGCGTCGCTGGATCGACTGGGTCAGCTCTCTGTGACGCTGCGGCTGAGCGGCGGGCGCCGGCTGCAGAGCCCCCCCGGCAGCACCGCCCGCCCCACCGCCGCCCGGGTGCGGCTGGCGGTGATGAACCTGCTGGCCACCCGGGTCCCCGGCAGCCGCTGGCTGGATCTCTGCTGTGGCAGCGGCGTGATGGCCTGCGAGGCCCTGCAGCGTGGCGCCTCCGAGGTGGTGGCCGTGGAGCGGGATCGGCGCATCGCCGCCGTGGCCCGGGCCAATCTGGAGCTTGTGCGACGGGACCGTCCGGCGTCGCCGGAAACCGCCCCCCGCTGCCGCGTTGACGGCGACGAGGTGCTGCGCTGGCTGACGCGCCGCGGCGAGGCCTCCTTCGATCTGATTTACGCCGATCCGCCCTACGCCGCCGGCCTGTACGGGCCGATCGCGGCGGCGGTGCTCAGCGGAGGCTGGCTGGTTCCCGGGGGAATTCTGGTGTGGGAGTGCGCCAGTGACGCCGTGCCGGAGCTGCCGCCGGGATGGCACGGACGTGATCAACGCCGCTACGGCGGAACCACGGTGGTTCTGCTGGAGGTGGAGGCCACCGCCGGCGGCCCAGGCGAGGGCACCGCTGCCGGTCGGGACTAGCTGGCCGACCTGACGTGGGGCGGTGTTGCGGCTCGATGGCTGGCCCCCACCTCCAGGGCAGGGATGGAAGCCAGCCAGCCTGGGTCGGCTCGCCATCCCCGTCCAGGGCTGGATGGGCGGTGCGATCGACGCCGGCGTGGTTCCGGCCCCCGGCGCCGTATCTGGGGCAGCCGGACTGGCTAGGGTGTGCTGAAACGGACGCTCAGCCCCCCAGAGCGCTTCCCCGGCGGTACTGATTCCACGCCGCCACAAACAGACCCACGAGCGTCACGGGGATCAGTCCAAGCACGATGCCGCAGAGGAGGGGTTCGATCATGGAGGGGCCGTCAGTTCTGGCGATGCACAATTCTTCCACGACCACCGCCGGCACCGCGAGCCCCACCCCAGCACTGTGATCAGTCCGTCCTCCACCACCCCGGCCGCCGCGACGCCCTCTGCCCCCATCGGGGGTGAGCAACCCTCCGTCGGGGGTGAACAGGTCCCAGCCCAGCGCCGCAGCCTCGCGGCGGCCCTGGCGACGCTGGCGGCAGTGGCCTGCATCCTGCTGCTGGCGGTGGTGGTGCTGCCGGCGGCCCGCAGCGATCCCTACACCCGCCAGACCCTGGAGCTCACCGGCTCGGCCACCGACGGGGGCCGCCTGTTCCGGCTGAACTGTGCCGGCTGCCACGGCCTGGCCGCCCAGGGGCTGGTGGGCCCGGATCTGCACGGCGTCGATCGGCGCAAGAACGATCGCCAGCTGATCCAGCAGGTGGTCAGCGGCCGGACCCCGCCGATGCCCAGCTTCCAGCCCGAACCCCAGGCCATGGCCGATCTGCTGGCCTTCCTGCACTCCCTGCCTTGAACCCCAAGCTGGTCCTGGTGGAACCGGCCGGCCCCCTGAACGTGGGCAGCGTGGCCCGGCTCTGCCGCAGCTACGGCATCGAGGATCTGCGCCTGGTGGCTCCGCGCTGCGATCCCCTCGGCGAGGAAGCCCGTCTCATGGCCGTCAAGGGTCTGCCCCTGCTGAAGCAGGCGACCGTCTTTCCCACCCTGGCCGCCGCCCTGGCCGACTGCGGGCGGGTGGTGGCCGCCAGCGGCCGTCCGGAGGGCGAGCCCCTGCCCCTGGAGGACCCCGAGGACGCCCTGGCCTGGCTGCTGGCCGGCGAGGTGGCCCTGCCGTCGGCCCTGGTGTTCGGCCGGGAGGACCGAGGGCTGAGCAACGACGAGTTGCTGCAGGCGGGCCGGCTGCTGCAGATTCCCACCCCCACCCCCCACGGCTCCCTCAACCTCTCCCATGCCGTGGCGGTGGTGCTGCACGACCTGCACCGCCTCGGGCGCCGGGGCCCGGCGCGGGTGCCCCCGCCGGCTGCCGCCGGGGAAGGCCCCTGCCCTCGGGGAGTGCTGGAGGCCATGCTCGACGACGCCCGGGAGCTGCTGCTGGAGGTCGGCTTCCTGCTGCCCCACACCGCCGCCGCCCGGATGGCCAAGCTGCGGGCCCTGCTGCAGCGCGGCCAGGTCAGTGGCCCGGAGGTGGCCCTGCTGCGGGGCATGGTGTGCCAGTTGCGCTGGGCGAGCCGTCGCCCTTTCCCTTCTTCCCAGGACCACTAGCGTCGGACATCGCCCCAACGTCCTGCTTCCGTGAGCGCTGGCCGTCCATCCCGTCCCCGCAGCAACCCCTGGCTCCGCCCGGTGGGGCTGGTGCTGCGGCTGATCGTGCTCGGGGTGGGTCTGGGGGTGATCGTCGGCACCGCCCTCAAGCTGATGGCGCCGCGCCTGGTCCAGGGGGCGCTCGGCACGCCGGCACCGGCGGCACCGGTGGCGACGAAACCCGGCAGCGGCCCCATGGCCCTGGGACGGTTCGAACCGCGCCAGGAACTCGTCGGCCTCAGCCAGCAGTGGGCACGGCTGGCGGCGGCCCAGAAGGGTCTCACCGCCAGTGGCTTCCTGCTGGTGCTCGATGACGGCCGCTACGCCGAGTTGCAGCCGGATCTGCCCCTATCGGCGGCCAGTTCGATCAAGGTGCCGATCCTCCTGGCGGGCCTGGAGGATCTCGACCGCGGCAAGCTGCGCTGGAACGAGCCCATGCCGCTCACCAAGGAGGTGGTGGGCGGCGGCGCCGGCTGGATGGCCAACAAGCCCCTCGGCACCCGCTTCCCTTTCTTCGAGGCGGCCACCGAGATGATCCGGGTGAGCGACAACACCGCCACCAACCTGCTGATCCGCCGCCTGGGCGGCAAGACCGAGCTCAACAGCCGCTTCCGCAGCCTCGGTCTGACGGCCACGGTGGTGAACAACTGGCTCCCGGACCTGGATGGCACCAACACCACCAGCTCCCGCGATCTGGCCCGCTCCATCGCCCTGGTGGACACCGGCGACAAGCTCACCCCCCGGGCCCGGGATCTCTTCCGGGAAATCATGGGCACCTCCCGCACCAACACCCTGATCCCGCTCGGGATACTGATGGGCCTGGGCAAGGACTCCTCCGATCCCGACAGCGAGCTGCTGCCGGAGGGCATCACCGTCTACAACAAGACGGGCGACATCGGCATCGCCTACTCCGACACCGCCCTGATCCAGATGCCCAACGGTCAGCGGGCCGTCCTGGCCGTGATGGTGAAGGGTCCGTTCAACGATCCCCGCTCCGCCGAGCTGATCCGGGCGATGGCCGGGGCCGTCACCAAAACCCTCGTCAAACGCTGATGAACACCACCATCCGCGCCCTGGTTCTGCCCGCCCTGGCTCTGGCCGTCCTGGGCGGCCCCCTGCTCGCCCAGCCGCAGCCCGCCCCAGCGCCCCAGCCCGCCCCGACGCCACCGGTGCTGCGCCCGGGGACGGTGGCCCCCCTGCCGGGCCGGCTGGACGCCGTACCGATGGTGAACGACAACAACCCCGAGGTGATCAAGGGGCCCGGCATCCTGCTGTCCACCTTCGATGGCCAGCGGGGTTACGCCGGGCGCCCCCTGGGCGTGCCGTCAGCGCACCTGAACGCAGCCATCAGCGGCCCCTTCGAGCTGTTCAGTCATCACATCTACGCCGGCACCCCCGAAAGCCTCGACTCCACCCTCTGGCTGGCGGTGGTGGCGGCCCCGCGGGGCAAAGTCCCGGTGAAGCTGCGGACTGTGGCGGGCTCCACCGCCCTGTCCCAGTCGGTGAACCCCGACCAGCCCTCGGCCCCCTTCCTGCCCCTGCCGGCCCTGATGGAGCAGGGCAGCACCCCGATCTGGGCCGGCCCCGGCAGCAGGGTGGCCACCGAGCTGCTGGCCCGGCAGCGCAGCCCGCTGGTGCCCGAGGGCTGGACCCTGCCGTCGGGGCAGCTGAGCACCCTGATGGTGCTGCCGCTTCCGGTGCGCGGCCTCGATCCGCTGCTCAACGGCCTCAACCTGCAGCTGCGCCTGAACAGCGACGGGCCGGTGGATGTGGCCACTCTGGCCGCCTTCGGCCCCGTGGATCGCCCGCCGGATCCCGCCGTCTGGCAGCGCCTGCTCCAGGGCGGCCTCAGCCCCAGGGAGCACAGCCCCAGCCCCCGGGGCGCCAGCGGTCCGATGATCTATTCCCGCGTCAGCGGGGTGCAGGAGGGCAGCGCCTGGGTGGGGCGGATCACCGATCCTGGCCGGACGACCCTTTCGGTGGGCCGGGCACCGATCTCCTGGCCGATCGCGTCCCTGGAGCGGGGCACCCTGGGCACCGGCCAGGTGCAGACCGCCCCCCTGCGCGCCTTCTATCCGGGCACCGCCTGGGCGGCCCACGGCAACTACGGCGTCGCCTACGACCTCAGTCTGCCGCTGCGCAACGACACCCCCCGGCCGGTGCAGCTCGCGGTGGCCCTGGAATCGCCGATCAAGACCGACCAGCCCCTGGGCGGCCTGCGCTTCAACACCACCCCGGCACGGGCGGTGATGTTCCGGGGCACCGTGGAGGTCAGCGGCCTCGACAACGCCGCCGGCGGCCCGGGGGGACGGCGCCGCTTCCACCTGGTGCTGCGGGCCGGCCAGGAGGGCCCGCCCCTGGGCACGGTCAGCCTGCGCCCCGGCCAGGAACGGCAGCTGCGGGTGCGGCTCATTTACCCGGCCGATGCCACCCCGCCCCAGGTGCTGTCGCTGATTCCGGTGGCGAAGCCGGTGGCCCCAGAAACGGCTCCGGGGGCGGCTGTGAAACAATCCGAGGCTCCGCCCGCAAGCCGTCCGTGACGCCAACCAGGAAGCGCAGGGTCTTCCCCTTCACCGCCATCGTCGGGCAGGAGGAGATGAAGCTGGCGCTGCTGCTCAACGTGATCGATCCCCGCATCGGCGGGGTGATGATCATGGGCGACCGGGGCACGGGCAAATCCACCACCATCCGGGCCCTCGCCGATCTGCTGCCGGCGATCGACGTGGTGGCCGGCGACCCCTACAACAGCTCGCCGAGCGACCCCGACCTGCAGAGCAGCGAGGTGCGCCAGCGGGCCGAACGGGGCGAACAGCTGCCGGTGGAGGCCCGCCAGGTGCCGATGGTCGACCTGCCCCTCGGCGCTACCGAAGACCGCCTCTGCGGCACGATCGACATCGAGAAGGCCCTCAGCGAGGGCGTGCGCGCCTTCGAGCCGGGGCTGCTGGCCAAGGCCAACCGGGGCCTGCTCTACGTGGATGAGGTGAACCTGCTCGACGACCACCTGGTGGACGTGCTGCTGGATTCGGCCGCCTCGGGCTGGAACACGGTGGAGCGGGAGGGCGTCTCGGTGCGGCACCCGGCCCGCTTCGTGCTGATCGGCTCCGGCAACCCGGAGGAGGGGGAACTGCGCCCCCAGCTGCTGGATCGCTTCGGCATGAGCGTGGAGGTGCGCACCGTGCGCGATCCGGAGCTGCGGGTGCAGGTGGTGGACCAGCGCACCAGCTTCGATGCCGACCCCGACAGCTTCAGCGACCGGCTGCAGACCGCCCAGGAAGCCCTGCAGGCCCGGGTGGTGGAGGCCCAGGAGCGGCTGCCCCAGGTGGCCATCGACGACGATCTGCGCATCCGCATCTCGGCGGTCTGCGGCGAACTGGACGTGGACGGCCTGCGGGGCGACATCGTCACCAACCGGGCCGCCCGGGCCCTGGCGGCCTTCGAGGGCCATCAGGAGGTGAGCGACGACGACGTGGCCCGGGTGGTGGCCTGCTGCCTGCGCCACCGGCTGCGCAAGGACCCCCTCGAGCAGATCGACTCCGGCGAGCGGGTGGTGAAGACGTTCTGCAAGGTGTTCGACCGCCCCGCCGGCGACCCCTCCGCCTTCCAGCTGGCCCTGGCGGGGTGAGGGGCGTGGCGTGAGGAGAGTGGCGTGAGGATCCTTGGCATCGATCCCGGGCTGGCGCGCGTCGGCTACGGGGTGATCGATGTGGAAGGTCGCTCCGGCGCGGGAGGCGGCCACCAGCGCCTGCTCGACTGCGGCATGATCCGCACTGAACCCGGCCGCAGCGACGGGGATCGGATGGTGGAGATCGCCCGCGATCTGCGGGTGATCGTGCGCCGCTGGCGCCCCCAGCTGGCGGCGGTGGAGAAGTTCTTCTTCTACCGCTCCAGCACCACGATCGCGGTGGTGCAGGCCCGGGGGGTAGTGATGATGACCCTGGCCCGCTTCTCCGTTCCTGTGGTGGAGTTCCCGCCGATGCAGATCAAGCTGGCCCTGGCCGGCTCCGGCCACGCCGAGAAAGACGAGGTGCTGGCGGCGGTGATGCGGGAGCTGGACCTGGAGCACCCCCCCCGCCCCGACGACGCCGCCGATGCCCTGGCAGTGGCATTGACGGGGTGGTTTCAGCGGTGAGGGCCGCCGATGGGCCATCCTGATCGACAGCCATGCTTCCTGGGATGGAGGGGTCCGAGAAATCCCAGCTGCGGCGAAGATTTCGCCGGACACGCCGGCTGAGCCTTCCGGAGGCGACCGCCGGCATCGTGGCGGTCGCCCGCAGGGAACTGCCTGGCCGGGTGCCCCCCGGCCGGCACCTGGGGCTCTACTGGCCCCTGACCCAGGAGCCGGACCTGAGAATCCTGGCGGAGCAGGCGCCTTGGCCCATGGCCCTGCCCGCCGTCCGCCCCGGAGCAGGCCTGATCTATCTCCCCTGGAGCCCGGGGGATCCGTTGGGCCCCGATGCCTGTGGCATCGCCGCACCGCTGGAGGGCACCCCGCTGGAGCCGGAGACCCTAGCCCTGCTGCTGGTGCCGGCGCTGGCGGTGTCACCCGCAGGGCTGCGGCTCGGATCGGGCGGAGGCTGGTACGACCGGCTGCGGGCCGATCCCCGCTGGCGGGCCGTGCCGGCCCTGGCGGTTCTGCCGGCGGCCTGCGTCGCCGCCACCCTGCCCTTGGATCCCTGGGACATTCCATTTTCTGGCTGGCTCGATGAGGAGGGCTTGCATTGGATCGGGCCGGCGGCAGAAAACATTGCAACCCATGAACCAACGGGGCCGTTGAAAGCAGTAGCGACCGCCCTTTGCCAAGATCAACTCAGTCATCCTTTGCGTTGTTGGACCTGACCTCCAGAGGCCTCCGATCCCTGACTCAGCCGGGCCGGAGCGACGGCAGCCTGGCTCTCACCGCCGCCGAACGGGTGCTGGCGGCAGAGCTTCATAACCGCAGCGACGACAACAACGCCCTCTCGATGATGGTGAGCTCGATGGCCCGGATGGTCCAGGTGGGGAAAATGCGGGATAGTCGCTGGAAAGCCTCCTGAGGTTTCCCATGGCGCGTCGTTTCGTGTTTCTGGCCCTCCTGGGTGGGGCCGCCGCCTTCATGGCCCCCGTCGCCTGGGCCCACGGCATCCAGAGCACCCTCGACTATCTCCCTTCCGCCGCTGGCGGGACACTGGAGCTTGAGAGCCACTTTTCCAGTGGGGATCCAGCCCGTGATGCCACCGTCCGGCTGCTGCCTCCTGATGGGGGTGAAGCCATCGCGATCGGCAAGACAGGCCCCGATGGGCGCCTCACCTTCACCCTTCCGCCGGGGGCCCGCAACGACTGGGAGATCCAGGTAGATGCCGGGCCTGGGCACCGGGACTATCTCTCGCCTGACGATGCCGGGCGACTCCCCGCGCCCGGCAGCCTCACCGGTGATGCCGGCGGGCCGGTCCGTCGTCTGAACCGCTGGAGTGGTCCGCTCCCCTGGGCCCTCACCGGCCTCGCCCTGATCGGCGGGCTGGGCCTTGCCGCACGTCGTGGGAAGCGATCCTGAATCGATAGGATCGGCCCATGAGCTACGGCAGTCCGACCCTCGATCGTCTGGTGGATCGCCTGAGCAGCACCCAGGATCCACGGCGCCGCTATGAATTCGTGCTGTGGCTGGCCAAAAAGCTCCCGCCTCTGCCCGAGGACTTCCGGCGGGACGCCTTCAAGGTGAAGGGCTGTGTCTCCCAGGTGTACGTGGTGGGGCAGCTGGCCAACGGCACCCTGCACTGGCAGGGTGATTCCGATGCCCAGATCACCAAGGGCCTGCTGGCCCTGCTGATGGAAGGGATGGAGGATCTGACCCCGGAGCAGGTGACGGCGATCGATCCCACCTTCCTGGCGGCCACGGGGTTGCAGGCCAGCCTGACGCCCTCACGGGCCAACGGATTCCTGAACATTTTCCGGATGATGCAGGCCCAGGCAAGAGACCTTGCGGCGTTGAGCCCGGCCACCGAATCCCCATCCTGAAAGCCAGCCGACAAAGTCCTGCTCCGTTGATCAGTCGCTTTCCCAGAACGCCTGGCCGGAGGTGGTGGGAGCCGAAGAGGTAGACACACCTGAGGTTGGCTGAACAACGGCCCATCAAAAAGGCCCTGCTCTTTAGGCAGGGCCTGGAAACGAGATGACCAGAAATTGCTGAGACTGAAAATAGACTCAGACGACAGCGGCCGACTTCACACGCTGGCGGAGACGACGGGAGAAACCGAAGGCCACACCAGCGCCGAGAATCGGCAGTGGTCCTGGCACCTCCTGCCCATCGCTGACATCAACCTGTGCAGAATAAGAACCAGGTGTACTCGGGAGGGTGTCATTGAAGGTGAAAGCACCATCAGTCACGAACACGCTTCCAGCAGGAAGACCTGTGACAAACGACGTAAGATTAGCGGGAAGATTTTGAGTAACATCAACCTGCACAGTGCCGTCGAGCCCTTGGGTCACAAGGAAGTCGACCCCACCAAAGATACCAACCGTAACACCGTTAGAGAAAGTGAAAGCGGTATTGTTGGCAAGTTTGTATAGAGCCGCGCCTGGCGCAACGGGGGCAAACCAGTTAAAAACTGCCGTTGGTGATGAAACGGCAAGATCAACCGACGAAGGAGGCGCTGGCGCGAACGGTGGAGTGAACAGGCCCGTGGCGCTGTTGATCAGCACAAGACCCGTGGGTCCCGGGGTGTTGAACAGAACGCTGAAGGTGTCAGTGGGATCAGCGATGTTGACCTGGCTCGCGAAATCGCTGGTTCCATTCGAGAAGGCCAGTGAGCCGGTCAACGCGTGGGCGGAAGGAGCGCCGAAGGTCAGAGCTCCGGTGATGGCTGCCGCAGGAACAAGAAACTTGAGAGGTCCGCTCGTTCTCAGGAGCGTTTGGAGGGTAGGTGCCATGGGGGAGGTCACGGTGCACGAAGCTTCCGCATAGTAGGGCATGAATGGCGACTTAACCAATCCGGTGGAAGCCTGTTGGAAAACCGCAACACAGCCCAGGGGGCGGCAGTGGGGCCCCGAGGCGATCCGCTGCCACCAGATCGTCCGGCTCGCAAGGGGTCTGATCAAGGCCCCGGGCCAGGGAAGCGGCTAAACGCGGCTCCGGCGCTTGAACGGGATCGGCTTTGGAGGGCGTGGGTGGTGCGGACCTCCTTGACCCCGGCAGCTCGACCATGCACGGACCCCCGGGGTGGGACAGGCACTGGGGCAGGGTTGGTTGAAGGTCCGTCACAGGTGCGCTCTGCAGGGCTGCGACCATTGGCTTGGGCGGCGGGAATGGATTCCTTCTTTGCCAGAACCTTCTCCTGACCAATGTCTCTGCCGACCTGATCGGGTTTCTGCAGGCGATCCTCGAGGGACGGATGCGCCGCGGGGTGCGCTTCCCCCAGGTTTTTGCTCCTGGTGGCGGTGCTGGGGATCTTGGGCGGCCGCCAGAGCCTGAGGGATCTGGAACGCTTTGCAGTTCGCCATCACGCTGCGCTGAACCAGGCGCTGGGTCTTGAGATCAGGCGGCCCCCACTGATTCCACCTTCCGCTATCTGTTCCTACAGGTGGATGGGGCCGAGATCTGCCGGCAGCTGCAGAGCTGGATCCTGGCCGAGATCCCAGATGATTCAACGGGTCTGGATCCGTTTGGTGTGCGACGGTAAGCCCTTGCGAGGCTTCATCGACGCGACCGATGGCGGTGGCGGGGCCTTCATAGCCCAGGTGATCCTCTACTCCAAGGCTCTCGGTGCGGCGATGGCCCAAGCCACCGATGCCACCCGCGAGAACCACGAGCGAGCGGTTCTGCGGGGGCTGCTTTCCACCGTGGATCAGGAAGGCGTCTTGATCCAGGCCGACGCGCTCCACACGCAGAACCCGTTTTTCGGCAGCTCACGGAGCAGGGGGCCGACTTCCTCTTGACGGTGAAAGGGAACCCACGGACCCTTCATTGCCAGATCAGCGAACAGTTCTTCTACTCGCGCAAGATCCCTTTCATGGCAACGGTTTCGGAACATGGTCACGGGCGCGAGACCACCTGGAAACTCAGGTCCGAACAGTCTTCTGATTTCATCACCGAGGCCTGCCGCGGCAGCTGCTGGATTTTCGAACTGGTCGTCAGCGGCAAGCGCGGCGGAAAGCGTTCCCTCCAGCGGCACCCTCTTTCTCACCAGCCCGCGAACCACGCCAAAAGCCTTGCCGCATTTGATGAGGCACCGCTGGTGCATTGAAAGCTTCCAATGGCTCCGCGACGCCCAGCTCCATGAGGATGCTCACCGCTATGGCGGCCCCGGTGCAGCGGTGCTGGCCACGATGCGCACTCTGATCCTGAACTGCTTGGGCTCCACGGCCACCACTCGGTGAGAGCTGGGCTTGCCGCGGTGGCCCATGACATCGCCAAGCTGCTCGCCATGGCTGGGATCAGCGCGGGATGGACCACTGGGATGGTCGGTTCGGCTGGAGCACACGTCCTCGACAACGGGGTTGGGCTCCACAACTGTGAAGAAAGCCCCTCTGCTTTCATCCATCGTCCGGGAAAACCGATGCTCCCATCCCTTTTGCATTCAAGTTTCAGTCACAAGAAAGATCTAAATTAAATAGGCCAAAGCCAGCAAGTTTCAGGAGCATCGAATAATCCTGTTAAGGATTCATTTTCTCAATTCTCAGTCTGCTTCCTGGTCCCCAAAGGCTTGGGACGCTGTTGCTGCCTTCAAAACCGATGATTTCCATTCCGATCACCCCAGCCACCGCCCAGCCCGCACGCACGCTGATCGGCAACCTCCGCCGACTGCTGCAACGCCTGGTGGCGGATCCCGCGCCCCTGGAGCGAACCATTGCGGGCACCCTCGCCCAGCGCTCGCTGGTGGCGGCGGCCAACACCGGCATCCTCGATGCCCTGATCGAGCATCCGGGAAGTGATGGCCAGGAGTTGGCCAGACTCTGCCACTGCTCCCCCGAGGGGGTGGACATCCTCGTCCGTGCCCTGGCAGGAACCGGTCTGTTGTCCCGCCAGGGCACGGGATGGAGGGTGCGACAGGCCTACACCCCGCTGCTCAGGAAGGACTCCTTCCTGCGCTCCTGGCTCGACTACTCGGACTCCGTGATCGCACCCGCCCTGCTGTCCCTCGAAGACAGCGTCCGCCATGGAACACCGGAAGGCCTCACAAGGCTCTATGGCCACGACCGGCAGAACTTCTACGCAGCCGTCGCCACCGATCCGGTCAACGGCCCCATCTTCTCGAAGTTCATGCGGGCCTACAGCAGCATCAACCGCGACGCCGTCGCCCGGCACAGCGTCTTCGCCGGGCCCCTGAAAATTCTCGATCTCGGTGGCGGCGACGGCGACCTCGCCATGGCGATCGTCACGCACCATCCGGATGCAGAGGTGACGGTGGCGGATCTTCCTGCGGTGATCGAGAGGACCAGCGAGTCGTTCTCTCACCATCCCCAGGCCTCCCGACTGCAGACCGTGGCCGTGGACCTGCTGAAGGATCCACTGCCACGGGGATACGACATCATCCTCTGCGCCCATGTCATCGATATCCTTTCGCCGGAGGAAATCCGCGGCCTGCTGACCAAGGCTCGCGAAGCCCTCGTCGCGAAGGGGAAACTGGTGGTGTTCACACCCGTCACCTCCGACCATGGCCGCGGCCCCCTGATCAACAGCCTGATGGGCATCTACTTTCTCGCCCTGGCCCGCGGCAAAGGGCGCTTCTACAGCACCAGAAAGCTCAGGGAGATTGCGGCCTTCTGCGGCTTCAAGGCCTTTCGCAATGTCCCCCTGCCCTGCGATGAAGTGATCCTGATTGGAGAGAAGGTGGACTGATTCACCACATGAACCACAAAAAAGTGGTTGGAGAATCTCCAACCACTTTTCGATGAATCCATCAGCGCAATCAGTCGGTTCGTTCTACACGCCTCCGGATTCAAACCACTCTCAGTATGGCGCCTGCTGCCGTGAGCCCTGGTCCGAAGACAATCGTGGTGATCAGGTTGCCCGGGCGGACGGCGTGATCCGAAAGAATCTGAGCCCACATATGGGGGGCAGTCGCCGAGGAGAGATTGCCGCGCTCGAGCAAGATTCTGCGTGACCACGCCATTCTCTCTTCCGTAACGCTCAGCGCATCCCTGACTTTGTCAAGAATGCGCGGACCACCCGGATGCACGGCCAAAATGGAACCCGGGAAGTCACGGGATTTCACTAGGCCAGCACGTTCATAAAGATCGTGTACGAACGTGTTGACATGCTGGGCAATCTGGTCGGGGATGGCTTTGTCCAGAATCATATGCATGCCACTGTCAACAATGCTCCACTGCATCAGATCACTGGTATCGGGAATGATGAATTCATGGGTAGCCAGCAATTCAAACGCTCGCTTTGACCCATGGGTTGAGCCATCAGGCGACCACATTTTGTAGGCAATGACCCCATCGCCGAAAAGACTGTGGCCAACGATCTGATCAGGGGTTCGTCGGACAGGATCGGCATGGAGGGTATGGAGCTCCGTGTGCACAACGTCCACCGAGGCATGCTCCGGTCTGCCCTGAGCCATAGCACTGGCCACAAGACCGGAGCCGACACGCAGGGCGGGCACCGAAGCGTGGCAACCATGGTGGTACACCTGGGTGACATGGGTGGCGTTCCAGCCTTGGGAATTGGCGAGAAGCTGGGGGGCGCTGGGCGACTCATAGGCCGTGCACGTGACGTGCAGGAGATTGGAGGGCGGCTGCCTTTGGCCGGCAAAGAGATCTTCGAAGATCTGCTTGGTATAGCGCTTGAAGGCCTCACGGCGGCGTCCCCAGCCGCCCAGGCTGAGAGGATCTTCAGGATCAAATACCTTCCATTCTTCGGGAGGCAACAGAAAATCCTCCGTGTAGGTGAATCGACGCGAAAGAAGTCTCGGGCTACAGCCGAAGCGGTCAAACAATTTTGCGTACAGGGCCCTTGCGGACTCGATGCTGGTGTGTTCCCCTTGGGCAACAGCTGCCCGAGAGAAGATGTTGACGAGAAAGCCAAAGAGCTGTTCCTGGGGGATGGCAAAGGGAGGATCGACGATTCGGAAATCTCCGATCCTGCAAGCTGCCGGGGCCGATGGGCGGATCGGCTGGAGGCTCCGCGTGGAGGGGTAGCGAGCTGGGGCGGAAACGGGAGGCCGCGAGAGGGTTGAGGTCATGGGGAGAGAAGGGAATTGCTGAGCGATAAAACCGAATCACTTTTTCGGATTGCCAGAACCGAACATCATGGGGAGAGCAATCCTCAGAACGAATGTGAACAATGTTCTCGGATACCGAACCCAACGTCAAGTGTGCGGCTTTGCCATTGGCACAGATAGACGGCACTGTTTAACAAATAAATGTTTAGTTAATGCTTCAGCGGCAACACAAAGAAGTCACGCTTTCTCTATGTTTCTTTTCATAAAGCTTTCAATCCGGTCAAAGACTCACCGACAGCCGCACCGAAGTTAGTAACTTTTGATGCCTGAATACCGACCACCCCATGGGTGACGTCTAAGCATAGAAATCAGAATCCGATATTCAGCCTCCGCTCCCGCTCCACTGCTGTTGACTTCATCAACTCCTGAGCATTCCGTCAGACATCCTGCGGTTGCAAGGCGGAAGAGCGTAGTCTCCACTACCGATCTCACCCCCCTGAGCTGACTGGCCGCCTGGGGTCAGGGGCGGTGCCCAGGTCTCCAGAGGCTTGGGGGCCTGGCGATGGCTAAGGAACAAATCCCGATCCGTTTTGGCGGTTCTGGCCCGACGCCGCAGACTGGCTCGACTAAGGGAAGAAGGATGCAGCCCTCCTATGGGAACCGTGCCAGGCCGCTCAAGGAAGGAGCCTTTCTACTATGTGACGTTTCCAGGATCCCGGCCCATGACCATCGGTGTTGGCCTGCTCGGACTGGGCACGGTGGGAGCCGGCGTGGCTTCCATCCTCACCAATCCCGAGGGGCGCCACCCGATGGTGGCGGAACTCGCTCTGCGCCGGGTGGCCGTTCGGGATCAGCAGCGCTCCCGGCCCGTGACCCTCCCCCCAGGGAGCCTGGTCACCGATCCCCTGCTGGTGGTGGACGATCCGGCGGTGGAGATCGTGGTGGAAGTGATGGGGGGTCTGGAGCCGGCCCGGACGCTCATCCTGCGTGCCATCGCCGCCGGCAAGCCCGTGGTGACAGCCAACAAGGCGGTCATCGCCCGCCACGGCGAGGAGATCGTCGCCGCCGCCGCTGAGCATGGCGTCTATGTGCTGATCGAAGCGGCCGTGGGTGGGGGAATTCCGATCATCGAGCCGCTCAAGCAGTCCCTCGGGGGGAACCGCATCCAGCGGGTGAGCGGCATCATCAACGGCACCACCAACTACATCCTCAGTCGCATGGCCGATGAGGGAGCGGCCTATGCAGACGTGCTGGCGGAGGCCCAGGGGCTGGGCTACGCCGAAGCGGATCCAGCCGCAGACGTGGAAGGCGGCGATGCTGCCGACAAGATCGCCATCCTCGCCGGGCTGGCCTACGGCGGAACAGTCTCCCGCGCGGGCATTGCCACCGAAGGCATCGACCGGCTGGATGCCCGCGATGTTGCCTACGCCGCCCAGCTGGGCTTTGTGGTGAAGCTGCTGGCCGTGGCAGAACATGTGGGGGACAACGCCGATGGCAGTGCGTCGCTGGACGTGCGGGTGCATCCCACCCTTCTGCCGACGTCCCACCCCCTGGCCGGCGTCCATGGGGTGAACAACGCCATCCTTGTGGAAGGGGAACCAGTGGGTCGGGTGATGTTCTACGGGCCGGGGGCAGGGGCGGGCCCCACCGCCTCGGCAGTGGTGGCCGACATCCTCAACATCGCCGGCATCCGCAAGGTCAGTGGGCCCCAGGCGGGCCTTGATCCACTCCTGGCCGCAAGCCGCTGGCGCCGCTGCACCCTTGTGGACGGCTCCCGCACCAGCCATCGCAACTACGTGCGCCTGCGCACCCGCGACGAGGCCGGCGTCATCGGCAAGATCGGCACTTGTTTCGGCGATGCCGGGGTCTCGATCCAGTCGATCGTTCAGTTCCCAGGCCACGAGGGGGGCGCCGAAATCGTGACGATCACCCACGAAGTGCTGGAAGCCCGGTTCCGTGACGCTCTCGCCGCCATCAAGGCCCTGGAGGAGGTGGAAGCGGTGGCGGCCTGTCTGAGAACCCTGTAGCCAGCCGATCGACTGATTCGGGAGACCGTTCGTCCTGGGGGAGCTAATTTTGCGCCATCCCCCATGTCCTGCCGACAGGATTTCAGCCAGCGATGCTCCATCCCCTGAGCGGTCAGACCATCGACCCGGACGCCGATCCGAACGATGGACCCATCGACGAGAGAACAGCGGCCCGGATCGCTGGGAGTGACCTGCTGATGGCGGTAGGGACAGGCCTTTTCATCGTCTTCCTGGGCTACGCCATCGTGGATGCTCTGCCCTTCCAGCTGCTGAATCCCAGCTGGCAGCTGCGCTTCACGGCCCTGATCCTTTCGCTGTCGTCGATTCCACTGGTCGGATTCGCCTGCGTGCACCTCGCGGCGATCCTCAATCCGGCGAACATCCGCATCCGCCAACGGCTGCTCACCTTGCGGCAGTGGGCGATGGCTGCGGCCATCGGCTTCCTTCTGCTGATCCCCCTGCAGGGCTTCGCCACCTGGAAGGCCTACAACGAGGCCAAGGCCAACCAGCAGGCCCAGATCCAGCAGTCCAACCAGCGAGTGGCGCCCCTGAAGCGGGTCATCGAATCCGCCACCAGCACCGCGGACCTGCAGCAGAAGCTGTCTCAGCTGGAGGGTGGTCGTCTCAAGCTGTCGCCGGAGGATTTCTCTCGGCCCCTCGCCGAAGTCAAGAAAGCCATCCTTAACAATCTCGCCCGCTCTCAGAATCTCTACGTCGACCGCATCACCAGCACGACAGCTCCGACCCAGATCTGGGCCGCCCTCCAGAGCGCCGCAAAAACCATGGTGGCCTCGATCGGCTTCTTCATCGGCTTCGCCGCCGGAGCCCAGTTGAAATCTTCCCCCCAGACCCTCCAGGACAGGATCTCAGGCTGGACCCAGTCGTTGTTCGGCCGGCGTCGCAGGCGACCGCGGCGACACTGATTCAACACGCCTGTCGCAGGCGCTGCCGCAGCCGACGGCTGCATCGCCAGGCCATGGCCGCCCCGGCCACGGGCAGGGGTCCGGGCACCGAGGCCGGGGCGTCGGGGTCGTCGCTGGCGGGATCGGGCTGCACCGTGGGGCCGTTGCCGGGCAGCTCACCCGAGGGGGCCTCCGGGGCCGGGAGAAGCAGGGCCGTCTCGAACACGCCGTCGTCTTCCGCAGGGCCGGGAGTCTCCTCGATGGGATCGTTCGTTAGGACGATCACCGGATCAGGGGAGGGGGCCTGCCGCCCGGGAAGGAGACCGGCAGGAACCATCCGGGGCAAAATCGGGGGGCCGGGTACCCCGTCAAAGACGTTCTCAAAGCCATTGCCGACCGGCGGGGTGGGCGGCGTCGGCGGTGTCGGTGCCGTCCCGCCCCGCCCGACGGCTGGGGGAGTCGTCGGGCGGAAGCCGCCGCGGACGGGGACGGCGCCGGGTCGAGCGGGTAAGTAGCCAGTGGGGATGACGAAACCGTCGATGATGGTGCCCTTCCCGGAAGGCGTGCTGAAGCCGGAGAGACGCTGGGTGGAGGGCACGACCTTGCCAGTGAGGGGATCGTTCAGGGGGAGGCCACCGACGCCGATGGGGATCTCGAGCCCTCGGCCGAAGCCGGGAACCAGCAGCTCGCGCAGCTCCTGAAGCTCCGCCAGGGCCTGGTGCTCATGGTTCCCCCCCGCCGGGGCGGCGGTGCTGGCCAGCAGACAGCTCAGCAGGACGACGGGAGGACCGAAATGGACGGAAGGGCGGAAACGGCTCAGACCGAGGGCACCGGACCCCAGGAAGCGCACCATAAACAATCAGTAAGGTTTCACTATTCTATCAGCTCGCTTTCAGGTTTGCAGGAGGTGCCGTTCACGGGCGGGACCCCCTAAGGTCTGGGCCGCTGGCCAGCCCGCACCACCCTGTCCTGCCCGGAGCACGGATGCCTGACCATTCCGCCAGCCGCGAGGAGACGATCGCCGGCTTCAGCCGCCTGTTCGCCTGGAGCGGTGGCGGCCTGCTGCTGGTCTTCCTGGCTTTCGTCCTGGTTGACTCCATGCCCCTCCAGCTTCTGAGTCCGGCCTGGCAGCTGCGGTTCACCAACCGCATGGTCAACACCTCGCTGCTGGCCCTGCTGGGGTTTCTGCTGCTGCACCTCGCGCTCTTCATCGAACCCACCAACGGCTTCCTGCGGGCGAAGCTGGCCATCGCCCGCCAGTGGGCCATCGTCGTGGTGTTCGCTTTCCTGCTGCTGGTGCCCCTGCAGGGCTTTGCCACCTGGCGCGTCCTCTCCCAGGCGAAGGGCGCCCAGGCGATGCAGCGCAACGTCCTCGGCGAGCGGGTGACATTGATTCGCCAGGCGATCGAGGCGGCTACCAGCCCGGAGGACCTGCAGGCCCGCTTCTCGCGGCTCCCGGCCCCCCGGCCCCAACTGCCCCCGGCGGCCCTGAGCCTGCCCCTGAACGAGCTGAAGCGCAGCCTGCTCGAGGAACTCCAGAAGACGGAGACCCGCGCCTCCGGCCGGCTCGGCGGGCCCGCCCCCACCGACGTCTGGGCCCTCGGCCAGGGGGTGGCACGGGTGAGCATCGCCGCGGTGGGGTTCGCCGCCGCCTTCGCTGCCGGCGCCCAACGGCCGGGGAGGTCCCTCACCCTGCTCCAGCAGCTGATCCGACAGCTGGAGATCCTGCGTGGGCGGCGCCCCAGGAGCAACCGACGGACCCCCTGAGCTCCGCCGTCGGGGACGCGCTGGACAGGCCGCTTGAATGGGCCCCACCGGATCGCAGGGTCTTGCCGACGACCAGGGGGACAACACGCCGTGGGCCGGCGGCGACGGCCGCCGCCCTCGCCACCCTGCTGCTGGCCCTGCCGCTGCTGACGGGCTGCCAGCCATCGGGATCGCGCCGCTCCCTGGTCGTGGCCACCAAGAGCCGCATCGATTCCCTCGATCCGGTCCAGGCCTCCCGGATCGGCGTGATGCAGGTGCTCAGCGGTCTCGGCGACCCCCTCTACGCCATCGACGCCAGCGGCCGCATCGAGCCCCGGCTGGCCACGGCCCTGCCGCGGCTGAGCCCCGATGGGCTGCGGGCCCGCATCCCCCTGCGGCGGGGGGTGCTCTTTCACGACGGCACCCGCTTCGATGCCGCCGCCATGGCCTTCTCCCTGCGGCGCTTCATGGCGATCGGCACCCTCGGCTACCAGCTGAGCGAACGGGTCGCGAGCGTGCGGGTCACCGCTCCCCACGAGATCGAGCTGGTGCTGAAGCGCCCCTTCAGCCCGCTGCCGCGGCTGCTCAGCGCCATCTTCCTGACCCCGGTCTCCCCCACTGCCTACCGGCAGCACCGGGACAAGCCCCTGAACGACCGCTTCGTGGGCACCGGCCCCTACGCCCTGGCCTTCTTCGGCGGCCAGCAGCAGCGGCTCGTGCCCTGGTCCCGCTACTGGGGCCGGCGCCCGGCCAACGGGGGCATCGACCTGGTCACCCTCAGCAATTCCACCGCCCTGTTCGGAGCCCTGCGCAGCGGCGAGGTGGACCTGCTGCTCAGCACCGGCCTCGAGATCGACCACCAGCAGGCCCTGAAGCGGGACGCCGCGGCCGGCCGTCTGCGGCAGGCCGTCGGCCCCTCCCAGGAGATCAGCCTCGTCTCGCTCCTGACCGACCAGCCACCGCTGAACCGGCCCGGCCTGCGCCAGGCCGTCGCCCGCAGCCTCGATCGGGCCACCATCGTGCGGCGCGTCACCCTGGGGCTGCGTTCCCCCCAGCGGCAGCTGGTCCCCCCCGACCTGCCGGGCTCCGATCCCACCGCCTGGCCGGCCTACGACCCCGCCGGGGCCCGCGCCCTCTACCGCCAGGCCGGGTACTGCGGGGGCCGGGTGCTGACCCTGCCCTTCACCTACCGCTCCGACATCCCCACCGACCGGCTGTTCGCCCTCACCTGGCAGGCCCAGCTGCGCCGGGACCTGGGCGACTGCGTGACGCTCGAGGTGAGCGGCATGGAGTCGACCACCGCCTACTCCCAGCTCGACAAAGGCGCCCTGACGATGCTCTTCTACGACTGGGTCGGCGATTACCCCGATGCGGAGAACTTCCTGATGCCGCTGCTGTCCTGCAGCAAGGCCGAGGGGGACCGCTGCCTGGAGGGCAACAGCGTCCTGGGAGGCACCTTCTGGACCGCCCCGGGGCTGGAAGCGGAGCTGCAGCGCAGCAGCCAGCTGGACGGCCCCGAGCGGGTCGCCCTGCTGGTGGCCATCCAGCGCCGGGTCGCCGCCGCCAGCCCCTATGTGCCGGTGTGGCTGAGCGCGCCGGTGGCCTGGGGCCGGCCGGACATCAGCCGGCCCCGCTTCGACGGGTCCGGCCGGGTGATGCTGGGCGAGCTGCGCCGTCTCCCCGCCGCCGCCGCGGCCCGGGTGCCATGAGCCGCCGTTCCGACCTGGCGCGCTACCTGGCCTCGCGCCTGGCCCTGGCCCCGGTGATGCTCTGGCTGATCGCTTCGCTGGTGTTCCTGCTGCTGCGGGTGGCCCCCGGTGATCCGATCGACGCCCTGCTCGGCACCCGCGCCCCGGAGGCGGCCCGCGCCGCCCTGCGGGCCCAGCTCGGTCTGGATCTGCCCCTGCCCGAGCAGTACGGCCGGTTCCTCGGCCATCTGCTGCGGGGCGACCTCGGCACGTCGCTCACCAACGGCGAACCGGTGACCGGCATCATCCAGGCGAGCCTGCCCGCCAGCCTGGAACTCGGCGTGGTGGCCCTGCTGCTGGCGGCCGTGGTGGGTCTGGCGGTGGGATTCAGCGGCATCGCCCGCCCGGAGGGACGCATCGATCTGGCCGGCCGGCTCTACGGCATCAGCACCTACGCCCTGCCCCCCTTCTGGGCCGCCATGGTGGTGCAGCTGGTGTTCTCCGTCTGGCTGGGCTGGCTGCCGGTGGGGGGACGCTTCCCCGCCACCCTGATGCCACCGGAAGGCACGGGCTTCTACCTGCTCGACAGCCTCCGCGCCGGCGACTGGGGCCAGCTGGCCGGCAGCCTGCGCCACCTGGTGCTGCCGGCGGCCACCCTGAGCCTGCTGCTCAGCGGCATCTTCACCAACGCCCTGCGGCTCAATCTGCGCCGTGCGCTCGGCTCCGACTACGTGGAGGCGGCCCGCAGCCGGGGCCTGAGCGAGCGGCGGGTGGTGCTGCACCACGCCCTGCCCAACGCCCTGCTGCCCGTGCTGACGATCACGGGCATCACGGTGGCCTCCCTGATCGGTGGCGCCCTGCTCATCGAGGTCACCTACTCCTGGCCCGGGATCGCCTTCCGGCTGCAGGAGGCGATCGCCCAGCGCGACTATCCGGTGGTGCAGGGGATCGTGGTGGTGGTGGCGGCCCTGGTGGTGCTGGTGACCGTGCTGGTGGACGTGCTGGTGGCCCTGCTCGATCCGCGCATCCGCTTCTGAGCTCCGGGCCGGGGCCGCGGTTGGTAGGTCAGGGCTGCAGCCCGGCCTTCCAGCGCCGGGCGGCGGCGGCGTCGAGCACGTCGAGGGTCACCCCCTGCTGCACCCGCCGCTGGGCCGGCAGCAGCAGGGGCTGCTCCAGGGTCTGGAGGTATTCGGTGGTGAGGCGCAACAGCGCCGACTGCACCCGGGCCGGGTCCACCCCCACCAGCTCGTCATCGAGGCGGAAGAGCACCTCATCGGTGGGCATCAGCCGCACGGGGGAGAAGTGGCTGCCCCCCTCCACCATCACCAGCCGGCTGCGGGGATCGCTGCCCTGGAGGAACAGGCGCAGCTGCTCCTCCAGCGGCGGCGTCACCAGGTCGAGGCTGCCGCCGACCATCAGCACCGGCAGCCCCAGGGACGCCAGGCCCCGCCGGGGCCAGAGCAGGCTGCCGAAGCTGTTGAGCAGCACCAGCCCCCGCAGGTCGGCGGGGGGGGAGGGGCGCTTCGGCAATTCGGTGCTGGGCAGCTGGCACTGCAGCAGCCGGGAGGGGTTGGCGATCGGCAGGCGGTCGAGGGCCTTGCGACAGCGCTCGGCGAGGCCCGCTTCCGGCACCACCCCCGCCGCCAGCAGGGCGGAGAGGGCCCCCATCGAATGGCCCAGCAACACCACCCCATGGCCCCGCACCGGCAGCTCGCCCCGGCGCTGGGCCGCCAGCACCGCCTCGACGTCGGCCAGCCGGATGGCCAGGGTCTCCGCGCCCGGCGGCGGCCGCTGGCCGTCGAGGGCGGCCTTGAGGGCGGGGCCGTCACTGCCGGGATGCTGCACCACCACCACCGACCAACCCCGTTCGGCCAGTTCGCTGGCCAGCCAGCCGAACTGGTCGGCATTGCCCCCCAGGCCGGGCATCATCAGCAGCCACGGCCGCCGGGGGGCTGCCGGTGGCGCCGGCCACACCTCCAGCGGCAGGGGCTGCTGGCGGTGGCCCACGGCCAGCCCCAGCCGCCGGGGCCTCAGGGTGCTGCGATCGGCGAAGGCCAGGGGGACGGTGCGGCGCTCCGGCAGGGCCAGGGCCTGGAGGCGCCGCAGCGCCTGCCGCTGCAGGTCGATCTGCTGGCGCCACTGAACGGCCAGCTCGTAGAGCCCGTCGAGCTGGAGGCTCAGCCGCTGCACCGGCAGGGCCCGCAGCAGGCCGATGGTGGAGACGTCCTGACGGGACTCCAGCAGCCGGCGCAGCGTCGTCTGCAGCACCGCCGTGGTGCTGCGGCCGTCGGCCGTGGTCAGCAGGTCCCCGAGGCGGGCCATCATCTGGCTGCCGGCCCAGCTGTCGAGCAGCTGCTGGCCGAAGCTGGTGTCCCGCAGCAGGGGGGCGCGCAGCAGGATCTTCAGGTCCTGGCGGCTGCGGGGGTCGAGCAGATCCAGCCAGACCGCCAGATCCCCGCCGCCGGACCGGCCGGCCGGGGTGCGGGTCCAGCCGTCGAGCTGCTCGAGGTTCACCGGCAGCTCCAGGCCATCGAAGCGCAGCTCCAGCACCTCCGCCGCGGCAACGGGCCCGGCCAGGGCCGGCCCGGCGATCAGCAGACTGGCCAGCAGACCCTTGAACGGACGAAGGCGGAGTGGAACAGGCACAGGGGAGGGCCAGGGCGCGGTCCTGGTTCACCCAGTTTCCAGCAGCCCTGCGCCATCTCGCCCTGATCCGCCTGATCACCATGCTCGGGGCGGGCGGCGTGCTCTATCTGACGCCGATGGTGTTCCACCAGGCCCAGTTCAGCGCCGGCCGCGTCACCGAAGGGCTGGCCCTGGCCGCCCTGGCGGGCACCCTCGGCCGGATCCTCAGCGGTCTCCTGCTGGATCGGGGTCTGAACTGCGTCGTTCCGGTGCTGCTGGCGGCCCTGATGGCCATCGCCGGCGACGCCCGCCTGATGGGCGCCGGCTCCTTCGGCGGCTACCTGCAGGGCCAGGTGCTGCTTGGAATGGCGGTGGGCTTCTACTGGCCGGCGATCGAGCTGGCGGTGCCGCTCTGCTGCGCGCCGGTGCCCTCGGGCCGGGCCTTCGCCCTGATGCGCAGCGCCGATGCCCTGGGCATCGCCGCCGGGGCCCTGCTGGGGTCGGTGCTCGCCTGGCGGGGCTGGCTGCGCGGCATCTACGCCGTGGACATCGGCTGCATGCTGGTGCTGCTGCTGCTGCTGTCGCGCCGGGAGCTACCGGATCCGAGGCCCAGGGAGCGGCTGGCCCACCCCAGCCCCTGGGGCCCCTGGCTGCCTGGCCTGCTGCCGCTGCTGGCCGTGGCCGTGCTGGCTACGGCGATGCCGGCCCTGATGCAAAGCGCCCTGCCCCTGGAGCTGGTGCGGGGCAGCCTGCAGCGGCGCGCCCTGCCGGTGAGCCTCGGTGCCCTCACCATCGGCCTGCAGCTGGCCCTGCTGCTGGGGCTCCAGTGGCCGGTGGGTCAGGCCCTGGCCCGCCGGCCGGTGGCGACGGGCCTCAATCTCAGCCTGGTCAGCTTCGCGGCCGGCAACCTGCTGCTGGCGGGATCCGCCTTCAGCGAACGGGGGCTGGGGTTGCTGCTGCTCGCCCAGCTGCCGCTGGCCCTCGGGATGGCCTGCTTCCTGCCCACCGCCACCGAAGCGGTGGTGGAACGCAGCCCGATCGAGCACCAGGGCCTGGCCCTGGCGCTGCTGTCCCAGTGCTTCGCCATCAGCGGCTTCGCAGCCCCCCTGCTCGCCGGCCGGCTGCTGGACGGCCAGGGCCATGGGGCCGGTCTCTGGCTGCTGATGGGCGTGGCCTGCCTGGGGGGACTGCTGCTGGTGCGAGGCCTAGGCCCCCGCCGGGCGCTCCCCTGACGCGGCAGCCTGCCGCTCCACCCAGGCCTCATGGGGCAGGGGCTCGGTGCCGTACTCCCAGTCGTCGTAATCGGGATCGTTGCGGATGCGGCGGTGGATCTCCTTCTGGACCTCGAAGTTATGGGGATGCTCGGCGGCCGTGCCGGCGGCGTCGCCAGACTCCGCCGAGGGGGGGGATGGGGTCCCGGGATGGTCCGCTGCTGCCATGGCCCTTCGCTCCTGCTGGGGCCATCCTCGCCGATCACCCACCGCGCAGGCCATCGAGGCGGTCGACGTAGCCGGTGAGCTCGCCATAGCCGCGGCCCCGCAGCGGCCGCTCGCCGCCGTGGCCCTCGTAGCGGAGCGCGCCCTCCCAGTAGGTGGCCGAGGCCGTGGTCAGCTCCTGGTCGGCCATCTGCGGCGTGATCGCCAGCTCCAGGTCCAGCCGTGGAATGGTGAGCGTCCAGGCGGCGGGGTAGGTGGCACCGCTGTGGGGGCTCCGCCAGGTGCGCTTCACCGTGAGCACGTAGTCATCGGCGCCAAGCTCGACGTCGTGGTCGCCGTCGATCCAGCGGCCGCCGCTGAAGGGCTCCTTGCCGCCGTCCTCCCGGCGCAGGCCGTAAAGCATCAGGGCGGAGCCGTCCTCGAACTGGGCGGAGAACCAGTCCCAGCCGACGGTGCCGGGGCTGAGGACACTGGTGGAGAACTCATGGTCCTTCCAACTGACGCCGTGGACGGCATGGCGGTGGCCCGCCACCGTCACCGTGCCCTCGGTGGGTTGCTGCACGAGGGAGTAGTAGTGCGAGGCGTTGCCGGCCTCTGGCCCCTTGCGGCTGAGGCCGTCCTGGCCCTGGAGCACCGGGGGGCGGCTCTGGGTGAGGTTCAGATCGATGGCCATGGCGTCGGTGACGGCCTGCAGCCGCACCCGGTCGGGCCCCTCGGCGCTGATGCGCCAGTCGTTGAGCCAGACGGCATAGGGGTCGGCCTCGGCGCCGGCAAGCCCCAGGGCGCCGCGGGCGAAGCGCTCCTCCTGGAGGAAGGCACCGGCGGCAATGTCGCTGACGGTGAAATGGGCGGAGAAGACCTGGGGGGTGCGCCAGCGGGAGCCGGCGCTCATGGCCGTAGCCCCAGGCTCAGCGGGGGCTGCGGGGGCAGCGGCGGCAGGGGCATCTGGGAGGTCGGGGGCCAGGGCCTGGCGGAAGATCGTCAGCTGGTAGCCGAACGGGCGTCCGTCGTCGCCCTCCAGATTGCCCGTGTAGTACCACCACTCGGTCCGGTACTCGGGATGGGGGCCGAAGTCGGCGGGGAACTGCCAGTGACGCGGGCTCAAGGCAGAAACGAATCCCTCGGGCTCCGGTGCCTCCCCCCAGCGGATCCCACTGCTGGCCCCGGCCGGGGCCGCTCCGGCCAGGCCCAGCAGCAGCACGGCCAGCAGGGCCAGCAGGGTGCTCAGAGGATGGGGGCGCTTCATTCCTGCCGCAGGGCCTCGCTGATGTTCATGCGGCCCAGGCGCAGGGCCGGGTAAAGACCCGCCAGCAGTGCCGCCCCCACCGCCACCAGCAGGGACTGGAGGAAGAAGCGGGGCTCCAGGGCGATCTGCAGGGTCCAGCCAAAGGAGCGCACGTTGATCACATGCACCAGCACCCAGGCCAGCCCGTAACCCAGGGGCATCGAGCAGGTTCCCGCCAGCAGGCCCATCAAGCCGGTCTCCAGCAGGGTGAGGCGCCCCAGCTGGAGGGGGGTCATGCCGTCGGCCCGCAGCACAGCGAATTCCCGGCCCCGCTCCAGCTGCAGGCTCATCAGGGTGCTGAAGATGCCGATGAAGGCCACCAGCACCGTGAGCAGCTGCAGGGCTCCGGTGATGGCGAAGGTGCGATCGAAGATCTCCAGCGACCCCTGCCGCAGGGCGCCGTTGGTCTGCACCAGCAGGCTCTGGCGGCTGCGGAAGCCCTCCAGCAGCTCGGCGGCCACCGCCTCGGGCGCCACCCCCGGGGCCAGGAACAGTCCCAGTGAGGCGACGTTGTCGTCGTGCCAGAGCTCCGCCACCTGGGAGCGGTCCATGAGCACGCTGCCGCGGTCGGAGGAGTAGTCGTAGAAGACGGCGACCACCGGGAAGCTCCGCTCGCCGTCAGGGGTTTCGAGCCGGACCCGCTCGGGGATCGCACCTTGGCCATCGCGCAGGTAGACGGCCTCGGAGAGGATCACCCCCTCTCTGGCCGCCAGGGCGGCGAAGGGGTCGTCGACGCCCGGGCGGACCCAGGCATAGGGGCGCCGGCCGGCGGAGACGTCACCACCGGCGGCGATCAGGGTGATGTCCCGGTCCTGGTCGACCAAGTGCACGTCGAAGCTGTTGAAGGTGACCATGGCCCGCAGGTCGGAGCGGCCGGCGATGGCCGAGACAACGGCGGGATCCACCTTGCCCAGCACCCGGTTGGCCGTGGTGCTCGGGGGGGAGACGAACAGGTCGGCCTGGAGGGTCTGGTCGAGCCAGGTGACCACCGTCCCCCGGAAGGAGCCGATCATGATCGAGAGCCCCACGATCACCGACACCGCGACCATCAGGGCCGCCACGGCCACCGCAGTGCGGCTGAGGGAGCGCAGGATGTCGCGGGGGGCGAGGCGGGCCACCACCCCTAGGCCCCGGCTGGACCAGCCCAGAACCTCCATCGCGGCCACCAGCACCGGCGGCATCAGCAGAGCGGCCCCCATCAGCAGGGCGAACAGTCCGGCGAAGGCGGGCACCAGGTCCCGGCTGTCCCAGCGCAGCAGCAGCACCCCCAGGCCACCGCTGAGCAGGGCCGCCAGGAGAAACCAGGGCAGCAGCCGCTGCCAGGCGGCCTCAAGGCTGGAGCGCTGCAGGGTCATCTGCGGCGGTGTGGCCATCGCCTCCCAGGCGGGCAGGGCTGAGGCCAGCAGGGCCGAAGCCACCCCCACGACCATCCCCTTGGCCAGGGTGAACCCCGACAGGCTGATCTGCCGCACCGAGACCACGAAGTAGAAGTCGTTGATCGTCTGGGTGATCAGGCCGACCACGGCGCGCCCCAGCACCACCCCCAGCGCCAGGCCCAGCAGGGAGCCCACCAGGCTGAACAGGGCCGCCTCCCCGAGGATCAGGGTGAACAGCTGGCCCCGGGTCACCCCCAGGCAGCGCAGCACCCCGAACAGGCCGCGGCGCTGCACCACGCTGAAGGTGACCGTGTTGTAGATGAGAAAGATGCCCACCACCATGGCCAGCAGGCTCATGGCGGCGAGGTTGAGCTCGAAGGCGGCCGTCATCTGCTGCACGGCGTTGCCGCGGGCCGCCGCCGTCTCCAGCTTCAGCCCCGCGGGCAGCCAGGAGCGGATGGCCTGCTCCTGGGCGGGGCCCTCGAGGATCAGATCGATGTGGCCCAGGGCAGGGGCCGCCCCGACGCCGGCGGGGGCCAGCAGCTCCTGGGCGGTGGCGATGTCGACCAGCAGCAGGGACTCCAGCCCGCGGCGCTCGAGGGCCGAATCACTGCTGACGCTGCCCACCAGCTGCAGGGCCGATGTCCGCCCGCCCAGATCCAGGTGCAGGGTGCCGGAGGCATCGGCGGCACCGGGGTGGAGGCCGTAGCGCGCGGCGGTGTCGGAAGCGATCACGGCCGTGCCGGGCTCAGTGAGGAAGGGCACGAAGCCCCTGCCGCCTGCTTGGCCGCCGCCCACCTGGCCATCGCCATCACCGCCCAGCAGGCCGCGGAAGGGCGCCTCGCTGAACAGGTCAACCCCCACCAGCCGCAGCAGCTCTCCGTCCAGCTCCTCGGCCCTGCCGTAGGCCTCGATCACTGGCGCGGCGGGAATCTCCGGGAAGCGGCGGCGCAGCGCGACGAAGGTGGCGTCAGGGACGCCACCGGGCCCGATCGCCACCAGGCGGTGGCTGGTGCGGCCGGTGATGGCATCGGTGGAGAGGGAGAAGGCCCGCTGGGCCGAGCCGCTGGCCAGATCGATCGACACCAGCATCGCCACCCCCAGGGCGATGCCCAGGATGCAGAGCAGGTACTGCAGCGGACGCCGACGCCAGCGCCGGGCCGCCAGGCGCCACAGGGGCCCATTGCGGACCACGGGCGGTGCATCCCCCTGGCTCATGCCGGCACCGCAGCCGCCGGGGCGGACGCTTCAAGCAGATGGCCCTCCTGCACCCGCAGCACCCGGTCGGCCCGGGCGGCGATGGCCCCGTTGTGGGTGGCCATGATCAGGGTGCGGCCCTGCTGGCGGGTGAGGTCGATCAGCAGCTCCAGCACCTGCTCGCCGGTGTGTTCGTCGAGGTTGCCGGTGGGCTCGTCGGCCAGGATCAGCAGGGGCTGGTGCAGCAGGGCGCGGGCGATGGCCACGCGCTGCTGCTGGCCGCCGGAGAGGCGGTCGGGCCTGGTGGACGCCCGGTCGGCCAGCCCCACCCGGCCGAGCAGATCACGGGCGGCGGCCTCCAGGGCCGGCCGGGGCCGGCCCGCCAGTTCACCGGGCAGGGTGACGTTCTCCAGCACCGAGAGGGTGGGGATGAGATTGAAGAACTGGAAGATGAAGCCGATGTGGTCGCGGCGGAACAGGGTGCGGTTGCGCTCGTCGAGGCCCGTGAGCTCCACCCCACCGATGGCCACGCTGCCGGAGGAGGGGGTGTCGATGCCGCCGATCAGGTGCAGCAGGGTGCTCTTGCCGCTGCCGCTCTGGCCCAGCAGGACGACGAACTGGCCAGGGGCGATGGTCAGGTCGACGGCCTGCAGCACCGTCCGCTCGCTCTCCCCCTCCTGGAACCGCTTGCTGAGCCCCCGCAGTTCGATCGCGGAGGCCGGTGACGCATCAGGCATTCAGCCAACGGCCTCGCGGCCACCACCACAGGAGCCGCACCAAGGTAGGGAGCCCGCGTCGCTCACCGGGAGCGGGCGTTGAACCAGCGGGCCAGGGCCGACACGTCCTCGTCGCCGTGGCCCGCCGCGATCAGGTCGTCCTCCATCGCCGCCACCAGGTCGGCCACCGGCAGCTCCAGCCCCCCCGCGGTGGCGGCCTCCAGGGCGATCGCCAGATCCTTGCGATGCAGCCGCAGCCGGAACCCGAGCGGGAATTCACCCCGGAGCATGGCGCCGGCGCGGTGCTCCAGGGCCCAGGAGCCGGCGGCCCCACCCACCAGCGCCTGCCGCACCTCCTCCATCGGCAGGCCGAGCCGCTGCCCGAGGGCCATGGCCTCGGCCACCGCCGCGTAGCTGCCCGCGACCAGCACCTGGTTGACGGCCTTCGCCCCCTGGCCCGCCCCCACCGGACCGATCGCCGTGATCGTTCGGCCCACGGCCTCCAGCACCGGCCGGGCCCGCTCCAGGTCGGCGGCCGCTCCCCCCACCAGCACCGCGAGGGTGCCGGCCCGGGCCCCTTCGGTGCCGCCGGTGACCGGCGCATCCAGGTAGGCCACGCCGCGCCCGCCCAGGGCATCGGCCATGGCCCGGGAGGTGCCCGGCGCGATGGTGGAGAAATCGACCACTAGGGCCCCTGGCGCCAGGCCGGCCAGGGCGGCGTCGGCGACGTCGCCCCCCTCCCCCAGCAGCACCGCCGCCACCGCCGCGTCGTCGCTCAGGCAGAGGGCCAGCACATCGGCGCCCTGGGCCGCCGCCGCCGGCGTGGCCGCCCGCCGGGCCCCGGCGGCGGCCAGGGGCATCTCCCGATCACGGCGGCGGTTGTGGACAGTGAGCGGAAAACCCCGCGCCTGCAGGTTGGCGGCCATCGGCGCGCCCAGGGCCCCCAGGCCGATGAAACCGACGGACAGGGACAACGGACGCCCTCAGACGTTGAACAGGAACTCCATCACATCCCCCTCGGCCACCACGTACTCCTTGCCCTCGCTGCGCAGCCAGCCCCGGTTGCGGGCCTCGCCCAGGGTGCCGGCCTCCAGCAGCTGGGCGTAGGCGATGGTCTGGGCCCGGATGAAGCCCCGCTCGAAATCGGTGTGGATCACCCCGGCCGCCTGGGGGGCGGTCATGCCGGCGGTGATCGTCCAGGCGCGGGTCTCCTTCTCGCCGGTGGTGAAGTAGGTGCGCAGACCCAGCAGGCGATAGGTGGCGCGGATCAGGCTTTGCAGGCCCCCTTCGCTCACCCCCAGCCCGGCCAGATAGTCGGCCCGCTCCTCGGCGGCCAGATCCACCAGCTCGGCCTCCACCTGGGCGGAGATGCGCACCGCTTCGGCCCCCTCCCGGGCGGCAAGGTCCTCGACGGCGGCCACCCAGGCATTGCCCTCCGCCAGGTCGTCCTCGCTGACGTTGGTGGCATAGATGATCGGCTTGCCGGTCAGCAGGCCCAGGTTGCGCACCAGGGACTGCTCCTCCTCGGTCAGGGTCACCCGCCGCACGGCACCGCCCTGCTCCAGTTCCGCCTGCAGCCGGGCCAGGGCGCCGTCCTCGGCGGCGGCCTCCTTGCTGGTGCGCATCTGCTTCTTAAGCCGCTCCCGCCGCTTCTCGATCTGGGCCAGATCCGCCAGCCCCAGCTCCAGGTTGATCACCTCGGCGTCCCGCACCGGGTCGACGCTGCCGGAGACGTGGATCACGTCATCGTCCTCGAAGCAGCGCACCACGTGGACGATGGCATCGACTTCGCGGATGTTGGCCAGGAACTTGTTGCCGAGCCCCTCCCCCTGGCTCGCCCCCTGCACCAGCCCGGCGATGTCCACGAACTCCACCCGGGTCGGCACGATCTCCTTGGAACTGGAGAGATCGGAGAGTTTCTGCAGGCGCTCGTCGGGAACCGCCACCACCCCCACGTTGGGCTCGATGGTGCAGAAGGGGAAATTGGCCGCCTGGGCCTGGGCGTTGGCCACCAGGGCGTTGAAGAGGGTCGACTTGCCCACGTTGGGCAGTCCGACGATTCCGGCTTTGAGCATGGGGGAAATGTAGGGGGCGCCCGGACGGGGCCCTTCGGGCACCCGCCATCCACAACCCTCGCGCAGACAGGCGAAACTGTCGGCAGCGATCCGCCGGCCCATTCCCGCCATCACCCCCCTGCCGCCGGCCCCCGCCCCCACCCGGGACGCGCCACTGCCCCCTTCCGCGCCGCCGAAGGGCCGGCGCCGCGGCCGCCGCCGTCGCCTCTGGATCGGCCTGGCGGTGGGTCTGGCCCTGCTTGCCGCGGCCGGCCTCTGGCAGCGCCAACGCCAGCAGGCCGGCCGCGATCTGACCCCCTTCACCGTGGTGGCCCGCGAGGGATCCCTGCCCGGGGTGATCACCGCCAGCGGCGAGCTCGATGCCGTCAAGCGGGTGAATGTCAGCCCCAAGCGTCAGGGGGTGCTGCTGGAGCTGATGGTCGACGAGGGCGACACGGTGCGCCGGGGCCAGCCCCTGGCCCTGATGGATGACGGGGACCTTCGCGACCGGCTGATGGAACTGCAGGCCAATGTGCAGTCGGCGGAGTCGGAGCAGCGCCGCAGCGACAGCGAGCTGCGCCGCAACGAACCCCTGTTCCGCCAGGGGGCCATCAGCCTCGACACCATGAATCGCTTCCGCTCGGAGGCGGAGGTGCGGCGCCTGGCCACCGCCGCCGCCCGCCAACGGCTCCGGCAGCGCATGGTGGAGAAGGACGAACTGATCGTGCGGGCCCCCTTCGATGGGGTGATCAGCCAGCGCTACGCCGAACCGGGCGCCTTCGTCACCCCCACCACCACCGCGTCGGCCACCGCCGGCGCCACCAGCTCCTCGATCGTGGAGCTCTCCGAAGGCCTGGAGGTGGTCGCCAAGGTGCCCGAGAGCGACATCGGCCGGCTGCGGGTGGGCCTGCCCGCCAGCGTGCGCGTCGATGCCTTCCCCGACCGTCGCTTCCAGGCCACGGTGCGCCAGATCGCCCCGAGGGCGGTGAAGACCAACAACGTCACCTCCTTCGAGGTGAAGCTCCAGCTGACCGATCCGGCCCCGGAACTGCGCATCGGCATGACCGCCGACATCGACTTCCAGACCGGCACTCTTCAGGCCCGGACCGTGGTGCCCACCGTCGCCATCGTCACGGAGGACGGCCGGCCGGGGGTGCTGCTGGTGGGCAAGGGCCAGGAACCCACCTTCCAGCCGGTGGAACTGGGGGCCAGCAGCGGCAAGGACAGCCAGATCCTCTCGGGCCTGGAGAGCGGCACCCGGGTGTTCATCGACCTGCCTCCCTGGGCCAAGAAGCGCCCCTAGGCGGCAGCCAGGCCCAGGAAGCGGCGGGCCGCCTCCACGATCCGGCCGCTGGCCGCCCCATCGCCGAAGGGATTGTGGGCGTGGGCCATGGCCTCGTAGGCCTGCGGGTCCTCCAGGAGGCGGCTGGCCTCGCTGAGGATCGCATCGCTGTCGGTGCCGATCAGCTTCGCCGTGCCCGCCGCCACCGCTTCGGGTCGCTCGGTCGTGCGGCGCAGCACCAGCACGGGCTTGCCCAGGGCGGGGGCCTCCTCCTGCAGACCGCCCGAATCGGTGAGCAGCAGCGTGCAGCCGCGCATCGCCGCCACCAGCCGGTCGTAGTCGAGCGGCTCGATCAGGAAGGCGCGGGGATGGGAACCCAGCAGGGCCTGCAGGGGCTCCCGCACCGTGGGGTTGCGGTGCAGCGGCAGCAGCAGGGCGGTGTCGGGGAAGCGTTCGAGCAGGGCCAGGAAGCCCCGGCCGATGTCCTGGAGACGCTCCCCCCAGTTTTCGCGGCGGTGCACGGTGGCCAGCAGCACCCGCTGCTTCTGCCAGTCGAGGCCGGGCAGGTCCCAGTCGGGGGCGGAACGAGCCATGAGCAGCAGGGCATCAATGACCGTGTTACCGGTGGTGAGGATCTCCCCCACCACCCCCGAGGCCCTCAGGTTGGCCGCCGACTGGGCCGTGGGGGCGAAGTGGAGGCGGGCCAGCTGGGAGATCAGGCGGCGGTTGGCTTCCTCGGGGAAGGGGTCGAGCAGGTCGTCGGTACGCAGGCCGGCCTCCACATGGCCGACGGGGATCTGTTCGTAGAAGGCGGCCAGGGCGCTGGCGAAGGCGGTGGTGGTGTCGCCCTGGACCAGCACCAGATCGGGGCGGTGCGCCTCGAACTCCTGCTTCAGCCCCTGCAGGGCGGCGCAGGTGACGTGGGTGAGGGTCTGCTTCGGGGCCATCAGGGCCAGGTCATGGTCGGCGGCCAGGCCGAACAGGTGCATCACCTGGGTGACCATCTCGCGGTGCTGTCCCGTGAGGACCACGCGGGTGCGGAAGTCCGGCGACCGCTGGAAGGCCAGGATCACCGGAGCCAGCTTGATGGCCTCGGGGCGCGTACCCAGAACGATGCTGACCAGAGGCTGTGGGGACACGGGCCGACGCGGATCGGAGGATCCTAGGCAGCCTGGGTTCATCGCTTCCCCCGCCAGGCGGGGCACCGCTCGCCGCCCCGGTCCACAGATCGAAATCCGCCCCTAGGATCCGACCCGGAACGACACAGCCTTCGGCGGATTCGTCCAAACCTTCGGCAGCTTCGCCCAACGGATTCCACCAGCGGGATCGCCCCGCGCTCCAGCCGCGTCCCTCGATGTCCCACCCGCCACCGCCGCCGCCCCCCGTGGGTGTTCAGACAAGGGCCTCCCTTTTCGCTGAAGCGATGCCGATGTCGGCGGAGGGTGGATCCCCGCCGACCCTGGAGCAGATCGTTCGGGTGGCCTACGAGCGCAACTTCTCCGACATCCACCTCGGCGTCGGGGAGGAGCCACGGTTCCGCAGCCGCGGCGACATGATCCTGGCCGGTCTGGGCGTGACCGACGGCAACACCTTCCGCGACTGGCTGCGGGAGATCCTGGAGCCGGCCCAGATCGATCGTTTCTTCCAGCAGAAGGAATACGACGGCTCCTTCGCCTTCGGTTTCGTTCGGGTGCGCATCAACCTGCTCGAATCCCTGCAGGGTCCGGCCATGGTCCTGCGGTTGATTCCCCAGGCCATCTCCACCATCGACGAACTCAATCTGCCGCCGGTGCTCAAGGATCTGGCCCAGCGTCCCAAGGGCATGCTGCTGGTCACCGGCCCGACGGGATCAGGCAAGAGCACCACCCTGGCCGCGGTGATCGACCACATCAACCGCACGATGAAGCGCCACATCCTCACCATCGAGGATCCGGTCGAATTCGTGCATCAGAGCCGCCAGTCCCTGATCCGCCAGAGGGAGCTGGGCAGCCACACCCGCCACTTCAAGACCGCCCTCCGTGCTGCCCTGCGGGAGGATCCCGACGTGATCCTGGTGGGGGAGATCCGTGACCAGGACACCCTCACCACCGCAATCGAAGCCTCCCAGACCGGACACCTGCTGCTGGGAACCCTGCACACCAACTCGGCGGTGCGCTCCGTCGAGCGGATGCTGGGCATGTATCCCCCCGACGAACAGGAGATCGTCCGGCGTTCGGTGGCCGATTCGCTCCTGGGGGTGATCTCCCAGGGCCTGGTCAAGACGGTGGATGGCAAAAGGGCCTCGTACCACGACGTCTTCATCAACACGGATGCGTGCAAGGACTACATCCTGCGGGCCAATCTTGATGAGATCGAAGCGATCATGGCCCGCAGCGGGTTCGACGGCATGATCACGTCCAACCAGTACCTGGCGAATCTGGTGTCCGCCGGCAGGGTTCACGCAGAGGAGGCCCTCGCCGCCAGCCTCAGACCTGGCGAACTTGCCCAGACGCTGCGAGGTCGAACCTGAAGCCGGGGAAACGCGACCGCAGCGGGCGCGTGTCTTAACTCAGCCTCCGACCAGCCGCACCAGGAGCAGGACACCCAGACCCACGGAAAGCCCGAGCATGGCCAGACGGCCATTCCAGATCTCGGCCTGGGGCGTGAAGCCCCGCCGCCAGGCGTTGAGCTCCTGCTGGGACACGGGTTCCGCGTCGCTGAGGGAGGATTCGACCTGCTCGAGGGGCAGGGGATTCGCGGGGGCCATGGGGCCAGAGGTTAAAGCGATCCACACACCTTAAGGGCATCAAAAGGGGGGCTGTGGTGCATAGAGCCCACCGGCCTGCTCCAGGGGGAGCCGGGCCGCCACCCCCAGGCTGATCCTGCTGCTCCCCCCCGCCTCGAGCCGCTCGACCGCCGCCAGGCCCACCATGGCGGCGTTGTCGGTGCAGTAGGCCAGGGGCGCGACGCGCCAGGACAGGCCGCGGGCGGCGGTGGCCTCCGCCATCAGGCGGCGCAGGCGCCGGTTGGCGGCCACGCCCCCCACCAGCACCACCGTCTCCAGGCCCGCCTCGACGGCGCAGCGGCAGCTGCGCTCCACCAGCACCTCGGCCACCCCCTGCTCGAAGCTCGCCGCCAGGTCGGTCACGGGCAGCGGAGCGCCCTCGCCAGCGAGCCGCTGCACCTGGCGCAGCACCGCCGTCTTGAGGCCGCTGAAGCTGAGGTCATAGGGATGGAAGCCCCCCTCGGCAAGGGAGACCCTCCCCTTGGGAAAGCGGAAGCGGCCAGGGTCGCCACCGGCCGCCGCCGCCTCGATCGCCGGTCCGCCCGGATAGCCCAGCCCGAGCAGCCGGGCCACCTTGTCGAAGCATTCACCGGCCGCATCGTCGCGGCTGCGGCCCAGGCGGGTGTAGGCACCGGGGCCATCGACGCGGATCAGCTCGGTGTGGCCGCCGCTGACCAGCAGCACCAGGTACGGACCTTCCGGCAGGGGATCGCCCAGGTGCACCGAGCAGAGATGCCCCTCCAGGTGATGCACCCCCAGGAAGGGCTTGCGGTGCAGCCGCGCCAGGGTACGGGCCGTGACCGACCCCACCAGCAGGGCCCCGGCCAGGCCGGGGGCGACCGTGGCGGCGACGGCATCAAGGTCGGCCATGGCCACGCCGCTCTCCTCCAGCACCCGGGCGATCAGGGCCGGCAGCGCCTCCACATGGCGGCGCGAGGCGATCTCCGGCACCACCCCGCCCCAGCGGGCGTGCTCCTCCATCTGGGAGGCCACGGCCCCCGCCAGGACCCGCCGACCGGCCACGATCGCCGCCGCCGACTCGTCACAACTTGTTTCGAGGGCCAGAACCGTGCGCATGCTCCCGGAAGAGCTCCCCTACTGTCCGCACGAGCCATCCTGCCCCGCGGCAGTTCCCCCGCGGCCCCTCTCCATGCGCCGTCTTCTCTCCAGTCGTTCCTTCGCCATCCGGGCCTTCGCCCTGGTGACGTCCGTGTTCCTGCTGTTCGGCTTCGCCCCCTCGGCCCGGGCCGACATCGGCGGACTCACCCCCTGCAGCGAGACCCCCCGCTTCCAGCAGCGTGCCGCCGCTGCCAGCACGGATCAGGCCAAGGCCCGATTCGCGTACTACGGGCAGGCCCTCTGTGGCACCGATGGCCTGCCCCACCTGATCACCGACGGCCGCTGGAGCCACGCCGGTGACTTCACGATCCCGGGCCTGCTGTTCCTCTACATCGCCGGCACGATCGGCTGGGCCGGCCGCGGCTACCTGATGGCCATCCGCGGCAGCAAGGACGCCACCATGCGCGAGATCCAGATCGATCTGCCCCTGGCCTTCAAGACCACCCTGGCAGCGGCCGTCTGGCCCCTGGCGGCCCTCAAGGAGTTCACCAGCGGAGCTCTGGTGGAATCCGACTCCAAAGTCACCGTTTCCCCCCGCTGATTCCAACAGCCATGAAGAAATTCCTCACCACCGCTCCCGTCGTGGCCGCCGTCTGGTTCACCCTGACCGCAGGCATCACGATTGAAGTCTTCCGCTTCTTCCCTGACTTGATCATTCACCCCCTCTGACGACCGCATCCGGCCGGATCAATCGCCGCCAGCGGCCCTCGCACGGGCCGCTTTTTTCATGGCTGGAGGTTCAGACGGCGTCGCCCAGTCCCAGCAGCCGCTCCAGCTCCTGCAGGGCCTCGCCGAGGTCGGCGTTCACCAGGACGGCATCGAACTCCGCTTCGGCCGTGAGTTCCTCGCGGGCCCGCGCCAGCCGCCGCGTGATCGCCTCGTCGCTGTCGGTGCCACGGCCGCGGATGCGGCGTTCCAGCTCCTCGAAGCTGGGCGGCTTGATCAGCACCTGGAAGGCCGCGGGGAAGGTGCGACGCACCTGGCGGGCTCCTTCCAGCTCGATCTCCAGCAGCACCGGCCGCCCCTGGGCGAGGTGGGCCTCCACCGGGCCCCGGGGGGTGCCGTAGAGGTGGCCCGCGAACTCGGCCCACTCCAGGAAGCCTCCGCCGGCCACCTGGGCTTCGAAGTCGGGGCGCGTCAGGAAGAAGTAGTGCTGACCGTCGCTCTCTCCGGGCCGGGGCGAACGGGTGGTGGCCGAGACGGACAGCCACAGGGCGGGGTGCCGCTGCAGCAGCCGGGACACGAGGGTCCCCTTACCCACCCCGCTGGGGCCGGTGATCACCGTGAGCCGGCCACTGGAGGGGGGGGAGTCCATGGATCGCTGGCGCTGGGGCGCACAGTAGGGGTGGACTGCATCTGAGGCGAGAGAGGAGGCGATGGCCCCATCCCCGTCCATCCAGGCCATGGATGTGACCAGCCTGCGCGCCGTGCTGGCCGAGATGCGCCGCGGCCTGCTGCCCAGCCGTTTCGAGAAGGCCCAGCAGCCTGACGCCCACCGCCTGCAGCTGGGCCTGCGCAGCCTGCGGGGCACCCTCTGGCTGGAGCTCAGCTGGCTGGCGGAGGCCCCGCGCCTGCTGGTGGTCGAGCCGCCCCTGAAGCAGGGGGAGGGCAGCACCCTGGCCCAGCAGCTGCAGCACGGCCTGCGGGGCCTGGCCCTGGTGAGCCTGGAGCAGCAGGGCTGGGAGCGGGTGGTGACCCTGGGCTTCGCCCCCAGGCCCGGCGAGCCGATCCGGAGGCAGCTGGTGCTGGAGCTGATGGGGCGCCACAGCAACCTGTTCCTGCTGGACGAAGACCAGCGGGTGATCGCCCTGGCCCGCCAGGTGCGCCAGGACCGGTCGCGTCTGCGGCCGATCGGCACCGGCGATCCCTACCAGCCGCCACCGCCCATGGCCGGCGAGCCGCCCCGGCTGGAGGAGGATGCCGCCTCCTGGCGGCGGCGCCTGGGCCTGCTGCCCCAGACGGTCGGTGAGGCCCTGATGGGCGCCTATCAGGGGATCGGCCCGGCTCTGGCCCGCCAGCTGGCGCAGGACGGGCTGGCTCGGCCGGTGCAGGTCCTGGAGGCGGAGGCCTGGCAGCGGCTCTGGAAACGCTGGCGGCTCTGGCTGGAGACGGTGGCCGAGGAACGCTTCCAGCTGGGCTGGGGCGGCCCCAGCGACTACCGCTGCTGGGACCCCGAAGGGCCGCCAACCGCTGACGACGACTGGGCGATCAACCGGGGGCTGGCGGGTTACTACGCCGATCGCCTGGGGCGCCGGGAGCTGGAGCAGCGGCGGGCGAGCCTGCGGCAGCGGCTGCTGAACGCCGCGGCCCGGGAGCGCCGCAACGCCGACCAGCAGCAGAGCCTGCTGGAGGCCGTGCCCGGCAGTGACGCGATGCAGCGCCAGGCGGACGGCCTGCTCAGCCTGCCGTCGCCGTCGCGGGAGCAGATCGACGAAGCCCAGCGGCTGTACCGCCGGGCCCGCAAGCTGCGGCGTTCCGTCGCCGCGATCACCCCGCGGTTGGAGCTGCACCAGCAGCGACTGGCCGCCATTGAAGCCAGCCTCACCTTCCTGGAACAGGCGGAGAACGGGGCCCAGCTCGCCGCCGTGGAGGAGGACCTCCCCGTCCTGCTGCCCGCCCGGGAGGGCCAGGGGCCGGGGCCGTCCCGGCGGGTGCGGCGGGGGGCGGCCGGGAGCGCGCCGGCCCCGCTGGAGCTGCGCAGCAGCGGTGGCCTGCGGCTGCAAGTGGGTCGCAACCATCACCAGAACGAATGGATCAGCCTGCAGCAGGCCCGGCGCGGCGACCTCTGGTTCCATGCCCAGGAGTGTCCGGGCAGCCACGTGGTGCTCAAAGGCTCGGAGGGCACCCCCGGCGAGGCGGACCTGCGGGAGGCGGCCGACCTGGCGGCCCACTTCAGCCGCGGCCGGGCCAACGGCCGGGTGCCAGTGGTGATGGTGCCGACCACGGATCTGCAGCGCATCGCCGGCGCCGGCCCCGGCACGGTGCGCCACCGGGGGGGCGAGGTGCTGTGGGCGGTGCCCGAGCGGGCCGCTGGCCTCCTGGCCGCGCCCCCTAGGCTGCCGGAGACGGAACGGACATGAGCGACCCCATCCCCGAGGACACTTTCCCCGGCGAGTTCCCCGGCGAGGTGCACATGAGCCTGGTGGAGCACCTCGAGGAGCTCCGCCGGCGGGTGCTTCGCAGCCTGCTGGCGGTGGTGGTCGGCGCCGCCGCCTGTCTGGTGGCGGTGCGGCCCCTGGTGCGGCTGCTGGAGGTGCCGGCCGAGGGGATCCGCTTCCTGCAGCTGGCCCCGGGCGAATTCCTGTTCGTGTCGCTGAAGGTGGCCGGCTATGCGGGGCTCACCCTGGCCCTGCCCTACGTGATCTTCGAGATCCTGGCCTTCGTGCTGCCGGGGCTGACCCGGCGGGAGCGGCGGCTGGTGGCCCCCGCCGTCGCCGGCTCCACGGTGCTGTTCGCGGCCGGTCTGGCCTTCGCCTGGTGGGCCCTTGTCCCGGCGGCCCTGCGCTTCCTGGTGTCCTACGGGGCCGATGTGGTGGAGCCGATCTGGTCGATCGAGCGCTATCTCGACTTCGTGCTGCTGCTGATGGTGGCCACGGCCCTGGCCTTCCAGCTGCCGGTGCTGCAGCTGCTGCTGGGCGCCCTGGGCCTGATCGACTGGCGCACCATGCTGGGCGCCTGGCGCTGGGTGGTGCTGGTGGCGGCCCTGGCCGGGGCGGTGCTGACCCCCTCCACCGACCCGATCACGATGCTGCTGCTCACCGGCGCGATCACGGCGCTCTATCTGCTGGGGGTGGCCCTGGTGGCCCTGGCCGAGGGGCTGCGGCCCTCCCCGTCCCCCTCCGCCTGAACCGCCGGCTCCCCGGCGAGGCTCAGAGCATGAACTCGCTGGCGCGCCCTGACGGCAGCTCCAGGGGCAGGGAGAGGGCCTTGCCCAGCCGTGGCTTGTCGGTGGTGGTCCGCAGCCACTGGCGCACCTGGGACGCCACCCCGAGGCCGTTGAGGGAGCCCACCAGCTCCTCGAGGTGCGCCTCGTAGGCCTCGGGGGTGAGCGGGAAGGACTGCTGCTCGAGATAGCCCCACATCACATGAAGATAGAGGCGGCCGCGACGCTGCACCAGCTGCAGGTCATAGGAGGCCTGCCAGCGGCTCCGCAGCAGTTCCAGCAGTTCCTCCCGCCGCAGCGGTTCCGGTGAGGTCATGGCGGACGGCACACTCCACAACAGCATGTTGCAGCCGGCCTCGGCCGGGTGCGGCTCGGACCCGGGGCGGGAAGGGCAAGGTTCATAATGGGCGCCACGTCAATCGGTCACACCGCGCCGTTCCCTATGACCCAGATCCCTGCGGCCTCCTCGAACGGCGGTGCCTCTGGTGATGTGCCCGGCATGGGCCGCCGCCAGTTCATGAACCTGCTGACCTTCGGCTCCGTCACGGGGGTGGCCCTGGGTGCCCTCTACCCGGTCGTCAACTACTTCATCCCCCCCAAGGCCGCGGGCAGCGGTGGCGGCGTGACCGCCAAGGACGAGCTGGGCAACAGCGTCACCGCCACCGGCTGGCTGGCCAGCCACAAGGAGGGTGACCGCAGCCTGGTGCAGGGCCTCAAGGGTGACCCCACCTACCTGCTGGTGGAGGGTGGCGAGGCCATCGGCGACTACGGCATCAACGCCATCTGCACCCACCTGGGCTGTGTGGTGCCCTGGAACAGCGGCGCCAACCGCTTCATCTGCCCCTGCCACGGCAGCCAGTACGACGCCACCGGCAAGGTGGTGCGCGGCCCGGCCCCCCTCTCCCTGGCCCTGGCCCACGTCAGCGTCGAGAATGACAACGTGTTCCTCAGCCAGTGGACCGAAACCGATTTCCGCACGGGCGAAAAGGCCTGGTGGGCCTGATCGGCGCCTGAATCCTCCCCCCGTTTCCCCGACGCCCGCCACTTCCACCCCCATGCGCCGCTTCCTCTCCCCCCTGTTCGGCACCCTGCTCACCGTCAGCCTCTCGCTGGGCGTGGTGCTTCTGGGGGCCAGCCCCAGCTGGGCCTATCCCTTCTGGGCCCAGCAGAACTACGCCAATCCGCGTGAGGCCACGGGCAAGATCGTCTGCGCCAACTGCCACCTGGCCAAGAAACCCACCAGGGTGGAGGTGCCCCAGGCGGTGTTCCCCGACACGGTGTTCAAGGCGGTGGTCGAGATCCCCTACGACACCTCCGTGCAGCAGGTCTCCGGCAACGGCAGCCCCGCCGGCCTGAACGTGGGTGCGGTGGTGATGCTCCCCGACGGCTTCACCCTTGCCCCCCAGGACCGCCTCAGCGATGAGCTCAAGGAGGAGACCGCCGGCGTCTACTACACCCAGTACAGCGACGACCAGCCCAATATCCTCCTGGTGGGCCCCCTCCCCGGTGACCAGCACCAGGAGATCGTCTTCCCGATCCTCTCCCCCGACCCGGCCACCGACAGCGCCATCCACTTCGGCAAGTACCAGGTGCACGTCGGGGCCAACCGGGGCCGCGGCCAGGTGACCCCCGAGGGTGAAAAGACCAACAACACCGTCTACACCGCCCCGGCGGCCGGTACGGTCAGCGCCATCAGCACCGATGCCAACGGCGCCACCGTGGTGGAGATCACCGGTGACAGTGGCGCCGTCACCGAGACGGTTCCCGCCGGACCCACCCTCACCGTCGCCGTCGGTGACGCCGTCGAGGCCGGTGCCCCGATCACCAACGACCCCAACGTCGGTGGCTTCGGCCAGATCGACGCCGAGGTGGTGCTTCAGAACCCCGTGCGCATCTACGGGCTGCTGGCCTTCTTCGCCGCCGTGGCCCTGGCCCAGATCATGCTGGTGCTCAAGAAGCGCCAGGTGGAGAAGGTCCAGGCGGCGGAGGGCTTCTGAGCCTTCCTCTCGGCCTCTTCACGTCCCCGGGACCGCTGATCTTTCAGCTGGGTCCCGTTTCCGTTCGCTGGTACGGCCTGCTCATCGCCCTGGCGGTGCTGCTGGGCCTGCTGCTGGCCACCCGGCTGGGCCGCCAGCGGGGCATCGACCCGGCCCTGATCGCCGACCTGCTGCCCCTGATGGTCCTGGGGGCCGTCGTCGGCGCCCGCTTTTACTACGTGGCCCTGGAATGGCGCCAGTACCGCAACGACTGGGTCGATGCCTTCGCCATTTGGCGCGGCGGCATCGCCATCCACGGCGCCCTGATCGGCGGAGCACTGGTGACGGTCCTCTTCTGCCGCTGGCGCCGGCAGGCCTTCTGGCCCCTGCTGGATGTCCTGGTGCCCGCTGTGGCCCTGGGCCAGGCGATCGGCCGCTGGGGCAATTTCTTCAACTCCGAGGCCTTCGGCCTGCCCACCAACCTCCCCTGGGCCCTGACCATTCCCATGGCCAACCGGCCGCCTGAGTTCCTGGAGCAGGCCTCCTTCCACCCCACCTTCCTGTACGAGTCGCTCTGGAATCTCGGGGTCTGCGCCCTGCTGCTGATCCTGTTCCGCCTGGGCGGCAGCGGCCGCCTGCGGCTGCCGCCCGGTGCTCTGAGCTGCATCTATCTGATGGCCTACAGCAGCGGCCGCGTCTGGATCGAAGGGCTGCGGCTCGATCCCCTCTGCCTGTTCTCCCAGCCCCCCTTCTGCAGCGGCGGCCTGCGCATGGCCCAGCTGATGAGCCTGCTGCTGATCCTGCTGGGGGGGGCGGGACTGCTCTGGCTCTACCGCTTCCGGCGTCCCCTCCCCGACCCCTCCGGCCTGACCGCATGACCGCCACTGTCCAGATCGTGGGAGCCGGCCCCGGCGCCCCGGACCTGCTCACCCTCCGGGCCGCCCGGGCGATCGAGGCGGCCCAGGTGCTGGTCTGGACCGATTCCCTGGTGAATCCCCAGATCGCCGCCCTGGCGCCGCCGGACTGCGAGAGCGTCCGCACCAGCACCCTCACCCTCGAGGAGGTGATGGCCGTGGTGCTGGAGCGGGCCAGGGCGGGACAGCGGGTGGTGCGCCTCCATGACGGCGATCCCTGCCTGTACGGCGCCCTCCAGGAGCAGATCTGCCGCCTGGCCGATGCCGGCCTCGCCGTGGAGGTGGTGCCGGGCCTGAGCGCCTACCAGGCCACCGCCGCCGCCCTCGGGGCCGAGCTCACCATTCCCGGCCGGGTGCAGACGATCGTGCTGAGCCGGGCGGGCGGGCGCACCGGCGTGCCGGAGCGGGAATCCCTGGCCCGGCTCGCCGCCCTGCAGGCCTCCCTGTGCCTCTATCTCAGCGCCCGCCATGTGGAGGAGGTGCAGGGGGAACTGCTGCAGCACTACCCGGCCGACACCCCCGTGGCCATCGGCTACCGGGTCAGCTGGCCCGACCAGTGGCTCACGGTGGTGCCCCTGGACACGATGGCCCGGGTCAGCCGCGAGCGGAACCTGATCCGCACCACCCTCTACGTGGTCAGCCCGGCCCTGCGTGCCGCCGATGAGGCCCGCTCCTTGCTCTATTCCGCCAGCCACAACCACCTGTTCCGCGGCGGAGCGGAGTGACGCCCGCGGTCCCCTGCCTGCGCCACTGGCGGGGCTGGGTGGGCACCGCCGAGGCCGATGGCTGGCTCCGGACCCTGCTGGAGGAGGTGCCCTGGAAGCAGGAGTCCGTCAGCGTCTACGGCCGCCGCCACCCCATGCCCCGCCTCACCTGCTGGATGGCGGATCCGGGCTGCGGCTACCGCTACGCGGGCCTGAAGAACGCCATCGAGCCCTGGACCCCCCTGACCGCCGCCATCCGCCGCCGTGTGGCGGCAGTTGCGGACCGGCCGTTCCATTCCCTGCTGCTGAATCTCTACCGCGACGGCCGCGATGCCATGGGCTGGCACGCCGATGACGAGGCCGAGCTCGATCCCCACGCCCCGATCGCTTCCCTCAGCCTGGGGGCCAGCCGCACCCTGCGCTTCCGCCCCTGCCGGCGCGGCACGGCCCCGACCCTGGCGGTGGACCTGGGCCACGGGGACCTGCTGCTGATGGACCCGCCCACCCAGAGGCACTGGCAGCACCAGCTGCCGCGGCGGCTCAAGGTGGACGCCCCACGGGTCAACCTCACCTTCCGGGCGATGCGGGTGCCGCCGTAGGGGGCGGCTGGCTCGGGCATCGGAGCGTCGGGGCGGTGGCGACAATGGGGTCGGTGTCCGCGAGGGGCGTTTCGAGGGCGATGGCCAGTTCCCATGGAAGCCGATGCCGGTCGCTGCTGCCGGTGCTGCTGGGCCTGACCCTGCTGGGCGGCGGCTGCCAGGTAGGCGGGGTGAGTGAGGCCGGCCGGGAGCGCTGCCGCCGGCTCAGCGCCGCCGCCGGCAATCCGCTCAGCGCGGCCCTGATCTACGTCCGCTGCCTGCCCGACACCGATCGCAGCCTGGCGAAGGAGCGGGCGGTGATGGAGAAGGCGGCCGCCTCCCGGCGCGCGGCCCTCGAGGCCTGCCGCCGGCGCCAGCGAACCATCACCACCCTGATGGAGTCCCTGCGCCGCACCGAAGAGGAGCTGGCGGCGGCCCACAACAGCCCCTTCCGCCCCAGCGTGGCGCCCCCCCAGCCCCTGGATGCCGGCCGCGAATCCCGCTACCGCCCGGAGGACCAGCGGCTCGACCGCGAACGCTACGAGGAGGCCCTCGGCGCCTGGGAGCAGCAGGTGGCCGCCGAGCGGGCGCGCTGGCGCCAGCGGCGTGAGGCCCGCATCGACGCCGCCCAGGACCGCCTCAACCGAGAGGCCCGGGCCCTGAGGGACCTGCAGCCGGATCTGTTCACCGGGCCGGCGAGCATCGAATTCGACCCGGTGGCGGTCGGACGGGTGACTGCCGGCTGCGGCGGCTGACCGGCATTTGACAGTGAGTTCGGCGACCGTGTAGGAGGGTTCTGGCCAGATGGCCGGGTCGGAACCCTCAGCCGCCGAAAGAACCACTTTCAGCGTCGCAGGGGTGTCGGCCGCAACGACGGGCGATTAGCACAGCGGTAGCGCACTTCCTTCACACGGAAGGGGTCACTGGTTCGAATCCAGTATCGCCCATGTCTTTCCTCCTGCCTTCCCCACCGGTAGGGTCCCCAGCAGCGGGTTCTGGTCGTCACCAGGACCGCTCGTCATACTGCTGGCTACGCAGCGCATCAGGAGACCCTGCCCTTGCCCGAATCTCCTGCCGCGACCATGGCCGCAGAGGACTGGAGCACTCCGATCCCGGAACTTGTCGAGCTGGGCGAACGGCTTGCCGCGGCCCGTCGTGAGCAGGGCCTGAGCCTGGAGGATCTGGCCGACCGGCTGCGGCTCGGCACCGAGCAGCTGACGGCCCTTGAAACCGGCGACCACCGTCACCTGCCGGAGGCGGTGTTCGTGGTGGCCCAGGCCAAGCGGGTGGCGGGCGCCCTGGGGATCGACGTGAGCCAGCAGATCAGCGACCTGCAGACCAGCCGTCTGATGCGGGTGGGGCGCAGCCCCGTCGCCAGGCCCCCCCTGCAGCGGAAGGTTCGGACCCCGACGGCCCCCGCCCGCCGCAGCGGCCCCCCGGCTGGTTGTGGGCGGCCCTGGTTCTCCTGGGCGGCGGTGCCGTGGCGGTGGCGGGCCTGCAGGGCAGGGTCCCCTCCCCCCAGGCCGCCGGGGTCCCGTCACCGGCCGCGTCCCCCGGCCAGGCCACGGCGTCCGGCCCGCCCGCCGCACCGGCCCCTGCCCCGGCGGCACCAGGGCCGGCGCCGGATCAGCTGTTGCTGGAGAGCCGCCAGCCCAGCTGGCTGGAGGTGCGCACGGCCGCCGGCGAGACCCTGTTCCGCGGCACCTTCACCGGCGAGAAACGCTTCCCCCTGGGCGGCGGCCTGCGGGTCCTGGCCGGCCGGCCCGACCTGGTGACGGCCAGCGCCGGAACCCTGGCGCCCCAGACCCTCGGCAGGATCGATCAGGTGGTGTGGCGCACCTTCAAGGCGACGCCTGCTTCACCGTGAGCCGCAGGCCCGTGGCCTCCAGCACGAGGTCCGTGCAGGAACGGAGGCTCCACTCCTCCAGGCTGAGATCCAGGGGAGGTTCCCCGGTGGCCGGCGCCCCGGCCTGCAGGCCGATCGTGAAGCCACGGGACTGATGGGCCCGGTCGGTGTCCGCAGACACGGTGATCGCCGCGATCCCGGAGGCGGGCCTGCGGTCGAGGGCGGCGGCCAGCCGCAGCAGCAGGGCCATCGTGAACACGGTGTGCCGGTGCTGGCCGGCTTCGATCAGCTGCCACGACTCGTGGCGTTTCTTGGGCAGGCTGCGCCGGTGGTACCGGGCGATCGCCGCCACCATCAGGTGCTCGGCTTCGGAATAGCCCAGCAGCTCCCCGTGGCGGATCAGGTACCAGGTGTGCTTGTGGTAGGCGGCGATGTTGACGTGCTTGCCGCAGGCATGAAGCTGGGCCGCCGCCCACAGCAGGGCCCGGCCGTCGCCGTCGTCATCGTGCAGCAGGCCCCGGGTCTGGTCGTAGAGGCTCAGGGCATGGCTGGCCACCCGGTCGGCCCGGCCCGTGTCCACCCCGTAGGTGCGGGCCAGGTGCAGCACGGTGCGGCGCCGGATCGTGCTCTGGAAGGTGAAGCGGTCGACCAGCAGGCCGTTGCGCAGCATCCAGTCGACGATCAGGCCTTCCCGCAGGGCCCGCTCGCACACCACCAGTTCACGGACCTGGAGGATCTCCATGGTGGTCTGGAGGATCAGGGCACCGGGGACGATGATCTCGGCCCGGCGCTCGTTGATGGCGGTGAGGGCCCGGCGCTGGTCCGGAGTCATCGCCACCAGCCGCTCGACGATCTCATCCAGGCGGGCCCGGCCGAGGCGGTAGCCGTCGAGCTTCAGGGGCGGATTGGGGTCCTGGGCGGAGGCCAGGGCCGCCATCGCCATGGCGGTGCCGCTGGTGGCCACCAGGACGGGCTTCTCCCCCGGACGCAGCTCCCGCTTCACCTCGGCGACGGCCGGATCCATCGCCCCCTGGATGTAGGCCTCGAGGAAGCCCCGGCGGGCCGGCGTCAGGGGATCCTCCCGGCAGAACTCCCGCTGGAGACGCACCGCGCCGATGCGGGTGCTGGTGAGCGCGCGGGCATCGCGGCCGTCGGCGAGCACCAGCTCGGTGGAGCCACCGCCGATGTCAAGAATGAAGTAAGGCTGATCGCCGAAGGACAGGCCCGAGAGCACCCCCAGGTAGATCAGGCGGGCCTCCTCTGGCCCGCTGACCAGATCCACCGCCAGTCCCAGCTGGTCCTGGAGGCCCTGCAGGAAGGAACGGCCGTTCGGGGCCTCGCGCACCGCGCTGGTGGCGGCGGTGACGATCTGCTCCACCCCGTGGCTGGTGGCCAGGTCGCGGCAGTGGCGCAGGGTCAGGAAGGCGCGCTCGATCGCCTCGGGGGTGAGGTCCCCCGTCTCCGGATCCCTCTCCCCCAGGCGGGTGGTGGACTTCTCCGCCACCACCACCGAGAAGCTGCCCAGGAGCGGATCGATCGCCGCCACCAGCAGGTGGATGGAATTGGTGCCGATGTCGATGGCCGCCACCCGCCTCTCCCCACCGCTGGTGGGGACGGGGACCGGAGCCAACGCGGCGGACGCCGGATCGGGAATCGGGGGCATGGGGGTCGGCCCGGGCGGCGGCGGCGCCACTTTGCCACCGGGCGACGCTCCGGATCCGGCCGCGGGAACGCTGCCCTGGGGAGTTGGATAGGGTGCCGCCAACCGACCGTTGTCCGCGGTGAACGTCCCGATGGCCCCCGGCCGCGCTCCGGCCTGGCTTGAGCTGCTGCGCTGGCACAAGCCCAGCGGCCGGCTGATCCTGCTGATTCCCGCCGGCTGGGCCCTCTGGCTGGGCCCGGCCGTGCCGCCCCCGGCCCCGCTGGTGGCCTGGATCGTGCTGGGGGGCCTGGCGGTGAGCGGTGCCGGCTGCGTGGCCAACGACCTCTGGGACCGGCGCATCGATCCCCTGGTGGAGCGCACCCGCCACCGGCCCCTGGCCGATGGCCGCCTCGGGGTGGGCACCGCCACCGTGCTGCTGCTGCTCTGCCTGGGGGTGGCACTGGCGGCCCTGCTGGCCCTGCCCGCCGCCAGCCGGGTGCTGTGTGTGGGCCTGGCCCTGGCGACCCTGCCCCTGGTGCTGCTCTATCCCTCCGCCAAGCGCTGGTTCGCCTACCCCCAGCTGGTGCTGGCCCTCTGCTGGGGCTTCGCCGTGCTGCTGCCCTGGGCGGCGGCCCAGGGCAGCCTGCAGGGCAGCGCCGGGGGCTGGCCCCTGGCGCTCACCTGGCTGGCGGCGGTGAGTTGGACCTTCGGCTTCGACACCGTGTATGCCATGAGTGACCGGGACGACGACCGGCGCCTGGGGGTGCGCAGCAGCGCCCTGAGCCTGGGGGCCCGGGCCCCCCTGGCGGTGGCGCTCTGCTACGGCCTCACCTGCGCCGCCCTCGCCCTGGCGGTGCTGCTGCAGGGGCGGGCGGGGCTGTCGTTCTGGCTGCCCTGGGCGGCGGCCGCCCTGGCCATGCAGCAGCAGGCGGCCCGGCTGCGCAGCCCCGACCTGCCCCGCAGCGCCTATGGGCGCCACTTCGCCGTCCAGGTGTGGCTCGGGGGACTGCTGTTGCTGGCCGTGATCCTCTCCACCAGCGCCTGATTCGCCATGGCCGCCGGACTGCCGCCCCAGCCGCCGCCCCACCAGCCACCGGCCCTGCGTCCGGGCGACCGGGTGCGGCTGGTGGCGGCCAGCTCCGCCCTGGCCGATCTGGAGCGGCTGCAGGCGGGGCTGGCGGTGCTGGCCGGCTGGGGCCTGGCGCTGGATGACGATCCCGCCCGGCTGCCGCCGCGCCGCTGGGGCTATCTGGCGGGCCGCGACGCCGAGCGGGCCGGCGATCTGGACCCGGAGGCCGCTCCGGGGAAGCCGGCGCACCTGCTGGCCTGCGTGCGGGGGGGCTGGGGATCGGCGCGGCTGCTGGAGCGCCCGCTGGAAGCGGCCGGGGGCTGGCTGCTGGGCTTCTCCGATGTCACGTCCCTGCTGTGGCACCGGCTGGCGACGGGCCAGGGGGGCGCCATCCACGGCCCCCTGCTCACCACCCTGGCCGCCGAACCGGCCTGGAGCCGGGAGCGGCTGCGGGCCCTGCTGTTCGGCGAGCCCCTGGCCGACCTCGAGGGGGAGCCCTGGGTGGGCGGCCAGGTGGAGGGTCCGCTGCTGGCCGCCAACCTCACCGTGGCAACCCACCTGCTGGGCACGCCGCACCTGCCGGACCTGGACGGGGCGATCCTGATCCTCGAGGACGTGGGGGAGGCGCCCTACCGCGTCGACCGGATGCTCACCCACTGGCGCCTCTGTGGCGCCCTGCAGCGGCTGGGGGGCATCGGCTTCGGCAGCTTCGAGGGCTGCGGCGATCCCACCGACCCCGAAGGCGACGGCTCGCGTTTCAGCCTGGAGCAGGTGCTCAGGGAGCGCACGGCCGATCTGGGGATCCCGGTGCTGGCCGGCCTGCCGGTGGGCCACGGCGACGTCAATGCCGCCCTGCCCCTGGGGGTGCGGGCCCGCCTCGACGCTGACAGGGGCCGGCTGAGCCTCATCGATCGCGCCGGAGGGCCCATCAGTCGCCCGTGAGCCTCTCCTCGTCGATGGCGGTGCGCCCCACCAGCCGCCCCTCCTTCAGCATCTGGGCCACCCGCCAGCGGCGGCGGCCATCGGGGCTGCAGCTGATGATCTCGTGGACCTCGGGGTCGGCGGGGTCGTGGGGGTGCATCACCAGCACGCTGCCGGCGGCCGGCTGCTCCCCCGGCAGGTCCATCGCCCAGCCCCGGTAGCGCTCGCTGGCGAACCACACCCGGCCGGAGTGGATCTCACCGCGGGCCTCGATGCGCCGCAGCGGAGCGTCCTCGGGGCCCAGGAGGTTGCTCTGGTGGTAAAGCCAGTGGCCAGCCTCCTGGACTACCCGGATGGTGACCCTGCTGGTGACGGTCTCGAGCAGGCCGCCGCCGGCGTCGTAGCGACGGAAGCTGCCGCGCCACACCCCCTGCTGCCCCACCAGAGCCGGCAGCTCGGCCGCTCCCGCCGCCCGGTCGAACAGCAGCCAGCTGAAGCCGTCGACCTCGCCCCGCACCGACCCGTCGGCCAGGCGCAGGCTGCGGTCCCGGTACCAGAGCTGGTCGGGATGGAGCAGCATCTCGAACTCGGCGCAGACCTCCCCGTCCTGGGGATGCCGATAGCGGCAGGCGCCTGGATCCATGCGGGCGCGGAAGCGGTCGAGGGCCGGCTCCGCCTCGAAAAAGAGGTCGCAGCCTGGATGGCGGTCGAAGGCCTCCGGGCCCAGCTCCTGCACCAGGGAGGCCGCCAGGGGCGGACGGTCGTAGGTGGGGCCGCCGCTGAAGAACAGCTGCTCGGCCCGGACGGCGCCGCGGTCCGGATCCTGACGCAGCGCCACCACCCGCTGGCGGTGGGCCAGCTGGGGGGCACTGGCCCGGAATTCCTGGAAATAGAGCACCACCTCCCCCAGTTGGGGCGCCTGCAGCCGCTCCACCTCCAGGGTGCGCAGCTCCCGGGTGAGCTCGGGCGCCGCCGGACCGCCCCTGGCCACGTTTGCGGCCACCTGGCGCCGGTTATGGAAGGACCCCTGCCAGCGGGTGGCGATCGTTTCGAGCTGGGTGGGGCTGTCCATCGGCGAACTCAGGCAGCGCGGGCCGCCAGCACGGCGCTGGCGATGGTGAGATCGAAACGGGTGGTGAGCTTGATGTTGGAAGGGGGCGCCTCCAGCACCCGCACCGGCAGCCCCAGGCGCTCGTAGAGGGCGGCGTCGTCGGTGACGCTCCAGCCCTCGCGCTCGGCCCGCCCGTGGGCCTCCCGCAGCTGGGCCACCCCGAAGCCCTGGGGCGTCTGGGCCGCCCACAGGCCGCTGCGTTCGGGGGTGGCGGTGATCACGCCGCGGCCATCCACCTGCTTGATGGTGTCGGTGACGGGGGTGGCGGCGATGATGCCGGCCCCCTCGGCCATCGCCTCCTTCAGGGCCGTGGCGCAACGCTCCAGCAGCTCCGGTTCCGCCAGGCAACGGGCACCGTCGTGGATCAGCACCGCCTCGGCATCCGCCGGCAGGGCTGCCAGGCCCAGCCGCACCGACTCCTGGCGGGTGTCGCCGCCGACGATCCAGGCCACCGGCTGGGCCAGGGACCGCCGGGGCTCGGCCGCGGCCAGGATGGCGCCGATCGCCGCCTCGTCCTCCGGACGGCCCATCACCCCGATCCAGCGGATGGCCCCGCAGGCCAGGGCGGCGTCCAGCGTCCAGGCCAGAACTGGGCGTCCGGCCAGGGGCAGCAGCAGCTTGTTGGTGGCAGCGCCCATGCGGCGCCCGCTGCCGGCGGCGGCGATCAGCAAATGCACAAGCGATGGGCCGCCCGGGCGGAACACTGGAGTCCTCTCCATACAATCAGGCCGCGAGGCCCGCCTGACCGAACGCCCGATGCGCGCACTGTTTCTGATCCCGGGCGACGGCGCCAGCCAGCTGCAGGCGCTTCCAGCCGTGGCGGCCACCGCCGAACAGCTCCGGTTCCAGATCCAGATGGTCTGCCACCCGACGCTGGCCGGCCTCTGGAAGCTGCTGCCGGCGGTGGAGAAGGTGATCCCCTTCAACTTCGGCGACGCCACCCTGGCCGACTGGGCCAACCTGCTGGGTTCGGTGCGGGAGCCCGATTTCCAGGCCTGCATCAATCTGGCGGCCGGCCGCCAGGTCGACCTGATGCTCTCGATGAGCCACATCCCCAACCGGATGGCGGCCGGGGGCTTCTCCGCCACCGAGAAGGTGCAGGTGTCCCAGGGTCTCTGGCCGGCCCAGGCCCTTGAGGCCTACCTGCGGCCGATCGGGGTGCGGCTGGAGGCCGCCGCTTTCCGCCTGGCCCTGCCCCGAACCGCCCTCGACGAGGCCATGGCCGCGCTGCCGGCCGGCGACGGGCCCATGCTGCTGCTGGCCCCCTCCGGCCGCCCCGGCGACTGGCCCGAGACGGCCTGGCAGGAGCTCCCGGGCCGCATCGCCGCCAGCCTCCCCGGCCTGCGCAGCCAGCAGCTGCCGCCAGCCACGGCGGCCGAGATCCCCGGCCGGGCCGCCCTGGTGGCCGCCAGCGACGTGGTCCTGGCCAGCGATCCGGTGACGATCGAACTGGCCCTGCTCAGCGGCACGCCGGTGGTGGCCCTGGGTCGCAGCAGCGACAGCCTGCCGGTGCGCGACGGAGTACAAGGACTGGGTTCCGATGGCCACCTGCGTGACCTCCCCAGCAACGACGTGCTCAGGGCCCTCGGCCTGGGCTGAGCCACGCCGATGAGTCGCCTGTGGTTCGCCCGCAGGAAGCGCCCCCCCTCCGCCCGGGCGCGCCGCCCCTGGATCACCCCCCTGATCGCCCTGGTCGTGGTGGTCAACGCCAGCGCCATCGGCTATCGGATCACCGAGGGCTGGGACTGGGGTGATTGCTACTGGATGGTGGCGATCACCATCCCCACCATCGGCTACGGGGAGGTGGAGCCCCTGTCCACCGCCGGCCGGCTCGTCACCGTGTTCTCCCTCGCCGGAGGGCTCGTGGTGGTGCAGCTGACGATCCAGAACCTGGTGGGCCTCTCCGAAACCGGCTACTTCCGGCGCCTGCGGGAGCGCCGATTCCGCACCTGGGTCCAAAGCATGAACAACCACGTGATTCTCTGCGGCTACGGCCGCATCGGCCAGGAGATCGCCGATCAGCTGATCCGGGAGAAGGTGCCCCTGCTGGTGGTGGAGATGGACGCCGGCTGCCGGGATGCGGCGGAGGAGCGGGGGCTGCCGGTGCTGTTCGCCGACGCCACCCTCGACGAAACCCTGCTGGAGGCGGGCATCCACCACTGCCGCAGCCTGGTGGCAGCACTGCCGAGCAACGCGGCCAACCTCTACGTGGTGCTCAGCGCCCGGGGACTGGCCCCCCGCTGCCGGCTGATCGCCCGCTCCGACAGCGCCGAGGCGGGCCGCAAACTGCGCCTGGCCGGGGCCGATCAGGTGGTGAGTCCCTACGTGGCCGGAGGCCGGGTGATGGCCGCCACCGCCCTGCGGCCCCTCGCCGTCGACTTCATGGAGCTCCTGGCCGGTTCCGACTGCGAGGTGGAGGAGTTCCAGCTCAGCGACGACCCCTCCCGGCTCCGGGAGCTCCAGGGCCGCAGCCTGGCGGAGATGCAGTTCGGCCGCCGCAGCGGCGCCCAGGTGCTGGCCATCCGCACCCCGGCGCCGGCGGTGGTCAATCCCTACTCCTACCGGGGCACCACCTACGGCACGCCGGAGGCCACGCTGGTCACCAACCCCGGCGGCGACATCCGCCTGGAGGCCGGCCAGCTGCTGGTGGTGATGGGCAGCAAGGAGCAGCTGCAGCGCTTCGCCGATGTGCTCGGCCCGGCCCTCGAGAGTGCCGACCAGATGGCCGACTGAGCCGACAGGCATACGATCGCCTCACCCTGCTCCCGCCGCCATGTCCAGCGCCGCTCCCCTCTCCGGTCAGGTCGCCCTGGTGACCGGTGCCAGCCGGGGGATCGGCCGGGCCATCGCCGAGTCCCTGGCTCAGGCGGGAGCCACGGTGGTGGTGAACTACGCCCGCTCGCCCGAGGCGGCCGAGGAGGTGGTGGGGGCGATCAGCGCGGCCGGGGGCCGGGCCTGGAGCCATCAGGCGGATGTGGCCGACGAGGCGGGCGTCGAGGCGATGGTCAAGGCGGTGCTGGACACCGAAGGGCGCCTCGACGTGCTGGTCAACAACGCCGGCATCACCCGCGACGGCCTGCTGATGCGGATGAAGACCGCCGACTGGCAGAGCGTGATCGACCTCAACCTGACCGGGGTGTTCCTGTGCACCCGCGCCGTCAGCCGCAGCATGCTCAAGGCCCGTCGCGGCCGCATCATCAACATCACCTCGGTGGTGGGCCTGATGGGCAACCCCGGGCAGGCCAACTACAGCGCCGCCAAGGCCGGCGTGATCGGCCTGACCCGCAGCACCGCCGCCGAATTCGCCAGCCGCGGCATCACGGTGAACGCCGTCGCCCCGGGCTTCATCGACAGCGACATGACCCGGAACCTCGACAAGGAGCCGATTCTCGCCTCCATCCCGCTGGGCCGCATGGGCCAGCCCGCCGAAGTGGCGGGGGCGGTGTGCTTCCTGGCAGCCGATCCTGCCGCGGCCTACATCACCGGCCAGGTGCTGCAGGTGGATGGCGGCATGGTGATGCGCTGAATCCGCTGAACTCCTGCTGGGAGCGAGGGCTACACTGAGACACTTCGTGAGATAGACATTGAACGCGACAAGGAAGTCAATACTGCGACCGATGTTCAAGGAAGCGCAGGATCGATATCTCTTTGTCCTACTACTCTTGTCGCTGCTGGCCAGCTTTGCCCTCATCCTCAGGGAGAGCGGGACCGTTCCAGCATGGCCCATGGATCAGCACTTCGTTTCAACCGCCGACCTGAGACTCGGCCGATCGGAGGGCAACTGGGTCTTTCACTACCCCATTCTTGGCCATGCCGGCGGCATCACACCATCGCTGATCGCAGGTGCTTACAAGCTTCTCATCCCAACGTCCCCGCAGACCCTCAACTGGCACATCAGAGCACTGTCGGCCGCGCTGTATCTGGTGTCCGCCTATCTGCTCTGCAAGACAATCATCAAGGCACCTTCCTGGCGCCCCATCACCCTGCTTGTCATCGCAACCTCCGGTAGCCAACTTCTTCAGCCCTCCAGTGAAGTGATCGCAGGCGGACTACTGGGCCTGTTCATCGTCTGTGCCATGAACAGATGCCATCCACTTCTCTCCGCCGGTTTTCTGGTGGCCTTCGGCCTGTGCAAGATCGAATTACTTCTCAGCATCCCAGCCCTGACCCTGGTCTGGTATCTGTATCAACGACGGATATCAACGAGACGCGCAACGATCATCCCCATCGCCGTCCTTGCATGGTTCGCCCTGCTTGTACTCCCCGGCCTGGTCGTGCATGGCCCGGAGCTGCTCGGCGTCGGCAGGAGCTTTCTGACATTCAGCATCACATACAACTGGATGTTTGCCCCCCATCAGTTCTCCGGATATGTTGAGCCAGCAAACATGGATTGGACAAGCTTTGCGGCCGCTCAGTTTCCAGGCGCCAACTCCGTGCTTGACGTGATCCAGCGGTTTCCAAGAAAATATCTCCACTTCTTCAGCATCTGTTTCTTTGAAAGCCTCCTCACTTTCATTGAGACGTTTCGCTTCATGTTGATTCCCATGGCCCTCCTCATCGTTTCGCGATGCTGGATCCCACGGCTTCGGTTTCCCATCCTGTGTATCCTGGCTCTTGTGATCTTCACACTGCTGCCCGCTTCCCTTCTCACCTGGATTCACGTGAGATATCTTGCCAGATATGTTCCCCTGGTGCTTTGCGTTGTTGCGGCTGGCTGCTCCGAGATCCAACTCAGATACGCCAAGCCCACGTTCATGGCCTGTGGGTGGCTGACGATCGTGCTTCAACTGATCAATCTCGATAAGCTCAGCCAAGGCTCACACTTCTACTAAGAGCAGGTCACATTTCTTCGCAGAGATCGAGTTTTTCGCGTTCCACTGTCTGGACGTCTACCAAGCCCTACAAGCGCAGATAAAGGATCACAGACCGGACAGAGAACCATACTTCCGTATCGATTCATTGCAAGCTCAACAGAACTTATTAGAGCCAGATCGATCGCGGCCACGATCTCACAGGGGAGCTGCGTGCCCTATCCCAAGGCTGTCGCCATCCGGTTGTAGGGCAAGGGCGCATCGGCGATGCCAGGAGCGGCACCCGCTGGATCATCGTGTTCGTACGGCAAAAGGTGTGCGACCGCTGAACGATGGCGCACGTCCTGTCTGCTTCAGGATTCGACCCATGGCCATGACGGCCCAGTGCTGCAACCCATGGCTGGCTGCTCGGAAAGACGCTGCTACCCGTCCGTCCTTCAGCTACCATTCAGGTGGTTGTAGAAATTCGATCTCGAAACTGTCTAGGCCGAGTGCAGCCTGTTCAGGTGCCATGCTCACAATCAGTCACGCCTCTCATTCCAACAAGCTCTCCACAGGTGACGCCCTTGGACACTGCAGCTGAGTCCTGGCAGGGTAAGAACATCCTCATCACGGGTGGGGCCGGATTCATTGGGTCCACTCTCGCTCTTCGCCTGGTTGGCCTGGGGGGGCGGGTAACGGTCATCGACAGCCTGGTTCCGGAGTATGGCGGTAATCTTTTCAACCTGCAGGAATGCGAAGGGCAGATTCGCATCAACTATTCCGACATTCGCGACACTTTCTCCCTGAAACCTCTGCTGACGGGCGTCGACTATCTCTTCAATCTTGCTGGCCAGACCAGTCATATGGACTCGATGTCCGATCCGCATACGGATCTGAACATCAACTGCGCTGCGCAATTAAATCTTCTTGAGACCTGTCGCCGGATCAACCCCACCATCCGCATCGTGTTTGCCAGCACAAGACAGATCTATGGCCGTCCACACTATCTACCGGTCGACGAGAATCATCCGATTTCCCCAGTGGACATCAATGGTATCCACAAATACGCCGCAGAACAATATTATCGCCTGTATCATGATCTTTACGGGATCAGGTCCTGCATTCTCCGACTCACCAATACCATCGGGCCCCGAATGCGCATCAAGGACGCCCGTCAGACCTTCGTGGGAATCTGGATCAAGCGTCTGCTGGAGGGCGATCCGATCGAAGTCTGGGGTGGCGAACAGCTGAGGGACTTCAATGATGTTGAAGACGTCATCAACGCCCTGCTCACCGCAGCCTGGGACGAGCGAACCTATGGCCATGTCTTCAACCTGGGCAGTGAGAAGAGAATCAGCCTGCGGGAACTGGCGGAGTCGATGATCAGCCTCCATGGAACCGGCGACTTGGTGATCAAGGACTATCCGGAGGATCGTCGCAAGATCGACATCGGTGACTACTACTCAAGCCATGATAAATTCACAGGGATGACGGGATGGAGTCCCCGGATCCCTCTCGACCAGACACTGGAGCGCACCATCGCCTTCTACGCGTTGAATCAGCGCCACTACGTCTGATGTTGTCTCCTCGACTCCCCCGTCCATGAACTCAGTTGCAACCATGACACTGCGGGAACGCTGCAATTTCCCGCTGATGGACAGCCATCACTATGGGGTTCCCCCGATTTCGTGGACAGCGATCAGGGGGTCACAAAGGTGAGTGTAGATGCAGCGATGAACCGCTGCTCGTAGTCGATCGGGCTCAGGTAACCGACCGTTGAATGGCGGCGCTCGCGGTTGTAGTAGCCCTCGATCCAGAAGGCCAGATCGCGCTGCAGCTGCTGCGGTGAAATTAGGACTGCCCGATCGTCATCGAGGTCCAGTTCCAATTTGAGGGTGGAGAAGAAGCTCTCCACCACCGCGTTGTCCCAGCAGCATCCCTTGGCGGACATGCTGCAGAGGATCCCGTGTTTGGCCAGCCGGTCGCGGTAGTCGCTGGCCCGGTACTGGCTGCCCTGATCCGTGTGGATCAGCAGCTGCTCCGGCTCCACCTGCCGGTGGCCGAGGGCCCGGTTGAGGGCCTCGATCACCAGGGCGGCATCCATGCGTTGATTCAGCGTCCAACCCACCACACGGCGACTGAACAGATCGATCCACACCGCCAGGTATCGCCAGCCGGCGCTGGTGCGGATGTAGGTGATGTCGCCGGCCCAGCAGCGGTTCGGGGCCGGGGGCTGGAAGTCCTGCTGCAGCAGGTTCTCCGCCACCCCAGCGGCTCCGCTGCTGGCCCTGCTGCAGGGCCGGAACGCCTTTCGGGTCCTGGCCCGCAGATCGGCACGACGCATGAGCCGAGCGACACGGGTGGCGTCCCCCCGGGTGGGCGGCTGCGCGCAGTTCCTGGTGGATCCGAGGCGAGCCGTAGAAGCCCCGGTGCTCGCCGAACACCGCCTGGATCTCAGCGGTGAGTCGGGCGTTTTCAGCCGCTCGCTTTCCCGGCGCCTCGTGCCGCTGCCGCCAGGCGTAGAACCCACTGCGGGCCACGCCCAGTTGCCGGCACAGCCAGGAGATGGAATGCTGATCAGCGAGCTGGTCGATCAGGCGAAACCTCTCGGCGGCAGCTGCTCCTTGGCAAAGTGCGCTGCCGCCAGCCTGAAAAAATCCTTCTCCCTCCTGAGCTCGCGGTTCTCCTTGCGGAGCCGGCTGAGTTCAGCGCGCTCCTCACTGCTGAGCAGGCCCTGGTCCCTGGGTCCGGCCTGGCCGCGATCCATGCGGGCCTGCCTCACCCAGCGAGCGAGGCTGCTGGAGGGAAGGCCAAGCCGCTGGGCCACGGCATTGCAGGAGAGGCCCTCCTGCAGGCAGAGCTCCACGGCCTCCACCTTCTGCTGCGCCGTGAATCGGCGCCGAGTCTTGGTTGGGTTGGTCATCGATGGACAGTCTGGTGGTCATGGCGTGACCCTTGTCGACTTGTCCTCAGAATCGGGGGAAGCCCACTATCGTCAGGTCGTGGCTGCGGCTGTTGAACGGGTCGTGGGTTCAGGGCAGACCATCCTCGCGGAGGGTGTGCGTGGCTTTGAGCAAGGCTTTGCCGCCTGGCTCGGCAGAGGTCTCTCGGCCGACCACTGCCTGGGAGTGGCCAACGGCACCGAGGCTCTGGAACTGGCCATGCGCTGCGCCGGCGTGCAACCCGGTGACGGTGTGATCGTTCCCTCCTTCACCGCCTATGCCACGGTGGCGGCAATCCTGCGGATCGGTGCCAATCCCCTTTTCGTCGACGTTGAACCTGACCGTCCAGTGCTCTGCCCACGGGAGGTGGAACGTCTCCTGGCCGATTCTGGAAACTCCGCAAGAATCCGCGCCGTGATCGCGGTGCATCTTTACGGAGAAGCCTGCGATCTTCGAGCCCTCAGGGAACTCTGTGACCGCAACGCCCTTGCCCTGATCGAGGATTGTGCTCAGGCTACGGGCACACTCTACGAAAGCGATCCGATCGGCACATGGGGGGATTTCGCCGCTTTCAGCTTCTACCCCACGAAGAACCTGGCCGCCCTGGGCGATGGGGGCATGCTCGTTCTCGGCAGGCGGGCGGACCCATCCCTCCTGGCCATAGCCCGACGCATGCGGCTGTATGGCTGGGACCAGCAAAGGGAGGCTGTGCAGTTCGGGATCAACAGCCGTCTCGATGAAGTCCAGGCATGGATTCTCAGTGGAAAACTCTCGGATCTGGACGAAAGAATCCAAGCCAGAAGACGCATCGCCAACCACTATCGTGAGCTTCTCGGTTCATGGGCCAGCCGTATGGGGATCCATCTGCCGAAGGACGGTGTCAACTGGTCGCATAGCTATCACCTCTTCGTCATCAAGGTGGACCCGGCAAAGCGGCAGGACATTCTGTCCAGGGGAGCCGCTGATGGCATTCCCTACGCCGTTCATTATCCGTTGGCCTGTCACCAGCACGCGTACATCGCCAAACGACCGGAGGCTCCGCAGTATCACCTCCCTCGCACTGAGAATCTGGCGGCAAGTGTTGTATCCCTTCCCTTGAACCCCTACCTCAAGGAAGAGGATGTGATGTTGATCAGCGCCCATTTACGTTCCATCCTGGGCGACACATAACTTGCGATGTCGACATCTCCTTGTATAGCCTTCAGCCTCATCATACCGATCTACAGGAGCGAGAGCACCATTGAGACGCTCGTTTCCCGTCTGGAGTCTCTCGATTATCCCCAGCCATGGCAGGTCATCTTCGTGGATGATGGCAGCCCGGATGACAGCTATTCGGTCCTTCGGCGAAGGCTAAGCCATTCACCATTAGCTGCTTTGGTGGTGCGTCATACCCGCAACTATGGCGAACATCAGGCCGTGCTCACCGGCTACCGCCATGCACAGGGAGAGTATTTCATCAACCTCGATGATGATCTACAGAATCCTCCCGAGGAAGCCCTGCGCATGCTTGAACATGCCCGCTTGCAGGAACTGGATGTGGTCTACGGAAACTACATTGTCAAGAAGCACAATCTGTTCCGGAATGCCGGCAGTGGCTTCGCCAATCTCACCGCCAGGCTCCTCCTCGATCTGCCGGATTCCTACTACCTGTCCAGTTTCCGCTGCGTGAGCCGACTCATCGGCGAGCACATTGCCGTGAACAGTAGCCCCTATGTCTACATCGATGGTCTGCTTTCCCAGTCCACCAATCGAATCGGCAGTCTGGATGTGCGGCATGATCCGCGAGAGGCCGGGAGTAGTGGCTACAACCTCCGCCGTCTAATCCGGCTTTGGCTCGTGATCCTTACCAGCTTTTCGTTGATGCCCCTCCGCTTCGCCACCCTCGTGGGCCTGGGGGCAGCAGCACTGGGTGGGCTGAGCCTCCTCTACATTCTGATCACCGCCATCTTCGGCACGGTGGAAGTGGTGGGCTGGGCCTCGGTCATCTCCTCGATCCTCTTCTTCGGCGGCATCCAGTGTCTGCTGCTTGGTGTCATGGGAGAATACGTCGGACGGGTCTATCTCACGGTTTACGGTAAACCACAGGCCCATATTCGCTCGATCGAGTGGTGTGGATGCATCCAACCACCTCAGGACCGGCAGCAAGACTGGGTAGCAAGAACGTGATGAAATGCTTCTCCCGGCTGCGTCGGTTCCCGTTTCTTCGCATCACTCTGGTGCGCTTCGGCATCGTGGGGTTGCTGGGTGAAGCCCTCTATTTTCTGCTGTATGGCTTGTTCATCAGTCTCACGGGCAGCACCTCCTCCAGCCTTGCCCTGGCGGGAGGAATCTGCATCCTGGTCAATGCCTACTCCCATTCACGCATCACCTTTCGTGTGAGGTTCAGCGGCAGACTTCTGCTTGGCTATGTACAGATTCAGATCCTCGGGTTCGGCCTTGCATTCCTGAGCGGCTTGGCACTGGAGCACGCCGGGGCAGGCAAGTGGCTGATCGCCCTGATCACCTACCTGCTTTGGAGCGTTGCCTCGTTTCTTCTCACTCGCCTGTTGTACTCCGACCAGGGTGCTCGAGCCAAACTCGATCGCGTTAATCCGCTTCCATAAGCCTCCAATCCGATGCAACTCGATGAGTACAGGAAGCTTGCCGAAACGGAGGATCGGATGTGGTATTTCCATGCTCTCCATCAGAGAGTGTTACTTCCCCTGCGGCCGTGGAGAGGCAAGCCAGCCTCCGTTCTCGATGCCGGCTGCGGAACGGGCGGTCTGATCCGCTGCCTCTCCAGCCAGGAACCCCTCTGGACACTGACCGGACTTGACTTCTCGCCCATCGCGTGCTCCCTGGCCCGTGAGCGCACATCAGCGAGAATCGTTGAAGGCTCCATCACGGAAATGCCCTTTCCCCCCTGCAGTTTTGACATCGTTATCTGTGCTGATGTGCTCTCCCAGATCAAGGGCGGATCGCTGGCCCTGCACGAAATCGCTCGCGTCCTGCGTCCCGGCGGTGTGATGGTGATCAACGTGGCGGCTTACCGCTGGATGTGGTCATACCATGACGAGCAGGTGGAAACGAAACACCGCTATCGCAGGAGCGAACTGACGCGCATGGCCAGATCCTGCGGTCTGCGCCCTCTCGAGGCCAGCTACGTCAACACGATCATCTTCCCGCTCATCATCGCCCGCCGTAAGATTTTACCGCCAAAAGCTGCAACCAGCGACGTGATGGTCTACTCACCACTGGTGGAGACCACTTTTGCTTTCATGGCGAAAATAGAACATACATGGCTTCGTCTCGGTTTGTCCTTTCCAACCGGGTGCTCGGTTTTCCTTGCTGCCTCCAAGTCCTGAACAGCGTGTCGCCAGGGCGAAGCAACGGACCTGCACAGATCCAAGGATCGTCACAGCTAAAGGTTGCCTGATTCCGGGATCTTGGTGCTGAGGTCCTCCCTCAGTTTTCGGATCCGCTGCAGCAACCGCAGGCGACGGCTGCGGGCCGTGAGGGTGAGGAACAGCCGTATCGGCACGTAGACCAGGGCCATCAGCAGGCCCAGGGCGGCAATCAGCAGGAACACCATGCCATCGGCCCCACTGCTAGGCACAAGGCCGGATTCGGTGCCAGCGCTGTCCAGGGTCTGCTGCAGCAGGTCTTCCATGGGCCCAACGTACCTCCCGTCGAGAGGAGGCGCAGCCTTCCCGGTCTGGGGCATTCGGCTTTCCCCACCGAGGAGCGGATGCCGGTGGCGGGGTCCCTGTGGGACGCTGCCATGGTCGCATTTATTGTCTCCCCACTGATGGCCAAACTGATCCAGTTCGCCGATGCCTCCCGCGATTCCCTCGAGCGGGGCGTCAATGCCCTGGTCGATGCGGTGAAGGTCACCATCGGACCGAAGGGTCGCAACGTGGTGCTGGAGAAGAAGTACGGCGCCCCCGACATCATCAATGACGGCGTCACCATCGCCAAGGAGATCGAACTCGAGGATCCCTTCGAGAACCTGGGCGCCAAGCTGATGCAGCAGGTGGCCTCGAAAACGAAAGACACCGCCGGCGACGGCACCACCACAGCGGCCGTCCTGGCCCAGTCGCTGGTGCATGAGGGCCTGCGCAACGTGGCCGCCGGCGCCAGCCCGGTCGCGCTGCGGCGCGGCATGGAGCAGGCCACGGCCGTGGTGGTGGCGGGCATCGCCGAGCGCTCCCGCGCCGTGGCGGGGGATGCGATCCGCCAGGTGGCCACGGTGAGCGCCGGCAACGACGAGGAGATCGGCCGCATGATCGCCGAAGCGGTCGAGAAGGTGAGCGCCGATGGGGTGATCACCGTGGAGGAATCCAAGTCCCTGGCCACCGAGCTGGAGGTGACCGAAGGCATGGCCTTCGATCGCGGCTACGCCTCCCCCTACTTCGTCACCGACCAGGACCGGCGCGAATGCGCCTTCGACAATCCCCTGCTGCTGATCACCGATCGCAAGATCAGCACCGTGGTCGACCTGGTGCCGGTCCTGGAGGCCGTCTCCAAGAGCGGCCGGCCCCTGGTGATCCTGGCCGAGGAGGTGGAGGGCGAGGCCCTGGCCACCCTGGTGGTCAACAAGACCCGCGGCGTCCTCCAGGTGGCCGCCGTGCGGGCGCCGGGCTTCGGTGACCGCCGCAAGGCCATGCTCGAGGACATCGCCATCCTCACGGGCGCCACGGTGATCAGCGAGGACCGGGCCATGACCCTCGACAAGGCCACCCTGGCCGACCTGGGCCATGCCCACCGCATCACCATCAGCAAGGACACGACCACGATCGTGGCCGCCGATAACCAGCGCGCCGCCGTGGCCGATCGGGTGGCCGCCATCAAGCGGGAGCTGGAGGCCACCGACTCCGAGTACGACCGCGAGAAGCTCAACGAGCGGATCGCCAAGCTCGCCGGCGGCGTGGCGGTGATCAAGGTGGGGGCCCCCACCGAAACCGAACTTCGCAACCGCAAGCTGCGCATCGAGGACGCCCTCAACGCCACCCGGGCCGCCATCGATGAGGGCATCGTCGGCGGCGGTGGCAGCACCCTGGTGCAGCTCACCGAAAAACTCGGTGAGCTGGCCAGCCGCTGCGAGGGCGACGTCCGCACCGGGGTGGAGATCGTGCAGCGGGCCCTGGCGGCCCCGGCCCGCCAGATCGCCATCAACGCCGGCGCCAACGGTGACGTGGTGGTGCAGCAGATGCTGAGCCAGGGCAAGGGCTACAACGCCCTCACCGACAGCTACGACGATCTGCTCGCCGCCGGCATCCTGGATGCGGCCAAGGTGGTGCGGCTGGCCCTTCAGGATGCGGTCTCGATCGCCTCGCTGCTGATCACCACCGAGGCTGTGATCGCCGACAAGCCGGAACCCCCCGCTCCCCCTGCCGGCGACGGCGGCATGGGAGGAATGGGTGGCATGGGAGGAATGGGTGGCATGGGCGGCATGGGCATGCCCGGGATGATGTGAGCCCCGGGGGCCGCCGCGGGCCGGTGGAGCCGAAGCTCAGCCGGCCATCGCCTTCACATAGGCGGCCACCTGCAGGTCCACGCCAGTGATCGCCGTTCCCACCACCACGGCATCGGCCCCACAGGCCAGGGCACGGGTCGCCTCCTGTTTGGAGGCAATGCCCCCCTCGCAGATCAGGGCCACCGCGTCGGGCAGCTCGCGGCGCAGGGGTCCCAGCAGGTCCCAGGCCGGCGGCGGCAGCGAGGCGGTGGCTTCGGTGTAGCCGTAGAGGGTGGTGCCCACCCACTGGCAGCCCAGGGCCGCCGCCCGCAGCCCGTTCGCCACGCTGTCCACATCCGCCATCAGCGGAGCGCCCAGCTCCTGACTGGCCCGCGCGATCAGGGCCTCCAGGTCCTGGCCATCGGGCCTGGGGCGCTCGGTGGCATCGATGGCCACCACATCGGCTCCGGCCGCCCAGACGGCACGGATCTCCTCCCAGCCGGGGGTGATGTACACCGTGCTGCCGGGGAAGGTGCGCTTCCAGAGACCGACGATCAGGGCGTCAGGGCAGCGGCGGCGCACCGCGCCGATGTGCTCCGGACTCTCGAGCCTCACGCCGGCGGCCCCCTGGAGCAGGCTGGCCTCCGCCATCGCCGCGATCACGGCCGGATCGCGCAGGGGGGATCCCTCTGGGGCCTGCACCGAGACGATCAGGCGACCGCCGAGGGCGGCCCGTTCAGGCAGGGGACGGGAGGACGCCATGGGGTAGGGGATCAGCTGGCGCGGCGATGCTGCGGAGCCGCGGAGAGCCAGGAGCGCAGGTCGGCCAGGGTGGGGGGGGCCGGGGCCGGCGAGGCGCTCGGGGTCAGGGGGTGCAGGGCGATGACATCCGACAGACCAGCCGCTCCTTCGGCCTCCGCCGAGGGGGCGGGGACTCTCGCCTCGATGGCGTCCGTGACGGCGTCGGTCGCCTCGGGGACGACCGTGATGGGCGTGACTGGGCCGGGGACAGCCGAGATCGGAGTGGGCGGCGGGGGGCCGGCAAAGGAATCTTCCAGGGCCGCGAAGGCCTCGGCCATGGTCACGCTGGCGGGGGCCATCGCCGCGTCCATGTGCTGCAGCAGCCAGTCGCCGGCCTCCCAGCCCGCCTCGGCGACGACGCTGCCGGTGCGGAAGCTCTCCAGGGAGGTCACCCCATGGCGGTGGGCCCACTGGCCGGTGAGGCGGGCGACGGTGGCGGCATCCCTGCGGCGGATGGCGTCGAGGAGCAGATGGGAGAGCTCTGGACGGGGGGACGGCAGGGACACGGGGCGGGGCGTCAGGTGAGCTTGCGATCCAGCATCGGGCGGATCAGCAGGAACAGACCGGCGGCCAGCCCCGCCAGGATGGCCAGGCAGGTGAGCGCTGTGAGGGATCCGTAGGGAGCCACCAGCACCACATCGGTGAGGTGGAAGGACCCCGCGTAGGCGGCGCGGATCGGTTCAATCGCGAAGGTAAGGGGATTCAGGGCCGCCAGCCAGCCCAGCCAGGGGGGCATGAAGGAAATCGGCGCCAGGGCGGTGCTCGCGAACAGAAGCGGCAGGTTGGCCACGAAGATCACCGCGATCAGCTCGATGTGGCCCGGCAGGGCGAACGCCAGCCCGAGGCTGAGGGCGGTGACGGCAAAGACCAGCAGCAGCAGGGTGACCAGCACCAGCAGCAGCCCCGCCCCACCGGGCCAGCCATAGCCCAGCAGGGCGGCGGTGCCCATGATGGCCAGGCTCTGCACCAGGCTGAGGCTGGTGATGTAGAGCACCGAAGCGAAAACGATTGAACTGCGGGAGCGCAGGGGCGCCACCAGCAGCCGGTTGAGGAAGCCGAACTCGCGGTCGAACATCACCGGCAGACCGGCATTGAGGGCGGCGCTGAAGGCCGTGAACACGATCACCCCGGCCCCCAGGAAGCGGCCGTAACTGATGCCGCCGGGGAGCAGACCCTCCGGGGCGTTGGCGAACAGGGCCCCGAACAGCACCAGCCAGATCAGGGGCTGGAGCACTCCCGCCACCAGGGTGGAGGGTCGCCGGGCCAGCTGGACGAACAGGCGGCGGGTGAGAGCAAACGTCTCCTGGGTGATCTCGGCCAGGGCCGAGGGTTCACCGCTGGCGGCGGGCAGGGGGGTGAGGGAGGGGCTGGCGCTGGTCATGGGGAAGGGGGGGTGCGGGTCATCGCATCGACTGCTTGCGTTCCTCCTTGAGGTCGCGGCGACCGGCCACGGAGAGTTCCGCATCGCTCAGGGTGCGGCCGGTGGCCTGAAGGTAGACGTCATCCAGACTGGGGCGGCTCTGGGCCAGGGCGAACACCGGCAGCTGGGCCTCGGCCAGCTGCTGCCGCAGGGTCTCCACCACGCCGCTGTCCTCCACCACCAGGTTGAGGGAGTAGCCCTGGGCCCGGTTGACCACCACCTGGCGGACACCGCGGCAGGCCTGGAGCAGATCGCGCACCCGGCTCGCCTCCTGCTCGTCGCTGAACTCCCGCACCCGCAGCGTTACCCGGTCGCCGCCGAGGGCGCCCTTGAGGGCGGCGGGGGTGCCTTCGGCGATCACCCGGCCCCCGTCGATGATGGCCAGGCGGTCGGCCAGGGCATCCACCTCCTCAAGGTAGTGGCTGCTGAGCAACACCGTGGTGCCCTGGTCCCGCAGCTGACGCAGCACCTGCCAGATGGTGGCGCGGCTCTCGATGTCGAGGCCCACCGTGGGCTCATCCAGCACCAGCACCCTGGGGCGGTGCAGCAGCCCGGCCGCCAGGTCGAGTCGCCGGCGCATGCCGCCGGAGTAGCCGCCGCAGCGGCGATCGATCCACTCGCCCATGGCCAGCAGCTCGATCAGTTCGGCGGTGCGCTGCAGGCGGTCGGCAACCCCCATGTGGTGCAGGGCGGCCTGGAGGTGGAGCAGCTCCCGGCCGGTGAGGATCTTGTCGATGGCCACCTCCTGGGCCACATAGCCGAGCAGGCGCCGGACGGCGCGGGGCTCGGCCAGGGCGTCCACCCCCGCCACCCGGACCTGGCCGGCGTCGGGGGCCAGCAGGGTGCAGAGGATGCGGAGGGCCGTTGTCTTGCCGGCGCCGTTGGGCCCCAGCAGACCGTAGAGGGAACCCGCCGGCACGCTGAGGGAGAGGTCGTCGAGGGCCTGCACGGGGGTGACCTTGCGGCCACCGAAACGCTTGCTGAGGTGCTCGAGCTCGATCAAGCCGGGATCAATCGCGAAGGGCTGGAAGCCCGGCCAATCTAGGCAGCCGCAGCAGGAGCCAGATGGAGGGCGGCGGCCAGCATGGCGGCCGGGTGGACGGCGCTGGCCAGGGGCGTGCGCGCCAGCACCAGCAGCAGGCAGATGCCGAAGAGATAGAAGATCGACCAGCGGAACAGGCTGCGGGCCCGGCGGGGATCGCCAGGGTCCTCGGCGAGGCTGGCGCTGAGCTGCAGCAGCCGGGCGTTGAAGGGGAGCACCAGCAGGCCGTAGAGCCAGCCGCCGCTGGGGAGGGCAACCACCCCGCCCAGGCTCAGGGCCACCGTGGCCCAGCTGTAGCGGCCGATGGCCTGGGCCGTGACCGTCAGACCCTTCACCACCGGCAGCATCGGAATGCCCACGGAGCGGTAGTCCTCGTGCAGGAGCAAGGCCAGGGCCCAGAAATGGGCCGGGGTCCAGACCATCACCAGGCTGAACAGCCACCAGCTGCTCCAGCCCAGGTGACCGGTGGCGGCCGCCGCGCCCACCAGGGGCGGGATCGCCCCGGCCATGCCGCCGATGACGATGTTCTGGGTGGTGCGGGGCTTGAGCAGGGCCGTGTAGAGCAGCACATAGCTGCACAGACCCAGCAGCGCCAGGGAGGCGGCCAGGGCGTTGACCCCCAGGACGAGCACCAGCACCGAGCCGATGGTGAGGGCCACCGCGAGGCCGAAGGCCTGGCGCTGGGCGAGGCGGCCCGAGGGCAGGGCGCGGCGGCTGGTGCGCTGCATGCGCCCGTCGAGTTCCTGCTCCCAGAGACAGTTGAGGACCCCGGCGGCGGCCGAGGCCATCGAACCGCCCACCAGGGTGCAGAGCAAGCGCAGGGGGTCGAGCGGCCAGGCGGCAGTCAGGGCCATGCCGCCCACGGTGGTGGCGAGCAGCAGGGGGATCAGACGGGGCTTGGCCACCTCCAGCCAGGCCGGCAGCTTGACCGACGGCCGGATCGCCACCGGCGCGGAGGGTGCGGCGATGGCCGCCACGGCGCTGACACTAACCATGGGCCACCTCGAGACGGGCAGAAACAGAAGGGGACGGGAACGAGAGTCCCCAGAGCCCACCCAGCACACCGACGAGCAGAGCGGCGGTGAGCTGGTGGGCGATCGTGACGGCCGGGACGGCCAGCTGGAGCCGCAGGGTGAACACCCCGAGCACCACCTGGAGCACCACCAGGCCAGCGGCGGCGAAGGCCAGCCCCCTGCTCCGGCCCTGGCCGGCGGGGAGGGCCAGGGAGGCGGCGGCCAGCAGCAGCACCGCCACCGCCGCCGGATAGGCCCCCTGCCGGTGCAGCAGAAGCCAGCGGCAGCCCTCGCCGGCCTGCAGGCACAGCGGGGCGGCCCAGCGGCTGGCCATGGCAGCCCCCAGCAGGCACTGGCCGCCCACGAGCAGGGCGGCCAGGACGGGGAGGGGGGACCACCAGGGCGGCAGCTCGCCCTCCGCTGGAGCGGCCGAAAAGGCCGGGCGGCGCTCCAGCCCCTGGTGCATGGCGCTCAGCAGCAGCACCAGGCTGAGGGCCGTGGCCAGATGCAGGGTGACGGTGGGGGCGGCCAGCTGGCTGAGCACGGTGAGGGCCCCGAGGCCGCCCTGCACGGCCACCAGGCCGAGCGCCAGACCGGCGCTCCAGGGCAGCCAGAGCGGGAAGCGCGAGCGGAACCGCAGGCTGAGGGCGAACAGGAGCAGCAGGGCCACGCCCACCAGGAAGGCATCGAGGCGATGGAACCACTCCAGGAACACCTGCAGGTTCCACTGGCGGCCCGGCCAGAGCACGCCGTAGCAGAGCGGCCAGTCCGGACAGGCCAGACCGGCCTGCATCACCCGGGTGGCGCCGCCGATGGCCACCAGGGCCACGAGGGCGACGACGAGGTGGGCGGTGAGCACGGGCACCAGGCGCACGGGCCAGCTCTCCCCGGTGGCGGACCGGAGCGGGGGCAGGGGTTGCGCGGACGGCGCCACGACCATGAAAGAATGCTCTTCCGGGTGCCCAAGTTAGCGGGCATTCAAAGATGTGCGATTCAGCACATCGCCTGAAGTGAATGTGAAATTTCTCCGAAATTGCTTCTCTGGCTACAACGAAACCACGCCCCCCGAACGGGCCAGCCCCCTGCCGCGGTGATGACCGCCACGGGAGCAGCGGCTCGCAGGCGGATGGCCCCCCGATGGGATCGGGACGGCGGCAAGACCGGTCCTCCGCCGGGGATGCCGTCCAGCAGATAGCCGGAGGTGGCCCCCATCACCACGGCCAGCGTCACGAAGGGCTCGCGGACCAGGGTCTTCACCTTGCGGATCAGCGCCACCAGAAAGAACAGCAGCCAGGCGATCCCATGGGGCACCGTGTCCAGGCGCGCCAGCGGTGGATCGAAGGCCAGGGCCAGATGCCCCACCCCCTCGAGGGCGAGCGCCAGGCCCCCGAGCCCGTTCAGCAGAGGCCGGGTGCCGATCAAGGAGGGGGGGGGGGGGGTAGCGCATCAGCGTGGTGATCAACACCACCGCCATGCCGATCAGCAGCAGCGGGAGCAGCCAGGCGTGTGACTGGCAGAACGGCAGCCGCAGGATCAGCGGCACCTCGGTGGCGAGGGTGGAGATGTAGCCGCGATGGCGGTGGCGGAGCTTCTGGATCTGCTCGTGGGTGGAGGGCATCGCAGCTCCGCTCAAGGTCGGCCAGGGTGCGCCCTCCGGAATGTCGGCAATCCGGCGGCCGATCGCACCGCAGCCGGGCGCGGGTGCGATCCATGGTCACAGTGGCCGTCCGCCCGGGCCCGGGCGGGAGCCCTGACGGCCCGGGAAGTTGGAGGCGCTGAAAGATGTGCAAATCAGCACATCGCCCGCTGTGAATGTGAAATTTCTCCGAAATCGCTTCTCTGGTTACAACGAACGCGCGGCGCGCGAACGGCCGTCCATAAGCTGTTGGACCGAGGGAGGTCGGCCTCAGGGCTCCCACCCTTCCGAAACGCCGTCCCCCGCCGTCGCCGTGCCGATTCCCTCCTCCCTGGTCACCCTGCTGGTGGGCATGGCGCTTGTGCTCACCGGTCTGTGGGTGGGGACCAACGTCAACCTTCTGCCCCTCGACGCCAGCGCCAACGCACCCATCTACGACTCCCTGTTCCGGGTGCTGTTCAGCATCGGCACAATCCTGTTCCTGGGGATCGTCGGCCTGGTGGTGTTCAGCCTTGTGCGCTTCCGCCGCCGGAGCGGCGACCACACCGACGGCCTGGCGATCGAGGGCAATCTGCTGCTCGAGCTCGTCTGGACCGCCATCCCCGCGGTCGTGGTGCTGTTCGTTGGCATCTACAGCTACGACATCTACGAGCGCATGGGGGGCATGAGCAGCCTCAACGACCACTCCGCCATGCATCGGATGCCGGCCATGGGAACCATGGAGGCGTCCGTGAGCTCGGCGGATCCCCCCCTCGCTGCCACGGGTCCTCTGAAGGCCCCCCGGGTCTGGGGCGGCATCGGCACGGCAGCCGGCGAAGCCAATGTCCTGCCGGTGGAGGTGACGGCCATGCAGTTCGCCTTCATCTTCCACTACCCCGAAAGTGACATCACCAGCGGAGAGCTGCATGTGCCCAACGGCCGGCCGGTGGAGCTGCGCATGAAGGCCAACGACGTGATCCACGCCTTCTGGGTGCCCCAGTTCCGGCTCAAGCAGGACGTGATCCCAGGCCAGCCCACCGTGCTCACCTTCACCCCCACCAAGGCAGGCAGCTACCCGATCATCTGCGCCGAGCTCTGCGGGCCGTACCACGGCGGCATGCGCTCGACCGTGGTGGTGCACGAACCGGATGCCTACGACGCCTGGCGGCAGAAGAACAGTCCCGTGGCCGCCACGGTGGCCAGTGCCGCCGGCACCCCCACCGCCTGACGCCCCGCTCCCCGATCCCGACTCCGTCCGCACGCACCCGCCCGATGACCGTCGCCTCCCCCAACGACTTCCAGGAGAGCCTCCAGCCCCAGGGCTGGCTGCGTTACTTCAGTTTCAGCCTGGATCACAAGGTGATCGGGCTGCAGTACCTGGTGACCGGATTCCTCTTCTATTTCATCGGCGGAGCCCTGGCCGGCGTGATCCGCGCCGAGTTGGCCAGCCCGATCTCGGATTTCGTCAGCCGCGAAACCTACAACGAAGTGCTCACCCTCCACGGGACCGTGATGATCTTCCTGTGGATCGTGCCGGTGGTGAACGGTGGCTTCGGCAACTACCTGATTCCCTTCTATGTGGGGGCCAGGGACATGGCCTTCCCTAGGCTCAATGCCGTGGCCTTCTGGATGATTCCGCCGGCTGGGATCCTGCTGATCGGCAGTTACTTCATCACCGGGGCGGCCCAGTCCGGCTGGACGGCCTACCCACCCCTGAGCATCACCACCCCCGCCCTGGGCCAGGTCGTGTGGATCGTCAGCGTGCTGCTCCTGGGGGGCAGCTCGATCTTCGGCGGCATCAACTTCATCGCCACCGTGCTGAAGCTGCGTCGGCCCGGCCTGAAACTCATGCAGCTGCCCATGTACTGCTGGGCGATGCTCGGCACCAGCATCCTGGTGGTGCTCTCCACCCCCGTCCTGGCCGGCACCCTGCTGCTGCTGAGCTTCGACATCGTCGCCCACACGGGCTTCTTCAACCCGGCCCTGGGCGGAAACGTGGTGGTCTACCAGCATCTCTTCTGGTTCTATTCCCACCCGGCCGTCTACATCATGGTCCTGCCGGCCTTCGGCCTGGTGAGTGAGATCCTCCCCATCCACTCCCGCAAACCCCTCTTCGGCTACACCACCATGGTGTATTCGATCCTGGCGATCGTGGTGCTGGGTCTTGTGGTCTGGGCCCACCACATGTTCACCAGCGGCACCCCCCCCTGGATGCGGCTGTTCTTCACGATCGCCACCTCCTTCATCGCCGTACCCACGGGCATCAAGTTCTTCAACTGGCTGGCCACCCTCTGGGGCGGCAAGCTGGCCCTCAACAGCGCCATGCTCTTCTCCTGCGCCTTCATCGTCAATTTCGTCTTCGGTGGTATCACCGGTGTCGCCCTGGCCCAGGTGCCCTTCGACATCCACGTCCACGACACCTACTTCGTTGTCGGCCACTTCCACTACATCGTCTACGGCGGCACGGTGTTCGTGATCTTCGCCTCGGTCTACCACTGGTATCCGAAGTTCACCGGGAGGATGCTCGATGAGGATCTGGGTCGGTTGCACTTCCTGCTGACCTTCGTGGGCTTCAACCTCTGTTTCGCCCCCCAGCATTGGCTGGGCCTCAACGGCATGCCCAGGCGGGTGGCGGAGTACGACCCCAGCTTCACCACCCTCAACCAGATCAGCAGTGTGGGCGCCCTGCTGATGGCGGTCAGCAGCCTGCCCTTCCTCTACAACGTGATCGTGAGTGCCTTCCGCGGCCGGGAAGCCGGCGACAACCCCTGGAATGCCCTCACCCCTGAATGGCTCACATCCTCACCGCCGCCGGTGGAGAACTGGGTCGGTGAAGCGCCGCTGGTGCAGCACCCCTACGGTTACGGCGTCGACGAGGACATCCTGAGCCTGGAGGCCGCCACCGGCCGCGACCTGTGGACGGGCGCCGGCCGCCGCTGACCGTCTCCCCCCGCCGTCCCCACGTCCCATTCCCCCGTCGGCCCGCCCATGACCAGCCTCGCCACCAGCAGCAGCGCCACCGCCACCGCCACCGAAGCGGCCGCCGCCGAGGCCCACGGCGGCCATGCCGACCTGCGGCTCTTCGGCCTGGCCACCTTCCTGGTGGCCGACGGCATGACCTTCGCCGGCTTCTTCGCCGCCTATCTCACCTTCCGGGCGGTCAATCCCCTGCCGGCGGGCTCCACCTACGAACTGGAACTGCTGCTGCCATCGATCAACACCATGCTGCTGCTGGTGAGCAGCTACACGTTCCATCGCTCCGGCCGCAATCTCCTGCTGGGGCGGATGGGGCCCTGCCGGAACTGGCTGCTGCTCACGGCGGCCCTGGGGGCGGCGTTTCTGGCGGGCCAGATGGTGGAGTACTTCACCCTTCCCTTCGGCCTCACCGACAACCTCTTCGCCAGCACCTTCTATGCCCTGACGGGCTTCCACGGCCTCCACGTCACCCTGGGGGTGATCTGCATCCTCCTGGTCTGGGTGCAGACCCGCAACGGCGGCCGCGTCACCAGCACCGCCCCCTTCGGCCTGGAGGCCGCGGAGCTCTACTGGCATTTCGTCGACGGCATCTGGGTGGTGCTTTACGGGATTCTTTACCTGCTCTGATTCGCTGACTGTTGCCCGTTCAGCACAATCATCGGCACAATCAATCAAGAAGTCTCCGTCTGACCGGCTGATGGGTGCCCAGAAAGGACCAGCCAACGAGGACCGTTCCGCCGGCACCGTCATGCTGGAGGGCCAGGCCCTGCTGGAGCGGGCCCGTTCCCTCAGCAACCGGCCGGAAGATCAGATCGCCCGAGCCTGCGGCTACGTGGGTCCGAGCGGTCGGGTGCTCCGGAAGAACTTCTATCGCGCCCTGGTGGCCGCCAAGGGCTACCCCGTGCCGTCGAGCACCGGCGGCGGCGGCTCCGCCGGGGTGAGCAAGGGGCGCCAGGCCGAGTTCCGCACCCGGGTCCACGGCAACGGCAACCTGCTGATCGGCCAGGCCTACACCCGGCGCATGGGGCTGGAGCCCGGCCAGGAGTTTCGCATCGAGATCCACAAGGAGACCGGTTCGATCTGGCTGCTTCCCCTTGATGGCGCCAGCGCCGACGGCCCGTCCTGAGCGCCGCCGCCAGCCTCCGGCGCCCCCAGTCCTGTTCCGGCCCTCAGTCCTGCTCGGGATGGAAGCTGGCGCTGAAGCGCAGCAGATCGATGCCGCTGAACAGAAAGCTGATGCCCACCAGGGTGCCCACCACCCAGAGCAGGCTCCAGAACTTCATGGTGAGGATCAGCAGCCCCAGGGCGAGGGTGACCAGGCCGTTCAGCAGTCCCCAGCGCCAGCCGGGGATGTGACGGTGGGAGGTCGCGACCAGGACTTCCACCATCCCCTCCACCAGGAACACCACGCCGATAGCCAGGGCCAGACCCGCCATCGGGATCGCCGCCGCCGCCGGACCGGACGCCATCTGCTGGATCATCCACACCCCCAGCACCAGGAACAGGGTGGAGGTCACCAGGCGCCAGAACGTGATCACCCGGCTCAGGCCGGGGGAGCGCAGCAGGGAACTGATCCAGCCCACCAGCCCCCCCACCAGGAAGGCGATGGCCACCACGGCGGTGACCCACTTGGAGGCCAGCACGGGAAAGACCAGGGCCAGCACCCCCAGCACGATCAGCATCACCCCTTCGGCCAGGGTGAAGGCGCGCAGGGCCGTCCCCATGGCCTGACGGGAAGAGGGGGCATCGGGGGTAAACATCGGCGCCGTGCGGACTGTGGCCAGCGTGACGGTGACGCCCTCCACTGACAACGAGACGTGATCTGTCGCAGCATCCGCCGCGACGGCCATCTCGGCGGGCCTAGCCCCAGCCGTGCTCCGCCAGCCAGGCGGAGGAGAGCGTGGCCTGGGGCGGCGCCGCCGCCGGGCGCAGCAGCCGTTCGGTGTACTTGGCCAGCAGGTCGGCCTCCAGATTGACCCGGTCCCCCACCCGACGCTCCGCCAGGGTGGTGCCGCTCCAGGTGGTGGGAATCACGGCGATCCAGAAGCGGCTGCCGTCGGGCTCGCAGCCCGCCACCGTCAGACTGATGCCATCGAGGGCCACGCTCGCCTTCTCGCATACGTAGCGGCCGTAGGCCGGATCCTGCCAGGCCACCTCCAGCCGCCACGACCCGGGCTGTCGCTCGATGGCGGTGATCTCGCCAAGGCCATCGACGTGACCGCTGACCAGATGGCCCCCGAGCCGGTCGGCCAGGCGCAGGGCCGGCTCCAGGTTCACCCGGCCACCGCTGGCGGCCCGCTCGGCCAGGGTGCTGCGATCCAGGGTCTCCTCGCTGACATCGGCCCGGAAGCCATCGGCCAGGCGTTCGGCCACCGTCAGACAGACCCCGTCAACGGCGACGCTGTCCCCCAGGGCCAGGGGGCCGAGGTCGGTGCGCACCCGCACACCGGCCGGACTCCGCTCCAGCCTGCCGATGGCCTGCACCAGTCCGGTGAACATCCCCTGAGGCGGCGGCACTGGCCATAATCGTTTCACGGGGACCAACACGCGCGAGGGACGGGCCCGACCATGGTTGAAATGCGTGTCGCCGGGATCGCACTGGATGCGGCCAGCCGCAGCCCCATCGTGCTGCTGCGGGACCCGTCCGGCCGCCGGCAGGTACCGATCTGGATCGACCAGGCCCAGGCCCAGAACATCCTCTCGGGTCTCAACCGGGAGCGGCCGCCCAGGCCCCTCAGCCACGACCTGATGGCCAGCCTGCTGGAGGCCGGTGGCCTGCGGCTGGAGCGGGTGATCATTCACACGATCGAGGACAACACGTTCCGCGCCGTGCTCAAGCTCAACAACGGCAGCGACGCGCCCCTCGAGCTTGACGCCCGGCCCAGCGATGCCATCGCCCTGGCCCTGCGCACCGACAGCGGCATCTGGATGTTGGAGGAGGTGGTCGCCGACGCCTCGATTCCCGTGGATGCGGAGGCCGATGCCGAGGACCAGGAGGATTTCCGCCGCTTCCTGGACCGCACCACCCCGGCCGACCTGATCCGCCACATCGGCCGCACCGTCGCCGAGGCCGATCCGGGCCCGGAGGACGGCCCCGAAGGCGGCCGCCCTGGCCTCTGAGCCGCCGGTGACGCCGCTGGCTGCGGCACGGCGGCCCTTCGGACGGGGGCGGCCGGTGTCGGCCTTCACCCTCGGCACGATGCGGGCCCTCGACTCCCCGGCGGTGATGGAGGCGGTGCTGGATGCGGCCCTGGCGGCGGGCATCAACCACATCGAGACGGCCCCCGCCTACGGCCCGGCCGAGGCGTTTCTCGGTCGGGCCCTCGCTCGGTTGGGGGAACGGGACCCCGCAGCCCGTGCCTCCCTGGTGCTGACGAGCAAGCTGCTGCCGGGGCCGGAGCCGGACGACGGCCGGGCCCAGCTGCGGGCCTGCCTGCGGCGGCTGGGGGTCGAGCGGCTCGACAACCTGGCGGTGCACGGCCTCAACCGGCCGGAGCATCTGGCCTGGGCCCTGTCAGGGCCGGGGGCCGAGCTGCTGACCTGGGCCACGGGCGAGGGGCTGGTGGGGCAGGTGGGCTTCAGCAGCCACGGCGACACCGCCCTGATCGACGCGGCCCTGGCAAGCGGCCGCTTCGGCTTCTGCAGCCTGCATGTGCATCTGTTCGACCAGGAGCGGCTGCCCCTGGCCCGGGCCGCCCTGGCCGCGGGGATCGGCGTGATGGCCATCTCCCCGGCTGACAAGGGCGGCCGTCTCCATGACCCACCCCCCGAGCTGGTCGCCGACTGCGCCCCCTTCGCGCCGCTGGAGCTGGCCTACCGCTTCCTGCTGGCCGAGGGGATCAGCAGCCTCACCCTGGGGGCCGCCGTGCCGGAGGACCTGGCGTGGGCGGTGCGGCTGGCCGACGCCGGCAGCGCCGCCCACGCCACAGAAGGGCGGGACCTGGCGGCGGCGCTGGCCCGCCTGGAGGCCGCCGGCATCGAGCGGCTCGGGGCCGACCGTTGCGGCCAGTGCCGCCAGTGCCTGCCCTGCCCCAACGCCGTGCCGATCCCGGCCCTCCTGCGGCTTCGCAACCTGGCGGTCGGCCATGGCATGGAGCCCTTCGCCACGGAGCGCTACAACCTGATCGGCCGGGCCGGCCACTGGTGGGAGGCGGTGGATGCCTCCGCCTGCGGCCGCTGCGGCGCCTGCCTGCCCCGCTGCCCGCTGCAGCTGCCCATCCCCGACCTGCTGGCGGACACCCACCGCCGGCTGGCGGCCGCCCCGCGACGGCGCCTGTGGGGCTGAGCCCGCTCAGATAGCTGCTCGAGCGGATCAGGCGGCGGGAACCGGGGCGGCCCCATCCCAGAGCCGCTGCAACGCGGTCCGCTCATCGGCGGGGAGGGGGGCCAGGCTGAAGCAGCGCTCCAGCACCGGCTGGGGGGGCAGCAGCAGGGCGGCGACGGCCGCCGGGAAGTCGGCCAGGGCCCGCTGCAGCTGCTCCCTGGGCAGGGGCGGCACCCAGCCGCCCGCCAGCAGGGCCGGCAGCAGGGGGGGCTCCAGGGCCTCCCCCAGCCACTCCAGGGGCGGCTCCGGATGGGGGCCGGCTGGCCGCAGCAGCAGGTTCCAGCTGAGGGGGGAGCCGCTCTCGGGCAGCAGCACCTGGAGCCGGGGATCCCGGCGCAGCAGGCCCACCACCCGCTGGCGGGGCAACACGGCGGCTTCGGCCTCGCCGGTGAGCAGCAGGCTGAGCCCATCCCGCTCGTCGTAGGCCAGGGCGGCGCGCCGCAGCCGTCGCAGCCGCTCCGGGTCCTCCCCGGCCAGGGCGATCGTCACCCGGGGGGAGGAGGGCTGCACCAGCCGGCCGGCCAGGCTGGGGTCGAGCAGCAGATCCCAGCCCTCGTCCCGGCGCCGGGCCAGGTCGGGGCGGCTGCGCAGCACCAGGACCCAGGGGCCGTAGGACCAGGGGAAAGCCAGGGGGCCGGCGCCGGGTGGGCCATGGAGGCGGGCCAGCGGGGCCGCCATGGGCGTTAGCCGGTCGATCAGGGCCGGGGTGCCGATGGGTTGCAGGTCGGCGGGCTTCAGCTCGGCCGCCCAGCCGTCACTGAGCTGCAGCAGACCCGTCTGGGGAGCGGCCGCCCGGGCCAGCACCTGGGCAGGATCCTCCAGGAGCTGGCTGCGCCAGGGCTTCGGCAGGCGCCGGGCCCAGGCGGCAGGGAGGTCGCCGCGGCTGGCCAGCAGCAGCGTCTCCTGGCGGTCGCAGCCGGCCAGCAGGGTGAGGGCGGAGGCGGCACCGAGACGCAGCAGGGTGCGGCGGCTGAGGGCCGGAGTCGGTGGTGGGGAGAACGGGGCACCCATTCAGCGGACCGTAGGCGGCGGCGGCCCCAGCAGGGTGGCGCAGTCCTGGTCGCAGAGGCGGGCGAGGGCCGGGGCGGAGCGGCCGCTGAGCTGCCAGAGCAGGGCCAGGCCCCCCGCCCCCACGCCCTCCTTGACGTAACCCCGCTCGTAGGCCGCCAGGGCCGGGTGGCAGGGATCGGGAAAGCGCAGGTCGGCCGCGAAGGCCAGGGGCTCCACCCCCCAGCGCTCGCCGATGCGCCGCAGCAGCAGGGCCAGGTCGCTGCCCGCCTCCTGGGCCACCCAGGCGGTCGTACCCACGGCCGCGGCGGCGGCGACCGCGGGGCGCAGGGAGGGGGGAGCCAGGGCCAGGGCCAGGGCCAGCACCGCCGCCATCTGGCTCCCCCCCGCCAGCAGCACCGGCCGGCCGGCGGCGGCGGCCAGCACCATGGCGGCGGCCAGGGGCTGCATCGGATCCCCCACGGCGGCGGCCACCCGGGCGGCGCCGCCTTCGCCGCCCTCCAGGCCGGCCGCCGCCAGCCCCCGTGCCACCAGGGCCGCCTTGCGGCCGTGGTCGGGGTGGCGCAGGCTGCCGCTCACCAGCCCATCGGCCGCCACCCCCAGGCCCGTGAGCACCGCCAGGGCGGTGCTGGTGCCCCCGGGCACGCATTCCGCCAGCAGCAGGGGACGTCCCGGCGGCAGGCGTTCTCCCCAGCGCCGGCCCAGGGCCAGCAGGGCCTCCAGCCGCCCCGGATCGAGCGCCGCCCCGCTGCTCAGGCAGCGGGCCGGGCCGGCCCCCGCCGGCCCCGGCAGCCGGAGGTGGGCCACCGCCGGGGCCACGGGGCAGCCCAGGTCGACCAGCAGGGGGGCCAGGCCCAGCTCCCGGAGCACCACATGGCTGATCAGGGCGGGGGACACCCCGGCGGGAAGGGGCGGCAGGGCGTGGGGGCGCTCGCCGGCGGGGCCCAGCACCAGCAGCTCGGCATCGGCCGCCGCCGTGCGGCGGCGGGAGGCGGGGGTGGCGCCGGCGGCGGAGATACCGGGCACGGCGGCCGTGGCCGTGCCCGCCAGCAGGACCAGCACCTCCGCCTGGGGCCACGCCTGCCGCCAGCACCGGCCCCAGGCCTCGGCGGCGGCCGCGGAGCCGGCGATCCGCCCCGTCAGGCTCAAAGGGGGTCGAGGGCCACCAGGCCGCGCAGGGCCGGCGGCGGCTCGCTGATGGGCTGGTCGAGCCGGGGGAAGATCCAGTAGGCGACGGCGTGGAGCGCCAGCACCACGATCAGGTTCTGGAGCAGCACCAGCAGCAGGGCAGCGACCTGCACCTGGTCGAGATCGAAACCGCCCGCCAGACCCACCACCCCCGCCAGCCGGTCCAGCAGGTTGGCCGCGGCCGTGGTGATCACCACCCAGAGGTTCTCGCCCACCAGCACCGAGAGCACGGCCACCCGCACCAGGAAGCCGGCGGCGCCGATCAGGCCCCCCACCCCCAGGGTCAGCCACCAGCTGCTGCGACGACGCCAGCCCCAGCCCAGCCAGAGGGAGAGCAGGCCATAGGGGAACAGCACCAGGGGCCCGCGGATCGGGCCCATCAGGGCCACCAGCAGCAGGGTCGTCACCACCACGCCCTCCAGGGCGCAGCGCCAGCCATGGCGCAGCTGCAGCAGGGCCATGGGCAGGGGCAGGGCGAGGCGGAACAGGGGGCTGCCCACCGGCAGGTAGTAGAGCGCCACCCAGAGCAGGGCGGTGGCGGCCGCCAGGTAGGCGGTGTCCATCAGCTGGCGCGCCTGGCGATGGCTCAGCTGGCGCCGCAGGGGAGGGGTCATTGGGTCAGCGCGGCGCCGGCGCCGGTCGGGAGGTGGCGGGGGCGCTGCCGTTGGCGGCGCCCGCGGGGGCCGCAGGAGTCTCGGCGGCCCCGGAGCCGGCCGCGGGCATGCGCTCGATCGTCTCCACCTCGAACGGCACGCCGGCGGCCCGCAATGCCTTGGTGACCACCTCGGCCGGGGCGGAGGGATCCGCCTGGGGCAGGCGGATGGTGACGCGGTAGGGAGCCGGGCGGACGGCGGGGGCCACGGGAGCCATCGGGGTGGCACCGGCCGCCGGGCGGGCTGGAGGGGTGGCTCCTGCCGCCGGAGGCTCCTTGCCGGCCGCCGGGGGCGGGGCTGCCGCGGTGGGCGCCGGCGTGGCCGGGGCGGTGGTCCGGGCCACGGGGGCCGGGGCGGCGGGGGCCGCCGGGGCGCCCGAGAAACTGCGGGAGAGGGCGTCGCCGAAGGGCGTGCCGCCACAGGCGGAGAGCAGCAGGGGCAGGCTCAGCAGGGGTCCCGCCAGCGCAAGGGGGGGGCGGGGGTGGGCCATCAGCTGGCCGCGGGCTTGATCACCCGCACGGCGCTGGCCCGCAGGCGACCGGACTTGGTGGTGGCGGGGGGCTTCTTGGCGGCGGCGGTGGTCGCGCCGGCGGCTTTGGCGGCCGCGCTCCTGGTGGAGGGGGCCTTGGCGGCTCCCGTCTTGGTGGTCCCAGCCTTGGTGGTTCCCGTCTTGGCGGCGGATGTCCTGGCGGCGGGCTTGGCGGCGGCCTTGGTCCCGGCCCGGGACCGGGACGCCCCCTTGCCGCTGGCGGCCTTGGCGGCCAGCAGCTCCACCGCCTGCTCCAGGCTGATGGTCTCGGCGGTGGTGCCCTCCGGCAGGGAGGCGTTCACCTTGCCCTGCTTGACGTAGAGGCCGTAGGGACCATCGAACAGCTGGATGGCCTCCTCGGAACCCTCCGGCACGCCGAGATCCTTGAGGGCGGTACGGCCGCCGCGGCCCTTCTTGGGCATGGCCAGCAGCTCCAGGGCCCGGCTCAGCCCCACGGCCAGCACGTCGTCCTCGGCCTTGAGGGAGCGGTAGTCCTTCTCGCCCTTGCCCTTGTCGTGGACCACGTAGGGACCGAAGCGCCCCAGCCCGGCCTGCACCTTGCCGCCGTCGGGGTGCTCGCCCAGGTGGCGGGGCAGCCGCAGCAGCCCCAGGGCGTCCTCCAGACTGAGGTCCTCGGGCTTGACGCCCTTGGGCAGGGAAGCCCGCTTGGGCTTGGGCACCTCCTCGCTCACCTGGCCGCGCTGCACGTAGGGCCCGTACTGGCCGAACAGCAGATACACCTGCTCGCCGGTCTCGGGGTCCTCCCCGAGCGATTCGGGCCCCTCGGCCTTCTGGCGCAGCAGCAGCTCGGCCTTCTCGGCGTCGAGGTCGGCCGGGGTGATCTCCTGGGGCAGCGTGGCCTTGAGCAGCTCCTCGCTGCCGTCGTCGGCCACCCGCTTGGTCTCCAGGTAGGCGCCGAAACGGCCGATGCGCACGACGCAGGGCAGCCCCTCCAGCACCACCGTGCGGGAGATGCCGGGGTCGATGTCGCCCTCCCGCTGCTGCACCTGGGTCTCCAGGCCTTTCTCCCCCTTGTAGAAGGTCTCCAGGTAGGGCAGCCAGGACACCTTGCCCGTGGAGATCTCGTCGAGGGTGTGCTCCATCTTCGAGGTGAACGCCGTGTCCACCAGGTCGGGGAAGTGCTCCTCCAGCAGGGCCGTCACGGCGAAGGCCGTGAAGCTGGGGGTGAGGGAGTTGTTCTGCAGGGTGGCGTAACCCCGGTCGACGATGGTGCCGATGATGCTGGCGTAGGTGGAGGGGCGGCCGATGCCCTCCTTCTCCAGGGTCTTGACCAGGGCCGCCTCGCTGTAGCGGGCGGGGGGCTGGGTCTGGTGGCCGAGGGCCTCGACGCCCCGGCAGAGCGGGCTGTCGCCGACGGCGAGCGAGGGCAGCAGCACCTCCTGGCCCTCCAGGGCCGCATCGGGATCGTCGCTGCCCTCCACATAGGCGCGGAAGAAGCCGGCGAAGTCGATGCGCTTGCCGCTGGCCCGGAAGGTGGCGCCCGCCGCCTCGATGTCGACGGCCAGCAGGGTGAGCCGGGCATCGGCCATCTGGCTGGCGACGGTCCGCTTCCAGATCAGCTCGTAGAGCGCCAGGTCGCGGCCGTCGAGGCCGGTGTCCTTCGGGGTGCGGAAGCTCTCGCCGGCGGGCCGGATCGCCTCGTGGGCTTCCTGGGCGTTGCGGGCCTTGGTGCTGAACTGGCGCGGCGCCGGGCTGAGGAACTCCTTGCCGTACATGGCACCGACACAGTTGCGGGCCGCCGTCAGGGCCTGGTCGGAGAGGTGCACCGAGTCGGTGCGCATGTAGGTGATGAAGCCCCGCTCGTAGAGGGCCTGGGCCGTGCGCATGGTGTCGCGGGCCGAGAGCCGCAGCTTGCGGTTGGCCTCCTGCTGCAGGGTGCTGGTGGTGAAGGGGGGCACGGGCTTGCGCACCGTGGGCTTCTCCTCCACCGCCGCCACCCGCCAGGGGGCGGTTTCCACGGCGGCCTTGAGCGCCGCCGCCTCAGCCTCGCTGAGCAGCTTCACCTTGCTGCCGCTCTTGAGGCCGCCGGTGGTCTCGTCGAAGTCGGAGCCGCCGGCGATGCGCTCGGCCCCCACGTGGGTGAGCTTGGCCTCGAAGGGCAAGGCCGTCTGCTCCAGGCGGGCCTTGAGATCCCAGTAGCTGCCGCTGCGGAACGCCCGCCGGGCCCGTTCACGCTGCACCAGCAGCCGCACCGCCACCGACTGGACGCGGCCGGCGGAGAGGCCCCAGGCCACCTTCTTCCAGAGCAGGGGCGAGAGGGTGTAGCCCACCAGACGATCGAGGATGCGCCGGGTCTCCTGGGCATGGACCAGCTCCATGTCCAGGTCACGGGTCTGGTCGAGGGCGCGGCCGATCGCCTCCTTGGTGATCTCGTGGAACACCATCCGCTTCACTGGCACCTTCGGCCCGAGCAGCTGGAGCAGGTGCCAGCTGATGCTCTCGCCTTCGCGGTCCTCATCCGTGGCCAGCAGCAGCTGGTCGGCGTCCTTGAGGGCGTCCTTGAGCTCCTTCACCACCTTTTTCTTATCCTTCGGCACCACGTAGAGGGGTTCGAAGCCGTTGGCGGTGTTGACGCCGAGGTTGGCCCATTTCTCGCCCTTGTGGGCGGCGGGAATCTCGCTGGCGTTGTTGGGAAGATCGCGCACGTGGCCCATCGACGCCTCCACCCGGAAGGTCTTGGGCAGGAACGCCCGGATGGTGCGGGCCTTGGTGGGGCTCTCGACGATGACCAGGGTGTGGGCCACGGGAAGGCGCGATACCGCTTCCTTCTTTATCGCATCGACGGGCCCTGCGGGTATCCGGGCACCAGACCGCCCCTCCGGATGGCGGCTACAGTCCGCCACATCGCGCGCCTACCCGAACCCTGTGGCCGACCTGTTTCTGGCAGCAGCGAGCTCCGTCACCCCTGCCGCCACCACCGCCGCTTCCGCCGCCGATGCCATCGCTTCGGGTCTGGGCACCGGCGCTTTGGCCCTGCAGCTAAACGCCGGGGCGATCGCTCCGGAAGCGGCCGTGCTGCTGACCCTGGTCGTGTGTCTGGTCGTCGACCTGGCCGGCGAGAAGGCCGCCAGCCGCTGGGTGCCGCCCATCTGCTACGGCGGTCTGGGCGCCTCCCTGGTGCTGCTGGCCCTGCAGTGGAACAGTCCGCTGGAGCCCTCCTTCCTCGGCTCCTTCCTGGCCGACAACCTGGCCATTGCCTTCCGGGCGGTGGTGGCCGCCTCCACCTTGATCTCCCTGCTGCTGAGCTGGCGCTATGTGGAGCGCAGCGGCACACCGATGGGCGAATACGCCGCCATCCTGCTGGCCGCCACCCTTGGGGCCATGTTCCTGTGCGGCTCCACCGATCTGGTGAGCATCTTCATCTCCCTGGAAACCCTCTCGGTCGCCAGTTACCTGCTGGCGGGCTACATGAAGCGGGATGCCCGCAGTTCCGAGGCGGCCCTGAAGTATCTGCTCGTGGGATCGGCTGCCGCGGCGGTGTTCCTCTACGGCGCCTCCCTGCTCTACGGCCTCAGCGGCGGTGCCACCAGCCTGGCCACCATCGGCTTGGCCCTGCAGACCAGCGCCTCGCCGATCACCGCCCTGGCCCTGGTGTTCGTGCTGGCCACCGTGGCCTTCAAGATCGCCGCCGTGCCTTTCCACCAGTGGACACCCGATGTCTATGAGGGCTCCCCCACCCCGGTGGTGGCCTTCCTGTCGGTGGGCTCGAAGGCGGCCGGCTTCGCCCTGGCGGTGCGACTGCTGGTGGGCTGCTTCGAGAGCTTCGATGCCCAGTGGAAGTTCCTGTTCACCGTGCTGGCGGTGCTGAGCATGGTGCTCGGCAACGTCGTTGCCCTCGCCCAGACCTCCATGAAGCGGATGCTGGCCTACAGCTCCATCGGCCAGGCCGGCTTCGTGATGATCGGCCTGGTGTGCGGCACCGAGGACGGGTTCTCGGCGATGGTCCTCTACATGGCCGCCTATCTGTTCATGAACCTGGGCGCTTTCGCCTGCATCATCCTCTTCTCGCTCCGCACCGGCAGCGACCGCATCGCCGACTATGCCGGGCTCTATCAGAAGGATCCTCTGATCACTCTGGGGCTGAGTCTCTGTCTGCTCTCCCTCGGCGGCATCCCGCCGATGCTGGGCTTTTTCGGCAAGATCTACCTCTTTTTCGCCGGCTGGGCCGACCACCAGTACCTGCTCGTCGTGGTGGGTCTGGTCACCTCGGTGGTGTCGATCTACTACTACATCTCGGTGATCAAGATGATGGTGGTGAAGGAACCTCAGGAGGCCTCCGACGTGGTCAAGGCCTACCCGGCCATCACCTGGAACCTGGCCGGCATGCAGCCCCTGCGGGCCGCCCTGGTGGGCTGCGTGGTGATCACCGCCGTGGGCGGGGTGCTTTCCAGCCCCCTGTTCGACTGGGCCAGCTCCACCGTCGCCGGCACGCCGATCCTGCAGCAGGCCATCGCCGCCACGGCCATCGCCCCGCTGGGCTGAGTCGGGATCAGATTTCCCTAGCCTGGCGGCCATGGAGTCCCTCCCCCCACCGGTGGCCGAACTGGTCCACGTGTCGAAGATCTACGGCAGCGGCGACACCGAGGTGCGCGCCCTCGACGACCTGTCGCTGACCGTCCAGAAGGGCGACTATCTGGCGGTGATGGGGGCCAGCGGCTCCGGCAAGAGCACGGCGATGAACATCCTTGGCTGCCTGGACCGCCCCAGCTCCGGGAGCTACCGGCTCAACGGCACCGATGTGGACAGCCTCGATGACGACGAGCTGGCCGACCTGCGCAATCAGCAGCTGGGCTTCGTCTTCCAGCAGTTCCACCTGCTGCCCCAGCTGAGCGCGATCGACAACGTGATGCTGCCGATGATCTATGCCCGCGTGCCCAAGGAGGAGCGGCGGCGGCGGGCCCTGGCGGCCCTCGACCGGGTGGGCCTCTCCCACCGCCTGGAGAACAAGCCCAACCAGCTCTCCGGGGGCCAGCAGCAGCGGGTGGCCCTGGCCCGGGCGATCATCAACGATCCGGCCATGCTGCTGGCCGACGAGCCCACCGGTGCCCTCGACTCCCACACCACCGAGGAGGTGCTGAGTCTGTTCGGCGATCTCAATGCCCAGGGGATCACCATCCTGCTGGTGACCCATGAAACCGAAGTCGGCGCAAGGGCCGACCGGGTGGTGCACTTTCGCGACGGCCGCGTCAGCGCCTGAGCGGCCCTCAGCCCGGCGCCGGACGGGCGGCGGGGGGCACGCTCAACCTCTCCCCGGGCAGGGGCAGGGGGGAGCGGGGACGCTCGAGGGTGGCGATCAGCTGACCCATCAGCAGGGCGACCGCGTCGGTGGGGCCGCTGCCGTCGGCTCCGGCCAGGCCGGCGAACAGGCCGCCGCCCGGATCGAGATCGCCGGGATCGGTGGCCACCCAGCCGCCGTCCTGGGGCAGGCGCAGCTCAAAATGCAGGTGGGGACCGGTGCTCAGGCCCGTGCTGCCGACCCGGCCGATCACCTCGCCCTGACGCACCATCTCGCCGTCCTTGACGTAGAGCTCGGAGAGGTGGCCGTAGAGGGTGCGGCGTCTGGGTCGGTCGTGCTCGATTTCCACCGCCAGGCCGTAGCCGCCGGCCAGGCCGCTGCTGACGACACGCCCGGAGAGGGCGGCCACCACCGGTGTGCCCTCGGGCGCCGCCAGATCACGGCCGGCGTGCATCAGCCAGCTGCCCAGAACCGGATGCAGGCGATAGCCGAAGCCGCTGGTGGTGACGGCCGAGCCGATCAGGGGGAAGAGCAGCCGCTGGTTGCCGTTGCCGAGGATCGGGGCGGGCCGGGGAGTGACGCGGAACACGTCGGTGAGGCGGAAGCTGCCGCCGGCGCCGGTGAGCAGGGCGCTGACGGGCACGGTGATCGGCGGCAGGGGGGAGGCGCCGAAGCCGAAGCCGCCGAAACCGGCACCGCGGCCGCCGGCCACCAGATCCCCCTCGCCCAGTCCGTCGCTGAGGCCATCCTTGCGGCCGCGGCCGATGATGATCACGCCGCTGCTGCACTCCTGGGCCGAGAGGGCGCCGGCCTTGCAGGCCCTACTGCGGGTGGCGGCCTCCTGGGGCGACAGCAGCGAGCCGCGCACCCGCACCCGCTCGGCGGGGGTGACGACCCCCTCCCGCACCAGGGCATCGAGGGAGGCGTCGAAGCGGCGGGGAGGCTCCGGCCGGCGCTCCGCCGCTCCGGGCCGCAGGGTGGCCGGGGGGGCTTCCCCGGTGACCGGGGGCGGGGGGGCCAGGGGCTGGACCGGCGCCTGGAACTCGGGGCGGGTCACCGGCGCCGCGATCCGCACCGAGGGACGCTGCACCGACGTCGGTGCCGGGGCCGGCTGGTCCGTCGGCTCGAGGGCGGGAACGGCCTGGGCCAGCACCAGCGGCATGGCCAGCCAGGAGGCCGTGGCGCCGGCACCGAGCGCCGTCAGGACGGTGAGGGGCTGGGAAGCCATGTCAGGAAGGGACACCGGTGGGCGTGCAGGGGGACGACCCGGCGCCGGGATTGCCGAAGGACAGTGTACGGGGGGTGTTCATCCGGCGCCAAAGCCGCGGTGCAGCACCCGCTCGGCGGAGCCATGCACCAGGCGCAGGCCGCCGTCGGCCGCCAGCCCGGCGATCCGCCAGTCGATGCTATCGAGGTGGATCGGGCCATCGGGCCGATGCAGGCGCCGCTCCGCCTGCCGGCAGACCTCCTGGGGCCGCCCGGCCCAGGCCATGGCCCACTCCAGGGCCGCCAGCACCTCCCCGCACCAGAGCAGGGGATCGGCGAGGCCGGCTCCCAGCAGCTCCGCCAGGGCCACGGCACCCTCGGGCGCCCGGTTGGCGACGTTGAGCCCCACGCCCATCCGGGCCCAGCGGCAGGTGCCCCCCCGCAGCCGCAGGCGGGGCAGCAGGCCCGCCAGCTTCCGGGGCCGGCCACCAGTCACACCGGGCAGCAGCAGATCGTTGGGCCACTTGAGCCGCACCGGCAGCCCCCGGGCCTCCAGCCGCAGGCAGAGCCCGACCGCCACGGCCAGGCCGGGGGCCGCGGCCGTCGCCGCCGCCGCCGGCCAGGGCAGGGCCGCACTCAGCCAGACCCCCCCGGCCGGGGAGCACCAGGGCCGGCCCTGCTGGCCGCGGCCGAAGCGCTGCCGGCGGGCGATCACGGCCCGGGGGGCCGGCAGCGGCACGTCGCCGGCCAGTCGCGGATCCTGGGCCAGCCAGCGGTCCAGTTCCGTTTCGGTGCTGGCGCACACCGGCAGCCACCGGAGCCGCCAGGGGGCCAGCTCCAGTGGGGCATGCTCCAGAGGGGCCTCCGTGGCCGCCGGGGGGTGCTGGCGCCGCCGGGCCCCGATCGCGCCGATCAAAACCGCCGGAGCCAGTCGCCGATGCGGGCCGCACCGGCCTCCAGCTCGCCGGCCGGGTGCACCAGGGCCAGCCGCTGCCAGCCCTCGCCGCCGGGGCCGAAGCCGTTGCCGGGGGTGAGGCAGACGCCGGTGCCCTCCAGCAGGGCGGCGCAGAACCGTTCCGAATCCAGACCCCGCTCCCGCGCCACAGCGGGGATCTGCAGCCACAGGTAGAGCGCCATCGACGGCAGGCGCACCGGCCAGCCCTGGGCCTCGAGGGCGGCGGCCATGCGGTCGCGGCGCTCGCGGTAAACGCCGCGCAGCTGCTCGGGCCACTCGGGGGCCTGCTCCAGGGCGGCGATCGCACCGGCCTGCAGGGCCAGGGACTGGTTGAAATCCACCACCCCCTTGAGCTGACGCAGGGCGGTGATCAGATCCTCAGCACCGATGGCGAAGGCGAGCCGGTAGCCGCCGAGGCACCAGCTCTTGGAGAAGGAGAAGAACTCGATGCCGCAGCGGCGCCAGTCGGGATGGCGCAGCAGCGCGGGGGCCTCCCCCTCCAGGGCCAGATCCACGTAGGGGTTGTCGTGGGCCAGGACCACGTCGTGGCGCAGGGCCCGCTCCACCGCCCCATCCAGCCAGGCCTGGGTACCGGTGGTGGCCGTGGGGTTGTGGGGGAACCCCAGCACCATCAGCGAGAGGTCCTGCCACTGGCTGGGGGACAGGCGGTCGAAATCGGGCCGCCAGCCGGCGTCGGCGTCGAGGGGCAGCAGCACCGGTTCGGCGCTGGCCAGGTGCAGTCCCCCCATGTGGGAGGGGTAGTAGGGGTCGAGCAGCAGGGCCCGATCGCCGGGGTTGAGCACCGCCAGCGGCAGATGGGCCGTGCCCTCCTGGGAGCCCACCAGCAGCAGCACCTCCTTCTGGGGATCCACCGCCACGTCGAAACGGCGCCACGCCCAGGCCGCCACCGCCTCCCGGAAGGGCAGGGTGGCGGCATGGAGGCAGTAGGAGGCGCTCTCGGGCCGGCTCAGGCCGGCGGCGATGGCCTCGAGGGCCACGGCCGGCGGCTGCAGGTCGGTGGAGCCGAGGGACAGATCCAGCAGCGGCGGGAGGAGAGAAGCGTCCGGGCCGTGACCGGCGGCGGCCCGGGCGCTGTAGGCGGCCTTGCGCTGGTCGTTGCGGGCGAAGACGCCGTTGCCGAGCCGCGACAGGCGCTCAGAGATGGGCATCCAGGAAAGCCTTCAGCTGGGACTGGGCCATGGCACCTTCGTGGCGGGCCAGTTCCTGGCCGCCGCGGAACAGGACCAGGGTGGGCAGGCCCTGCACCTTGAGGCTGTCGCGGCTGATGGGGTTGGGGTCGGCCTCCAGCTTGCCGACGGTGAGAGCACCGCCGGGGGCGTCGGCATAGGCCGTGGCGGCCCAGGTCATCAGGGGGGCCATCAGCCGGCAGGGGCCGCACCAGGGGGCCCAGACATCCACCAGCACCGGTCCCGGAACCTCGAGGACCGAGGCCTGGAAGTTGGCATCGGTGAGGTCGAGGACGGGGGAGTCGACGTCGGCGGGCACGGCGTTGGGGGGAGCGGTGACCCGATTGTATGAATTCAGAGCTTGTCGATGGACTGGCGCAGTTCCTCGAGCTCGGCATTCACCTCGGCCACCTTCACCGGCTCCAGCTGGGGGGCGGGGCCTCCCTCCATGGGCAGGGCGATGGGGGTCTTGCCGCCTTCGAGACGGTTCTTGAGGGCCGCCAGTTCCTCGTCCACGTTGCTGCCCTCCAGGGCCGCGAACTGGCTTTCCAGGTCGGCACCGGCCAGCTCGGCGGCGGCCTGGCTGCGGGCCTCCATGTTGAGCACCTTCTCCTCCATCTGGTCGAAGGCCGCCATGGAGCTGTTGGTGCTCAGGTTGCCCACGGCGTTCTGGAGCTGCTCCTGGGCCTGGGCCGCCTGGGCGCGGGCCTTGAGCATGTCCTTCTTGGTCTTGGCCTCGGCAATCTTGCCCTCGAGGGCGGTGAGGCTGCGCTTGAGGGTCTCGACCTGGGACGCCTGGCCGTTGATCTGGGCGTTGAGGGCGGTGGCGGTGTCGGTGTAGGTCTTGCGGCGGGAGAGGGACTCGCGGGCCAGATCCTCCTCCCCCTTCTTCAGAGCCAGCTCGGCGCGCTCGTACCAGGTGCGGGCCTGGGCCTCGGCCTGCTCGGCCTGGTTCTGCAGCCGCTTCTGGCTGGCAATGGCCGTGGCCACGGCCTGGCGCAGCTTGACCAGGTCAGCCTGCATGTCGGCCACGGACTGGTCGAGGATCTTGGCCGGATCCTCCGCCTTGCTCACCAGGTCGTTGAGGTTGGCGCGCAGAAGACGGCTCAGCCGATCGAAGAAACCCATGGAGGCGGGGCCAGTGCAGGAATTGAGAGTAGCCAGAACCTGCCATCCGGTCTTCCCCGCCGATCAGCGGATTGCCGCACCCACACCCGGGCCTGCGGCGCTCAGGTTTTGCGGCGCCGGGCGTGGGCCTGCAGCTTGAGGGCGTAGTCGCCCATGGAATGGTCGGCGACCACCGCCTTGCCCCTGGTGAGGAGGAACCGACGCACCACGACGCAGAAGCGCCAGAACGCCTCCGGGCTCATCACCACCTTCAGATCCCGGAAGGGGATCTGCTGATCGTCCGGGATGTTGGCGGCGTCGGAGAGGAACACGATGCTGCCGGCATGGGTGTAGCCGAAGAAGTTCCGGCGCAGGAACTCGGCGATCCGGAAGGTGCCGTTGATCGGAATCAGCCGGATCAGACTCAGCAGGATCAGCAGGCTGTAGCCGAAGGGGATGCGCGTCACCCCGTCGGCGGCGTTCACGATCCGGTAGATGGGTGTCCGGATCGGGGCGAAGAAATCGTCGTCGCCGGCCCGGGGGGAGCCGAAGGTGTAGGTGGCACCGGTGCTGTCGGAGCCGAGGTAGCGGGTGGCCACCAGGGCCAGGGCGCCGCCGAGGGAATGGCCGGTGATGTAAAGGGGAACCCCCGGATGGCGGGCCAGGGCGGCCTCCAGGGGGGCGCGCACCTTGTCGAAGGCGGCAAGAAAACCTGCGTGGGCCCGGCCGCCGCCGGGGGCCGCCACCAGGTGGGCCCGCAGATCGGCACTGATGTCATGGATGCTGGAAACCTGGGTGCCGCTGAAGGCCAGCACCAGCATGGCGTCGGGTCCCCGACCGGAGGGGAGGCTGAGGCGGACCAGGATCGCTTCGCTTCCCTGCACGGCGATGCCCTCGAGCAGTTCGAAGCCGGCCGTCTCCAGCGCCGACACCACCACCCCGTCCACCGTCTGGCCGTTCTCGATGGCAGCCGCCACCAGGGCCCGCACCACCGCCTCTCCCCGCTGGCTGCGGGCCGATTCGAGGATCCGGTGCACCAGCGCGTCGACCCTGATCTCGGCGGGCAGCTTCTCGTAGACCAGCCGGGCGATCTCCGCCAGCAGCCAGGCGGTGCGGTCGGAGTAGGCGGCGCGCAGGACCGGGACCTGGCGGATCAGGGTGGGGTCGTCGAAGTAGCCGGCCATGGCGCTGCCCCGGGGATGAAGGTTCTCCGGTCCTCAGCCTTGCCCAGCTGCCCGCCCCGTCAACCCGCCAACCCGTCAACCCGCCAACCGGTTGCGATCACCAGCCGATGCACCGCTTACCGTGGGTTCATGGAGCCTTCCGGGTCCCGCCAGCGCCGCTCCACCGACCGCAGCGGTTCGCGCGGCGGCTCTCGCCGCCAGCGCGTCGAGGCGGTGCAGACGCGGCAGGTGGGCAACGTCGCGCTGCTGATGGCACCCGCCCGGCCACCGGCCAGTGCCCTGGCCAGCTGCCTGGACAGCCTCCAGCAGGACTGGCGCCGCGAGGGCCATCTGGCCGCCCTGTGGCGGGACTGGCCGCGGATCGCCGGGCCCCAGCTGGCCCCCCACTGCCGTCCCCTGCAGCTGCAGGGGGGGCTGCTCACGGTGGGCGCGGCGCCGGGGCCCTGGCTGCAGGCCCTCCAGTACAACCGCCACCAGTTGCTGGGCTCGCTGCGCGGCGCCGGCTTCAGCGTCCGGGACGTGCGGGTGCAGCAGCACCACCCCGGCGCCCCCGCCACGCCGGGGAGCCTCAGCGAGGCGGAGGTGTGGGCCGTCCATCCCAGCCGCTGCGACGTGCACGGCCTGGCCGACTGCCCCGCCTGCGGCCGGCCGGCGCCGGCCGGCGAGATGGCCCGCTGGGGCCACTGCAGCTTCTGCCGCCGCGCCGATCTGGCCTGATCCCCCCGCCCCGGACTCCGGCGTGATTCACGGCGAGGGGCCGGGCGCTCAGGGTAGGGGGTGGTCGTCGCCGGCCCCGAACAGGGTCCGCCAGGCCGCCTCCTGCTCCGCTGCGGCCTCGCTTCCCTCAAGGGGGAATCCAGCCAGGAAGTCCTTGTCGGCGGCGGGCTCGTAGGGCCCCTGCTTGATCTCCATCATCACGGCATCGGGCGAGAGGGCCACCAGGGTGTGGATGACGCCCTCGGCCAGCTCGATGCCGCGCAGGGGGCCTGCGGCGCTGATCCGCTCCCGCTGCAGCACCCGCCCCTTGGCATCGAGCAGCAGCAGCCCCACCGCCCCCTGCAGCACGAGGAAGCACTCGAAACCCTCGCCGGGCTGCGCACGCCGGTGGCGATGGGGCCGCACGTAGGTGCCGGGCTGCAGCACATTGAGAAACCGCTGCACCCGGTCGGTGGGGGCGTGGAAGTTGTGGTTGCGGCGCCGGCGGGGGGAGTCGGCGGCGGCGGCGGCCACCGCATCGAAGAGGTCCTGGTCGATGCGCTGGAGAGGGGACGGGGCGGGGGAGTCCATCGCAGGGTCGGCGGGCGCCCCGCTGTCTACCTGTCCGGGGCGGCGGCCCATAGATTGTGCGTCCCTCCAACGGCATGGACGTCATGGGTGCTGGTCCGCGGATGTCCTGGCAGGCGGCCGCACCGCTCGTTCTTCTGCTCGGCACCGACCAGGTCCTGCCGTCCCTGGCGGCGGCTGCCCAACCGGGGGCCAGGCCGGCGACGCCGATCGCCACCTACACGATCGAGGCCACCACCACGGCCGGGATGGGGGCGATGGGCGGTGCCGGCATGCTGCAGATGATGCTGGGGGGCCGGCCGGCGATAGGCGCCACCAGTCGCCAGCTGGAGCTGCGGCTGCAGTCCCCGCAGACCGCCGCCAACCCCACGGCGGAGCACCGTATCCCGGCGGCCATGGCGATGGGGACGGCCCTGCCGCTGAAGAGCGGCACCGATAGCCCTGGACAGCCCGGCCGGGAGTGGAAGGAGGAGGACATCCCCGAGGCCAAGGGCCGGCTGCTGATCTTCCGCGGCTGCGCCGAGAGCGCCGGCGCCGGCCAGCCCGAGATCATCACCATGCAGGGACTGTCCAAGGAGCAGCGACGCCAGGCGCTGTCGGGCCTGAAGCGGCTGGGAACCGCCGCCGGGCCCGCGGGCACGACAGGCCGCTGGCCGGCGGGCGAGGAGGCGCCGGCCGTGCCGCAACAGGCCTCCCTGGTGGGGACCCATGTGGTGGCCGGCAACTACGCCCCGGAGATCCGCTTCCAGGTGGGCAGCGGCCACGACTTCCTGGCCCCGGTGAAGCTGACGAGCACCCCGGCCGGCAGCGCCCAGCGGCTGAGCTGGCCGGCCATCCCCACCGCCCTCGGCTACCAGGCGACGGCCACGGGCATGGGTCGCCAGGAGGGCGACATCGTGATGTGGACCTCCAGCGAGCTGCCCATGGCCGACAGCGGCGTGCCGGATGCCTTGCGGGCCCCGGAAGCGGTCCGGCTGGTGCAGCGCGGCGTGCTGCTGGCCCCGGAGCGGACCACCTGCGCGGTGAGCGCCCAGGCCATGGCGGCCATGGGGGCGGCGATGGTGACCTTCACCGCCTACGGCGACACGCTGCTGCTGAGCAGCCCCCAGGGCAGCCCCGCCTGGCGGCTCAGCCTGGAGCGCCGCTCCACCGCCACCCGGCTGCTGGGGGACGGCATGGAGCGCCTTGATCCGGGCTCCGGCGCAGGCCAGGAGGAGCCTGCCCCCAAAGGTGGGGGCTTCAACCTGTTCAAGCTGTTCTGATCAGTGGCACCCGTGTCGGCCGGATCGCCGGCCAGGACGCTGCCGTCACCAGCCCCGTCGCTGCTGGCGGAGCTGGTTCACACCCCCGGCGCCGATGGCCGCCGCCAGGCCCGCGGCCGTCGCCAGCGCCAGGAAGACCCGTCGGGGGGGTCGGACCACAGGGGTCACTCTGGTAGGGCCGCAGCCGCCGGCCGAGGGCCAAGGGTCCGTAGCCTTTCCCCGCTCGGCACCCTTCCGGCACCCCCAGGAGTCCGCCCTTGGCTGCAGCGCGCCACATCCTCCTCACCGGCGGTAACTCGGGCATCGGCTTCGAGGCGGCGGTGATCCTCTGCCGGGCCGGCCACCGGCTCACCCTGCCATGCCGGGACCGGGCCAGCGCCGAGGCGGCCGGTCGCCGGGTGCTGGAGCGGGCCGGCGCCGGCACACCCCCCGCCACCGCGGTGTGCGACCTGGCGGATCTGGAGAGCGTGCGGGCCTGCGGCGCCGCCCTGCGGGCCCGGGGGACCCCCATCGACACCCTGGTGCTCAATGCCGGCCTGCAGTACGCCGGCGCCGCCGAGCCGCGCCGCACCGCCCAGGGCCATGAGCTCAGCTTCGGGGTGAACCATCTGGGCCATGTCCTGCTGGCCCACCAGCTCTGGCCCTTGCTCGCGGCAGGTCGATCCCCCCGGCTGGTGGTCACCGCCAGCGAGGTGCACGACCCGGCCACCGCGGGGGGCAAGGTGGGGGCCCCGGCGGGGCTCGGTGAGCTGGCGGGCCTGGTGCCGGGCCAGCGCACCACGATGGTGAACGGTGACCGCTTCAACGCCGACAAGGCCTACAAGGACAGCAAGCTCTGCAACGTCCTGTTCGCCCGGGAGTTTGCCCGGCGGCTGGAGGCCCAGGGAACGCCCGCTCCGGTGATCGCCTGGAGCCCGGGGCTGGTGATCCCGCCCACCAGCACGGGCGGCTTCTGGCGCTACAGCCGCCAGTCCAACGAGCTGGGGCAGCGGCTGTTCGCCCTCCTGGCGCGCTCGCTGCTGCGCCTCACCGAAAGCGTCGAGAACGCCGGTGTCCTGCTGGCCGCCCTGGCCGTCGATGACGCCTACGCCACCGGCGGCTTCACCCACCTCCGCAACCGCGTCACGGCTCCAGGACGGCATGTGTTTGAGGCCACCGCCACCAGCCCCGAAGGCCAGGACCCTGATCTGGCCCGGCGACTCTGGGAGGCGAGTGCGGCCCTGGTGGGCGTGGAGGCCGATCAGCCTTGAGGGGACTGCCCGAGCGGCTGCTGTTCCTCCCCGGCGCCTCGGGCGACACGGCCTTCTGGCGTCCCCTGGAGCAGCGGCTGGCCTGCGCCGCCGAGCGGCGGCACCTGGGCTGGCCGGGCTTCGGCGACACCCCGCCCCGGCCGGGGGTCCAGGGATTCGAGGATCTGCTGGCCCTGGTGCTGGAGCCGCTGGATCGCCCCTGCGCCCTGATCGCCCAGTCGATGGGCGGGGTCCTGGCCCTGCAGGCCGCCCTGGCCCGGCCCCGGTGGGTGACGCACCTGGTGCTCTGCGCCACCTCCGGCGGCCTGCCGATGGCCGAGCTGGGGGCCGCCGACTGGCGGGGGGGCTTCCGCACCAGCCTGTCCCACCTCCCCGACTGGTTCGCCACGGAAACGACGGACCTCTCCGGGCGCCTCGCGGAAGTCACGGCACCCACGCTGCTGCTGTGGGGCGATGCCGACCCGTTCAGCCCGGTGGCCGCCGGGGAGCGTCTAGCCATGTTGTTGCCCGATGCCCGTCTGCACGTGATCAACGGCGGCGACCATGATCTCGGCCGGCATCACGCCGGGCGGCTGGCGCCCCTGGTCGACGCCCACCTCACCCCACCATGAGCAAGACCACCTGCACCTACTGGAATCCGCTGGTGCCGGAGCAGGCCCATCGCTGGCGCTGGCTGGAGGGGCTGGAGGGCCAGGTGCAGGAACTGGTGCTCAGCGAGGATCCGGCCACCGGGGAGATCACCCGTCTCACCCGCTTCCTGCCCGGTGCCGACACCGCCGCCTTCGGGGGCAAGGCCCACCCCTTCCCCGAGGAGATCTTCATCGTCAGCGGGCGCCTGTTCGATGGGGCCTTTGGGCTGTGGCTGGAGACGGGGCACTACGCCAGCCGGCCGCCGGGGGAGGTGCATGGCCCTTTTCGCAGCGACGAGGGCTGCCTGGTGCTGGATGTGTCCTTTCCCCAGCGCGGCGGAGAAGGGGCGTCATGAGCGAAGTCGGCGCTGCCCATGGAGCTCTTCCTCCAGCTCAGCGATCCGCTCATGCAGCGGCCGCAGCCGGGCTTCCAGCTCCGCTGCAGTGAACCGCGGCGTGATGAACTGCGGACAGTTCCAGTCGAAGGCCTCGACCCGGATGCGGAACAGACGCTCCACTTCCCCTGCCGCCTGCGGTCCCAGCTGCTCCGCCAGCTGAGGAGCATCAGCGAGGGGCACCACCTCCGCTTCCCCGTCGATCTTGAGGCGGCGACGGGCTGGGTAATCCATCAGGAACAGCGCCACCCGCGGATCGCGGCGCAGATGGCCCGCGGTGAGCAACTGGCGATTGCCGCCGTAATCGGCGAACCCCAGGGTGCGCTCGTCGAGCACCCGCAGGAAGCCCACCGGCCCGCCCCGGTGCTGCAGGTAGGGGGCACCCGCTTCGGTGAGGCTGGCCAGATAGAAGCTGTCGCGGGCGCTGATGAAGGCGATCTCCCTGGCACTGAGGCGATCGGACGCCGCGGCCGGGGGCACGCCCTGGCTCTGGCCATAGGCCTGGAGCTGGGCCTCGCCCACGGCGGGGGTGAGATGGCGATGCAGGTAGTGCTGGCTCATGGGGGATGGCTCCGCTCAGGCCTCCAGGCCCTTCATGGGCACGTAGCCCGGCAGCGCCTTGATCCGCCCGATCCAGTCCCGCACCCGGGGGTAGGGGGCCAGATCGATGCCGCCGTCCGGGGCGAGGGCTACGTAGGGGAAGACGGCGATGTCGGCGATGGTGGGGCGCTCGAACTCCAGCCACAGCCGCGGGGTCAGGTGCCGCTCCAGCTGGTCGAGGAGGAAGCCGGCCTTCTCGGTGGCCCGCTCGATCGGAATCGCCTTGACGCCGAACAGATGGTGCAGCCGGGCGCTTTCCGGCCCCTGGCGCACCTCACCGGCCGCGGTGGAGAGCCAGCGCACCACCCGGGCCTGGCCCAGGGGATCGGCGGGCAGCCACCGTCCGTCCCCCTGGCGGGCCGCCAGAAAGAAGAGGATCGCCTGGGCGTCGGAGAGCGTGATGCCGTCCTCCTGAAGCACGGGCACCTGGCCGAAGGGATTGATGGCGAGGAACGCCTCCCCCTTGTGCTCGCCGGCCATCAGATCGACGCGGACCCAGTCGTAGTCGAGCCCGAGCAGTTCCAGGAGCAGGCGCACCTTGTAGCTGTTGCCGGAGAGTTCGTGGCCGTGGAGCTTGAGCATCGGGGCGAGGGGGTGGGGGCCGGGGATGCGAGCGGCCTGAGTAGACAGACCGGTCTGCGCATCTAAAGGTAGCAGACCTTTCTGTCTACTCACTAGATTGGTCGGACTGCAGCGGACTCCATGCCAGCGAGCGGCGCCACCACCAGGTCCTCCGCCAAGCGGGACGCGCTGCTGGACACGGCCGAAGGGCTCTTCGCCCGCCAGGGCTACCGGGCCGTGGGCATCGACACGGTGCTGGCTGAGGCCGGCGTGGCCAAGATGACCCTCTACAAGCACTTCCGATCCAAGGAGGAGCTGATCGCCGCCGTGCTGGAACGCCGCGGCAACGCCATCGCCGCAGGGCTCGCCGAGCGAATCGCCGCGGCGCCGGAGGACCCCGGGACGCGCCTGCTGGCGGTGTTCGACTGGCTCGAGCAGGCGGTGCGCTCGCCGCAGTTCCATGGCTGCCTGTTCATCAAGGCCGCCAGCGAGTACCCCGCTGCGGAGGATCTGCCCCGGCAGGCGGCCGAGGCCTTCAAGGGGGAGTGCCGCGGCCTGCTGGAAGGGCTCTGCCGCGACCTCGCCGTCGCCGACCCCGATGGTCTGGCCCGCCAGCTGCAGCTGCTGTTCGAAGGCGCCCTGGTGGTGGCCTTCCTGCAGCGGACTCCCCTGGCCGGCGCCGATGCCCGGCGGGCCGCCGAAGCCCTGCTGGCTTCCGCCCTGCGAATGGGCCGGGCCGGCGGGGGCCACCGCTGACAGGCCGCGGCGGGCGCCCTACAACCGGGGGACCGCCAGGACCGTTGCGCTGATGGCCAGGAACTGCCGCCGCTGGCCGGCCCTGCTGGCGGCCGCCTTGTTGCTGCCGGTCACCCCCGCCCCCGCCGCGCCCCTGCCCCGCCGCCTCGGCGAGTGCCGTCCGACCTTCATCCGGGAGATCCACTACCGGCTGAGTGCCGCTGACGCCAACGGCGTGCAGATCCCCATCGCCGGCTCCGGCTCCGCCGTCAGCTACACCAACGGGGGCTACCAGGTCTCCTACGACATGGTGCCGGCGATCCACGGCAGCCGGGCAGGGGATCCGGTGGAACTCTGTCTGACCTTCGTGCCGGATTGCAGCGGGGCTCCCCGCGGCGACGGGCGCGGCCGCGTCTATCGGGCCCGCAATCTACGCACCGGCGGCACCTGGACCCTGCCGGACAGCCAGCACCGCTGCGGCGGCGCCTGAAGCGGCCGCAGTTGCTCCAGCTGGGCCCCCACCCCTGCCTTTCGTCAGTTGCGGCGGCCGCCCCGCTGGCGGGAGGGTGGTCGCCACCACAGGACAGCCCTTCGATGCTCCCCTGGTTTCTGGCCGCCCTCACCCTGACGGTGGCGGTGCTGACGGCCTTCCCCCTGGGCCGCCACCTCTGGCAGGTCTTTGATGACCGCCCCCAGCCCGGCTGGGACCCCTGGCTGCTGCCGCTGGAGACGGCCCTGCTGCGCTGGATCGGGGACCGGGGCCAGCCGGCGGCCACCGCCTGGGCCTACCTGCAGCCCTTCCTGGTCGCCAACGCCTGCTTCGGCGGCCTGGCCTTCCTGCTGCTGGCCTTCCAGCCCGCCTGGCTCAACCCCCTGGGCTGGCCGGGCCTGCGCTGGGACCTGGCCCTGCACACCAGCCTCTCCTTCCTCACCAACACCGACCAGCAGCACGTCGTGCCTGAGCAGACCCTGGGCACCTTCGCCCAGCTGGGGGTGATCCAGTTCCTGATGTTCGTCTCGGCGGCCAGCGGCCTGGCGGTGGGCTTTGCGGTGGTGCGCGGCCTGTGCGGCCTGCCCCTGGGCAACTTCCATCGCCAGCTGGTGCGCTCCCTCACCCGGGTGCTGATCCCCGGCAGCCTGCTGCTCGCCGTGCCGCTGCTGTTCTGCGGCGTACCGATGACCCTGGCCGATCCCCTGCGGATCACCACCCTGGAGGGGGGCAGCCAGCTGCTGATCCGCGGCCCGGTGGCCCTGTTCGAGGCCATCAAGCAGCTGGGTGAGAACGGCGGCGGCTTCTACGGGGCCAACTCCGCCCACCCCTTCGAGAACCCCGACGGCTTCACCAACCTGCTGAGTTGCTGGGCGATGCTGGCCATCCCGGCCGCCAGCATCGACGCCTTCGGGCGCTTTCTGGGCAATCGCCGCCAGAGCACACTGCTGCTGCTGCTGGTCACGGCGCTGCTGGCCATCGGGTCCGCCTTGGCGATGGCCGCCGAGCAGGGGGGCAACCCGGCACTGGCGGCCTGGATCAGCGGAGCGAACCTGGAGGGCAAGGAGCTGCGCTTCGGCGCCGGGCTGACGGCGTTCTGGGCCGTCCTCACCACCGGCTCGATGACGGGGGCGGTCAACGGCGCCATGGATTCGCTGCTGCCGCTCTCCAACCTGGTGGCCCTGTTCAACCTGTTCCTGCAGGTGGTCTTCGGCGGCCAGGGCACCGGCATCGCCTACCTGTTGGTGTTCATGGTGCTGGCGGTGTTCCTCACCGGCCTGATGGTGGGCCGCACCCCGGAATTCCTGGGCCGCAAGGTGGAGAAGGCGGAGGTGGTGTGGAGCAGCCTGATCCTGCTGATCCACCCGGTGTTCGTGCTGCTGCCCGCGGCCCTGACCATGGCCGGAGCGACGGAGCTGGCGGGGATCAGCAACCCCGGGCCCCACGGCATCAGCCAGGTGGTCTACGAGTACGCCTCGGCGGCGGCCAACAACGGCAGCGGCATGGAGGGCCTGGGGGACGGCAGCGTCTGGTGGAACCTCAGCACCAGCCTCAGCCTGCTGGGGGGCCGCTACCTGCCGATCGCCGCCCTGGTGCTGCTCGCCGACGGCTACGCCCGTAAGCCTGCGCTGCCGCCGGGTCCGGGCACCCTCGCCACCGACACCAGCCTGTTCACGGTGGTGCTGGCGGTGGTGCTGCTGATCCTCGGTGCCCTGACTTTCTTCCCCGTGCTCGCCCTCGGGCCGATCGCCGACGCCCTGCTCCTCGCCACCTGATTCGACCCGCCATGACCTCCCTCCCCACACGCACGCTCTTTCCCCGCATGCCGCGGGGCCGCCGCGACCAGCGGCGCTACACACCACGGCCCCGCCAGAAGGGCCTGGTGCGCCGCGCCGCCCTGCAGGCGTTCGTCAAGCTCGACCCCCGAACCGCCGCGGCCAACCCGGTGATGTTCGTGGTCTGGTGCGGCACGGTCGTCTGCCTGCTGGCCACCGTGAGCCCGGGTCTCTTCGGCGACGGGAAGGAGGCCTCCGGCCGGCTGTTCAACGCCCTGGTGAGCCTCACCTTGCTGGCCACGCTGCTGTTCGCCAACTTCGCCGAGGCCCTGGCGGAGGGCCGCGGCAAGGCCCAGGCCGACGCCCTGCGCCGCACCCAGGCCCGCACCCAGGCCCGGCTGCTCGATCCGGCCGGCGGTGAACGGCTGGTGGATTCCTCCAGCCTGCGCAAGGGCGACGTGGTGCGGGTGGCGGCCGGCGACACGATCCCGGCCGATGGCGAGGTGATCGAGGGGGTGGCCTCGGTGGATGAATCGGCGATCACCGGCGAATCGGCGGCGGTGCTCAAGGAGGCCGGCTCCGACGTGGCCAGCTCGGTGACGGGCGGCACCCGGATCCTCTCCGACCAGCTCACCATCCGCATCAGCGCCGATCCGGGCAAGGGCTTCATCGACCGGATGATCGCCCTCGTGGAGGGGGCCGAGCGCACCAAGACGCCCAACGAGATCGCCCTGACGGTGCTGCTGGCGGTGCTCACCCAGGTGTTCCTGATCGCCGTGGCCACCCTGCCGCCCCTGGCCGCCTACCTCCAGGAACCCACCCCGGTGGTGACCCTGGTGGCGCTGCTGGTGGCCCTGATCCCCACCACCATCGGCGGCCTGCTGTCGGCGATCGGCATCGCCGGCATGGACCGGGTGGCCCAGTTCAACGTGATCGCCACCTCCGGCCGGGCCGTGGAAGCCTGCGGCGACATCAACACCCTGGTGCTCGACAAGACGGGCACCATCACCCTCGGCAACCGGCTGGCGGAGGAGTTCCTGCCAGTGGGCGGCCACCGGGAGGCGGAACTGGCGGAGGTGGCCCTGGCGGCCAGCTGCTTCGACCAGACCCCCGAAGGGCGATCGATCGTGCGCCTGGCGGAACAGCGCGGCGCCGTTCTGCCCTTCACGGCGGAGCGGGCCACGGGCCTGGAGTTCTCGGCCCGCACCCGCATGAGCGGCAGCGACGATCCCGCCGGGATCGAATTCCGCAAGGGGGCCGTCGACGCCATCAAGGGGTTCGTGCGCTCCCGCGGCGGCACCGTCCCAGACGACCTCGACGGGGCCTACGAGCAGGTGTCACGGCTCGGCGGCACCCCCCTGGCGGCCTGCCGCGGCAACACCATCCTCGGCGTCATCTACCTCAAGGACATCATCAAGCCGGGGATCCGCGAGCGCTTCGACCAGCTGCGCCGCATGGGCATCCGCACCGTGATGCTCACCGGCGACAACCCGATCACCGCCGGTGTCATCGCCCGGGAGGCGGGTGTCGACGACTTCATCGCCAAGGCGACCCCCGAGGACAAGATCGCCGTGATCGACCGGGAGCAGAAGCTCGGCAAGCTCGTGGCCATGACCGGCGACGGCTCCAACGATGCCCCGGCCCTGGCCCAGGCCAACGTGGGCGTGGCCATGAACTCCGGCACCCAGGCCGCCAAGGAGGCGGCGAACATGGTGGATCTCGACAGCGATCCCACCAAGCTCATCGACATCGTGACGATCGGCAAGCAGCTGCTGATCACCCGCGGCGCCCTGACCACCTTCTCCCTGGCCAACGACGTGGCCAAGTACTTCGCGATCCTGCCGGCCCTGTTCGCCGGGGTGGGGCTGGGGCCGCTCAACCTGATGGGCCTGGCCAGTCCCCAATCGGCGATCCTCTCGGCGATGGTGTTCAACGCCCTGATCATCCCGGCCCTGGTGCCCCTGGCCCTGAAGGGGGTGGAGTTCCGGCCCCTCAGCGCCGACCAGCTGCTGCGGCGCAACCTTTTTCTTTACGGCCTCGGGGGCGTGGTCACCCCCTTCGTGGGCATCAAGGTGATCGATCTGGCGATCGGCGCCCTGCGGCTCCTCTGAGCCGGCCGGGACCGCGCCCTCCCGCCATCGGCGTCTCTGCTTTCCGACTTCCGCTTCCCTTCCTCCCCTCCACCGCTGCGCTCCCTTCCCGATGGTTCTGCTCAAGCGACCGCTGTTCTGGCTGCCCCTGCTGCTCGCCACCGGCACCGTGCTGCTCGCCCCCCTGCAGCGGGGCCGCCTGGACAGCCTCCAGAGCCATGCCCTGGCCCTGCTGATCAGCGTCACCCTGGCCCTCTCGGCCTATCTGTTCACCGCCATGGTCCGCCCGGAGAAATTCTGATGAACGCCCTTTCCCGCCTCGGCCAGGGCCTGCGCCTCACCCTGGTGCTCTGGCTGCTCACCGTCGTGGTGATTACCCTGCCGATGCTCGGACTGGCCCGCATCGCCGCCCCCCGGCAGGCCGAGGGGAGCCTGGTGCGCGTCGATGGGCGCGTGGTGGGCTCGGCCCTGATCGGCCAGGCCTTCACCGGTGATCGCTACCTGCAGGGCCGGCCCAGCGCCGTGGCCTACGGCGGTGGCGATCCCCCCAGCTCAGGCCCCAGCAACCTGGCCCCCGGCAACCCCGCCCTGGCCCAGCGGGTCGCGGCGGAGGCCGCCGCCTGGGGTGGCCGGGGCGTGGCCAGGCCGGCCGCCGATCTGCTCACCAGTTCCGGGTCGGGGCTCGACCCCGACATCAGCCTGGAGGCGGCCCGGCAGCAGCTGCCGCGGATCGCCGCCGCCCGCCGGCTGCCACCCGACCGGCTGGAGGCCCTGCTGGAGCGCCAGAGCCACCGGCCGCTGCTCGGCCTGGCCCGGCCGCCGCTGGTGAACGTGCTGGCCTTCAACCTCGCCCTCGACCAGCTGGTGCCTTGATCCGTTCCAGCCGCGGCCGGGGCCGCCACAAGGTGTTCATCGGCATGGCGCCGGGCGTGGGCAAGACCTGCCGCATGCTCCAGGAAGGCCGGGAGCTGCTCAAGGAGGGCACCGACGTGGTGATCGGCCTGCTGGAGACCCACGGCCGCCAGGAGACCATCCGCCAGGCCGAGGGCCTGGAGCAGGTGCCGCGCAAGCAACTGCTCTACCAGGGGGTGACCCTGGAGGAGCTGGACGTGGCCGCCGTGCTGGAGCGCCGGCCCCAGCTGGTGCTGGTGGACGAGCTGGCCCACACCAACATCCCCGGCAGCGAACGCAAGAAGCGCTGGCAGGACGTGGAGGCGCTGTTGCTGTCCGGTCTGGATGTGTACTCCACCCTCAACATCCAGCACCTGGAGAGCCTCAACGATCTGGTGGCCGAGCTCACCGGGGTGGTGGTGCGCGAGCGGATCCCCAACCGGGTGCTGGAGCAGGCCGACGAGGTGGTCCTGGTGGACGTCACCCCCGAGACCCTCCAGGAGCGGCTGAAGGAGGGCAAGGTGTACGCCCCGGAGAAGGTCCCCCAGGCGCTGGCCAACTTCTTCCAGCGCCGCCACCTGGTGGCCCTGCGGGAGCTGTCGCTGCGGGAGGTGGCCGACCGGGTGGAGGAGGAGGAGCCCACGGCGGCGGGCCTGCGGGAGCGGGTGATGGTGTGCGTGTCGGCCTATCCGAGCGCGACGCGGCTGCTGCGCCGCGCCGCCCGCCTGGCCAGCACCATGGACGCGCCGCTGCTGGCCCTCACCATCCAGGATCCCGGCCGCTTCCTCAGCCGGCAGGAGACCCTGCGGCTCGAAGCCTGCGCCACCCTGTGCCAGGACGTGGGCGGCACCTTCCTGCGCATCGAGAGCAGCGACGTGCTCGGCACCATCGCCCGGGTGGCACGGGAGCGGCGCATCACGCAGATCGTGCTGGGGCAGACGCTGCGCTCCCGCTGGCAGGTGCTGCTGCGTCGGCCGATCTCGGAGCGGCTGCAGCAGCTGCTGCGGGGGCTCAGCATCGATCTGCACCTGATCTCCGACACCACGGCGCCCGGCGCCGACGCGGAGCCGTGAGCCGGGTGGTCCGATTCCCCGGGGCGCTCTGGGCCCTCACCGGCCTGATCCTGCTGGTGGAGCTGGCCACGCCGCCCCACATCGTCTTCGGCTATCTGTACGTGATCCCGCTGGTGATCGGGGCGCCCCAGCGCGGCCGCCGCGACGCCCTCACCTTCCTGGCGCTCTGCTGCGGGCTGACCCTTGCGAATCTGGCGGTGCCGGAGCCGGATCCCGAGTGGAGGGCGGTGCTTGTGGATCGCCTGCTCGTCTGCCTGGCCCTGACGGTGACCACCTTCCTGTGCCTGCACAACCGCCACCTGGTGCGCCAGCAGGTGGATCTGGAGGTGCGGCTGGCCCAGGCGGATCTGCGCCGGGACATGATCGCCACCCTCGCCCACGACCTCAAGACCCCCGTGCTGGGGACGATCGCCACCGCCCGGATGATGGAGCTTGAGGCGCGTCCGAGCCCGGGGGGCCTGCTCGAGCGCGGCATCGACGCCATTCTCGCCAGCCAGGAGCGAAGCCTGCGGCTGATCGAGGACCTGCTGCGGCTGTTCCGCGCCGACCAGGAGGGCCTCTGCCTGCAGCCGGAGACCTGCGACCTGGGGCGCCTCGCCGCCGAGGCGATCGAGGCCGTGGGTCCGATCGCCCGCGAGCGGTCCGTGGCCCTGATCCAGCTCCAACCCTCCGGGCCGCGCCCCCTCACCCTGCCGGGGGATCCCGGAGGCCTCCGCCGCCTGCTGGAGAACCTGCTGCTCAATGCCGTCAACCACAGCCTGCGGGGCGAACGCGTCTGGCTCGACCTGCAGAGGCAGCAGGGCCAGGCGGTGGTCACCGTCAGCGACCGGGGCCGGGGTTTCTCCGACGCGAGCCTGCCGCACCTGTTCGAGCGCTTCTACCAGAGCGATCCGGAGCTGCGGGGCAGCGGACTCGGGCTCTACCTGTCGCGGCAGATCACCGAAGCCCACGGCGGCAGCATCCGGGCCAGCAACCTGCCTGCCGGCGGGGCCAGCATCGAGGTGCGACTGCCGCTGGAGACACCGCCAGGCTGATGCGGGTGCTGCTGATCGAGGACGACGAAGCGTTCCGGGTGGGGATCGAGGCGTACCTGCTGCGCCTGCCGGCGGTCACCGTCGTGCGGGCGGTCAGCGATGGCGAGCAGGGCCTGGAGGCCCTGGCGGCGGCCCCGGCCGATGTGGTGGTGCTCGACATCGGCCTGCCCGGGCTGGGGGGGCTGGAGACCTGCCGGCGGATCAGCGCCGCCCACGACCTGCCGGTTCTGGTCCTGACCAGCCAGGACGACGGTCGCTGGGTGCAGCGGCTGTGGGACGCCGGCGCCAGCGGCTATCTCCACAAGGCCGAAGCCCTGGAGCAGCTGGCAACCGCCCTGACCAGCGTCGCGCAGGGGGCCAGCTGGTGGGACCGCTCCGCCACCCGGGCCCTGCGCAGCCGAGACACCACTGACGCCGCCGGCGATCCGGAGGGATCCCTGGCGTTGCTGACGCCACGGGAGCGGGAGGTGCTGGCGGCCATGGCCGGCGGTCTCACCAACCGCCAGATCGCGGACAGTCTCGGCCTGGGCACCGGGACGGTGAGGGTGTACCTGCACACCATCTTCCAGAAGCTGCAGGTGAGCAATCGCACACAGGCGGTGCTGAAGTTCCTGGATCCGGACTGATCGCGGATCCACCGCGCCCGCAGCCCATGCAACGCTTCGCACCGATGGGGTGGCCGCCCGTCAGGCGCTGCCTAGTGTCCCGGCAACTCCACCCCGAGCCATGGCCGTGTCTCTGATGCAGGATCCCAGTGGCGGATCCTCCCTGAAGGTGATCGAGGCCGTGAAGGAAGGCTGGGGGGCCTTCGCCCGGGCCCCCTGGGTGTTCATCGGCTTCACCCTGCTGGCCGGAGTGCTGAGCAGCGTCTGCTCGTTGATCCAGGGCCAGGTGGACCCCGACGAAGCCGCCGTGATCACGACGGTGCAGGCGATCCGCCTGGTGGTGGGCTCGATCCTGAGCGTGCTGGTGAGCCTGTGGAGCACCACGGGCCTGGTCCGCGGCGCCTGGAGCGCCCTCTCGGGCGGCAAGCCGGCCCTGGGCACCTTCACCCGCTGGGACGGGCAGGCCAGCTGGCGGCTGTTCCGCAACGGCCTGGCCCTGGGGATCCTGATGATCGCGATCCTGATGGTGGCGGCCCTGGTGGGGGTCGCCGCCGCCCAGCTCAACCAGATCCTGGCCGTGCTGCCCTTCCTGGCGGCCTTCACGGTGCTGATCTACCTGGCGGTGAACCAGAAGTTCCTGGCCCAGATCGCCCTGCTGGAGGGCCGCGGACCGATCGACTCCATCACCCGGGGCCGCACCCTGCTCGATCCCCAGTGGGGCTCGGTGCTGCTGCTGGCCCTGGTGGAATTCGCCATCGTGCTGGTGGGCCTGCTGGCCTGCTTCGTGGGGCTGCTGGTGGCGGTGCCCGTGGTCCTGTGCACCAGCACGGCCGCCTATCGCCAGGTGTTCGGCAGCGAGGATCTCACCGGCCTGCTGGCGGAGCCGATGGCCTGAGACCGGCATCTGGAGGGCCGATGCCGAGAGCCGGATGGGCGGCTCGAGGACAACGGCTTGCGGCCGGATCTCGGCTGACTACGCTTTCACAACCATGGAGGGCGGGGGCCGCCGTCCATGGCTCAGCGGATCGCGCCCGTCCTTTCCACTGGCGCCGACCTGTCTGCCCGTCCGTTCCGCTTCTCCACCGACCGCGCCCATGCTCCTTCCCATCGACGCCGGCGATGACGCGGCCACCCTTACGGAACCGTCGCTGTCGTTGATGGAAGAGCAGATCCTGGCGTCCTGGGTCGTCAACGCCTCCACCTGGACCCGGGCCGTGCGCCGCGGCGAGATCCTCAGCCGCGTGCGGGTGACCAATGGGGCGATCGTGGAGGCCATCGCCGACTGTGCGCCGGCCACCCTGCTGGATCTCGGCTGCGGCGAGGGCTGGCTGTCCCACCACTGCGCCCGCCAGGGCATCGCCGTGCTCGGCACCGACGCGGTGGCCGAGCTCACCACCATCGCCGCTGACACCGCGCCGGACGGCGCCCGCTTCCGGACGCTCTCCCACCAGCAGATCGGCGCCGGCGTCCTGAAGGAACGCTTCGACGTGGTGGTGGCCAACTTCTCCCTGCTCGGGGATGGCAGCCTCGACGAGCTGTTCGCGGCGCTGCCGGCCCTGCTGGCGCCCAACGGCAGCGTCCTCGTCCAGACGCTGCATCCGATGCTGATCTGCCCCGACCATCCCTACGAGGACGGCTGGCGGGAGGGGTCCTGGGCCGGCTTCTCCCCCGCCTTCCGCACACCGGCGCCCTGGTTCTTCCGGACCCTGGAATCCTGGGTGCGGCTGTTCCGACACCATGGCCTGGTCGTCCGGGAGCTGCGCGAACCGATCGATCCCCTCAGCGGCCAGCCCGCCTCGGTGATCTTCCGCGCCACCATTTGAGCCGCGCCACCGTCTGAACCGACGCCCGACTCGCCGCCGCCCGCCGGCTCAGCGCAGACAGGCCATCGGATGGCGCGGCGCCACCCCCAGGGCCTTGGCCACCCCCGGGTGGCAGACGGCCCCGTCGACCGTGTTCAGGCCACTGAGCAGTTCGGGCCGATCGGTGACCGCCTCCAGCAACCCCCGCCCCGCCATCACCAGGATGTAGGGGAGGGTGACGCTCACCAGCGCCTCGGTGGAGGTGAAGGGCACGGCGCCGGGCATGTTGCCCACGGCGTAGTGCTGCACCCCATGGATGGTCACCACCGGATCGGTGTGGGTGGTCTCGCGGCTGGTGGCGATGCAGCCGCCCTGGTCGATGGCCACATCGACGATCACCGACCCGGGCCGCATCCGCTGCACCAGGTCCTCGCTCACCAGGGTGGGGGCGCGGCCACCGGGAAGGAGCACGGCCCCGATCAGCAGGTCGGTCCCGGGCACCAGCCGCTCGATCAGACTGCGGCTGCTCACCAGGCTGGTCATCCGGCCGCGCCGGTCGGACTCCAGGCCCCGCAGGCGGTGGGGCGAACGATCCAGCAGGAACACCTCCGCATCCATGGCCGCGGCGATGCGGGCGGCGTTCCAGCCCACGGTGCCGGCCCCCAGCACCATCACCCGCGCCGGCCGCACGCCGGTGCAGCCCCCCATCAGCACACCCCGTCCCCCGTGGGGCTTCTCCAGCAGGTGGGCCCCCACCTGGGCCGCCAGCCGTCCGGCCACCTCGCTCATCGGGGCCAGCAGGGGCAGGCTGCCGTCCTCGAGCTGCACCGTCTCGTAGGCCACCGCCGTGGTGCCCGCCTCCAGCAGGGCCTTGCCCACCTCGGGATAGGCCGCCAGGTGCAGGTAGGTGAACAGCACCAGGTCGCTGCGCAGGAAGCCGAACTCCTGCGGCTGCGGTTCCTTCACCTTCACCACCAGGTGGGCCGCCCAGGCCTCCTCGCAGCTGACGATGCGGGCCCCGGAGGCGCGGTAGTCGTCGTCGCTGATGCCGGCCCCCAGGCCCGCCCCCTCCTGGACGCGCACCTCCATGCCCTGGGACACCAGCTCATGGACGCCGTCGGGCGTGAGGGCCACCCGCTGTTCGTCGCGCTTGATCTCCGTGGGCACACCGATGCTCGCCATCGGAGAGGCCAGGGGTGCCGGGCCGGGAGCTGGCATGGGGCAGGAAGGATTGCCGCCCGGAGGCGTTCGTCGCTGAACCCTAGGCCGAGGCGATGGGCATCCGCCAGCCGGCGCCGAAGGCCCGATCGCTCACCTTGAGCACCGGTGCCGCCTGGCGCCGCTTGAACTCGGCCCGCCGCAGCAGGGCGGTCACCCGGGCCACCAGTTCCGGATCGGCCCCTCCGGCCACCAGTTGCTCCGGGGTGCGCAGCTCCTCGATCGAAGCCTTCAGCAGGGGGTCAAGCACCCCGTAATCGGGCAGAGAATCGCTGTCGCGCTGGTCGGGACGCAGCTCGGCGCTGGGGGGCTTGGTGCGGATCGCCGCGCCGATCAGCTCCCCCTCGGACGGCAGGCCGAGGGCCGCCCGGCAGGGGCCGGAGGCCGCGCCGTCCAGCCACTCACAGAGGCCGAAGACGGTGGTCTTGTAGAGATCGCCGATCACCGACAGTCCGCCGTTCATGTCGCCGTAGAGGGTGCAGTAGCCCACCGCCAGCTCCGACTTGTTGCCGGTGGAGAGCAGCAGGCCCCCCTTCTGGTTGGCCACCGCCATCAACAACGTGCCGCGGATGCGGGACTGCAGATTCTCCTCGGTGACCCCGGCCGGGGGCGCCCCCAGGGCGGGGGGAAGGGCGGCGGCGAAGGCCTCCATCAGCGGCGCGATCGGCAGGGTGGCGGTGGCCAGCCCGAGCCGCCGGGCCAGGCCCTCGGCATCGTCGAGGGAACCGGCCGAGCTGAAGGGGGAGGGCATGCGCAGCACCTCCACCCGGGCGGGGCCGAGGGCCGCGGCGGCGATCACTGCCACCAGGGCCGAATCGATGCCGCCACTCAGCCCCAGCAGGGCCCGCTGGAAGCCGCACTTGGCGGCGTAGTCGCGCACCCCCAGCACCAGCACCCGCAGCAGCTGCTCCCAGGGGTCCGGCGGCGCCGCGGCCGGGACGGGCTCCGCGTCTCCGCCGCCGGGCGAGACGGGGGCCGGGGCCAGCGGCCAGAGGGCGAGGTCCTCGGCGGCACAGGCCAGCCGCAGCAGGGGCCGGCCGGTCCGGTCCACCACGAAGCTGGCGCCATCGAAGACCAGCTCGTCGTTGCCGCCCACCTGGTTGAGGTAGACCACCGGCACCCCCAGCCGGGCCGCCGCCCGGGCCGCCAGCCCCTGGCGCACCTCCCCCTTGCCGCGGCCGAAGGGGGAGGCCGAGAGGTTGAGCAGCAGGTCGATCCGCCGGGGCGCCAGATCGGCGATCGGATCGACCGCGTCCGGCCAGCGGCTGCGCAGGTTCTCCTCCACCCAGAGGTCCTCGCAGATCGTCAGCCCCAGGCGCCAGGGATGGCCTCCCGCTTCCAGCTCCAGCACCGCGGGGGCGTCGCCGGGCAGGAAGTAGCGGCGTTCGTCGAAGACGTCGTAGCTGGGCAGCAGGCGCTTGCGGCAGACGATCCGCCAGCCGCCCCGCTCCACCAGGGCCAGGGCGTTATGCAGCCCCGGCTGGCGCCGGCCGGCCACCGGCTCGGCCACCCCCACCAGCAGGGCCAGTCCGTCTGGGCAGGCCGCCGCCAGGGACGCCAGGACCCGCTCCTGGCGCTGGATCAGGGCGGGCCGCAGCAGCAGATCCCGGGGCGGATAGCCCCACAGCGACAGCTCGGGGGTGAGCAGCAGGTCGGCGCCGCCGGCGCGGGCCCGCTCGGCGGCCGCCAGGATCCGCCGGCCGTTGCCCTCCAGGTCGCCCACCAGGGGATTGAGCTGGGCCAGGGCGAGGCGCATCAGGGCTCGGAGAGGCCGTAGAGATTGTGCTGCAGCAGCACCGGCCAGAGTTCGGACGGTACCTGGGCCGGATCGGGCTGCTCCCGGATGCGGGAACTGGCGCTGGGGGGGATCGCCAGGGGCAGCAGGTCGAGGGTGGCCCCCAGCCCCCGCAGCCGCTCCAGATCCGCCGCCTCCAGGGGCCAGCCCTGGCGGCGGGCGATGCCGAGCCGGCAGCCGCGCAGCAGCTCCTCGGCCCGCCTCCAGCGGTGGATCTGGCCGGCCAGGTCGCTGCCCACCACGAACACCAGCTCCCTCTCGGGCCAGCGGGCCCGGGCCCGCTCCAGGGTCTCCACCGCCCAGGGGCTGCTGAGGTCCTGCTCCAGGCTGAGCCGCGGGTCGTCGATGGCGGCCACCAGGGCAGCCAGCAGGGCCGAGCGCACCTCCAGGGGGGCGCCGTGGTGCTTGAGCGGGTTGTCGCTGGCCCAGGTGAGCACCTGGGGGAACAGGCCCAGCAGCCCCTCCAACAGGGCCCGGTGGCCGCGGGTGGGGGGATCGGCGCTGGTGCCGAACAGGGCAAGACGGCTCAACGGGGCGTCACCGCTGGCGGCCGTCATGGCTGCAGGCCGCCGCCGGCGCTGCCCTGGCCCCCCTGCTGCTGCCATTCGCTCAGCCAACGCCGGGTCTCGGGATCCTGCCGCACCAGCCGGCGCAGCAGGGCCCCCGGCTGGCCCGCGGCGGTGGCAGCGCGCAGCAGCTCGGCGGCGGCGAGCCGGCCCGTGCGGCGGGTGGTGTGCACCGCCAGGGCCGCCTGGGCCAGGGCCACCGGCGCCGCCGGCGCCAGGCTCAGGCCGCCGCTCAGGGGCGCCGCCAGCAGCAGCAGCTGGCGCAGGCCACCCAGCAGCAACTGCAGGCCCAGCTGGGCGCCCCCCAGCAGGGCGTTGTGGCCACCCAGACGGGCCAGCAGGGCGCGGGCACCGCTGCGGGTCATCGGCAGGCCATAGAGCTGGCAGAGCTGCACCACCAGGGCGCTGTCACAGGCCAGACCACCGGCCAGGTCGAGCAGCAGCAGGGGGTTGGCCGCCACCCCCGTGGCCTTGAGGGCCGCGAAGCGGCCGATCAGGCCCTGGGCCTGGCGGCGACCGTGGCGCAGCCGGCAGCGGTGCAGGGCCTGGCTGAAGCGGTCGGCGGCCCGCAGGGCGTTGAGGGCCAGCAGCAACTCCCCGTGGCGTTCCAGCAGGCCGGTGAGCTCCCGGCGCAGGGGCTCCACCCGCGGGGGAGCCGCTTCGCTGCGGACCCGACCATCGGGGCGCAGGCGGGCCGCCCGGGGGGCGGCCGCCACCGGCAGGGGCCGCAGCTGGCGGGCCCCCGGCGGCAGGCGCCGGTCAATGCTGGCGAGCAGGGCGTCCCGTTCGGCCTCCGGCCAGCAGTCGCTGCGGTTCAGCACCAGCAGCAGCGGCTTGCCGGAGGCCAGCAGGTCGTCGAGGGCCTGGGCGTCCATCACCGTGAGGTCGCTGTCGATCACCAGCAGCACCAGGTCGGCGCCCACCGCCACCCGGGCCGCCAGGCGCGAGCGAGCGGCGGCGGCGATCTCATCGATGCCGGGGGTGTCCACCAGGTCGACCCCCTCCAGGCCGGCCACGGGCTGGCCCCAGGCCCGCTGCTCCTGGCGGCGGGTGCAGCCGTGGGCCACATCGGTGGCGAAGTGCTCCTCGCCGAGAAGGGCATTGAGCAGGCTCGACTTGCCCACCCCCACCCGGCCGAACACCGCCACACGCGGCCGGCGGCGGCGCAGGCGCTCCAGCTGGCGGTCGAGGCTGGCCAGCTCCGGCGCCAGGGCCGCCTGCTCCCGGCCGCTGAGCACCAGCTCCGCGCGCCAGCGGGCCAGCAGCTGGCGGCAGCGCTCGGCGGCGGGGGGGCGGCGGTCGCCGGAGCCGGGGCCGACGCCGTCACGGGGGACTCTCCGCGGCGGAGGCGGGCCGGCGCCACCAGCCCGCCAGCACCGCCAGCACCGCCTCAGGCCCGATCACCCCCACGAAACCGCCGAACTCATCGACCACCACCCGCACCCCGGAACCGTTGCGGCGGAAGCTGGTGAGCAGGCGGTCGGCCCGGATCATCTCCGGCACGAACTCCACCGGTTCGCAGAGGTCGGCGGCCTGGCTGGCCCCCCGCCCCTCCACCAGGGCGGTGAGGAGCTGCTCGCGGCTGGCCACCCCCAGCACCTCGTCCACCTCCTCCCCCAGCACCACCCACCAGGCGGTGGTGTGGCGCAGCAGGGTGGAGCGCTGCTCATCGAGGCTCTGATGGCCCGCCAGGGTGGGGGCCGACACCCGGGGCAGCATCAGGTCGCGGGCGGTGAGGTCGTTGAGCTGGAACACCTTGGCGATCATGGCGGCCTCATCGGCCTCGATCTGCCCCTTCTGGGAACCGAGCCTGGCCAGCAGGCGGATCTCCTCTTCGTCGGTGCTGATCTCGTTCTCGGCCGTGATCGCCGGCAGGATGCGCTCCAGCAGCAGCACCAGAGGCAGCATCAGCCGGGTGAACACCCCCAGGGCAGGGGCCGTGGCGAGGGCCACCGGCAGGGCCAGCTTGCTGCCGATGGCCTTGGGCAGGATCTCCCCCAGCAGGATCACCAGCACGGTGAGGGCCACCGAGAACAGGGGCAGGGCAGGGCCGCTGACGCCGAGGCGGGAGAAGACGACACTGGCGAAGCCGCCCACCATCAGGCTGCCGAAGATGTTGAAGATGTTGTTGGCGATCACCAGCACCGCCAGGGTGCGGCCGAGGCGCTGACGCAGGCTCTCCAGCCGCCGGGCCCCCGCCACCGGCCGGGGGCGGCTCGCCAGTTCATGCACCTTCACCGGGTTGACGGTGAGCAGGGCCGCCTCCACCCCCGAGCACAGAAAGGACCCCATCAGCATCCCGACCACCGCCAGCACCAGGAGCAGGAGATCGTTCATCCGCGGCTGATCGAAACAGACAGGATCGGCACGTGCAGGTTCGGGGGGATCACGTGTATTAAATCGGCTGTGCCATCTTCTCGCTGTCCATCCCTTCGCTTCGATGCCCCCGACCCCCCCGATCGACCCCGCCCTGCTGGCCCGCCGTCGCCAGCGGTTTCTGCAGCAGCTGGGCGGCGCGGCCGCGGTGATCCCGGGGGCGGCGCTGGTGACCCACCACGCCGATGTGGAACACAGCTTCCGCCAGAACAGCGATTTCTGGTACCTCACCGGCTTCGACGAGCCCGGTGCCGTGGCCCTGTTCCTGCCCCACCGGCCCGAGACCCCCTTCGTGCTGTTCGTGGAGGCGAAGGATCCGGGGGCCGAGGTGTGGAACGGCTTCCGCTGGGGTTGCGAAGGGGCCGTCACAACCTTTGCCGCAGATCTGGCCCATCCGCGCAGCGAGCTGGCCGAGCGGCTGCCGGAGTACCTCGACGGTGCCGAAGGGATCGCCTTCCGGGTGGGCCGCCATCCCCAGGTGGAGCCCTTGGTGCTCGCCGCCTGGGGACGCCAGCTGGACCGGGCCCCCCGCAGTGGCAAGGCCGCCCTGGGGCTGGTGGCCCCCTGCCCCCTGCTGCACGAGCTGCGGCTGCGCAAGGAGCCGGAGGAACTGGCCCGCCTGCGGGAGGCCGCCCGCATCTCCGCCGAGGCCCATGAACTGGCCCGGCAGGTGGCGCGTCCCGGCCTCAGCGAGCGGCAGGTGCAGGCCGTGATCGAGCAGCACTTTCTTGAGCAGGGAGCGCGCGGGCCTGCCTATGGATCCATCGTGGCCGGTGGCGACAACGCCTGCGTCCTGCACTACACCGCCAACGCCGACCGGCTGCGGGACGGCGACCTGCTGCTGATTGACGCGGGCTGCAGCCTCAGCGATTACTACAACGGCGACATCACCCGCACCTTCCCCGTCAACGGTCGCTTCAGCGGCGAGCAGCGGGCCCTTTACGAGCTGGTGCTGGCCGCCCAGGAGGCGGCGGTGGCGGCGGTGGCCCCGGGCCAGACTGCCGAAGGGGTCCACGACACCGCTGTGCGGGTGCTGGTGGAGGGGCTGGTGGAGCTGGGCCTGCTGAGCGGCGCGGTGGACGGGCTGATCGAGCAGGGGGCTTACCGCCATCTCTACATGCACCGCACCGGCCACTGGCTGGGGCTTGACGTCCATGACGTGGGCGCCTACCGGCTGGGCGAGCACCACGTCGCCCTCGAGTCGGGCATGGTGCTGACGGTGGAACCCGGCCTTTATGTGAGCGACCGGCTGGCGGTGCCCGAGGGCCAGCCCGCCATCGCGGAGCGCTGGAAGGGGATCGGCATCCGCATCGAGGATGACGTGGCTGTGACCGACCGCGGCCACGAGGTGCTCACGGCCGCCGCCCTCAAGGCGCCGGCGGCGATGGAGCGCTGAACAGCTCCAGCACCTGACAGGTGGAACCCAGAAGGCGGTCGGCTCCGGCCCGGCGCAGCTGGGCCTCGTAGCGCTGACGATCGGCCTCCCGGCCCGCCTGCTGCAGGTGGGGGGGGGCCACGGCGAGGGCCTCGAAGCGCTGGCCGGGCGCCTCGGAGCGGGCCCGGTGCACGGTCTCCACGTCGGCCACCGTGTCGCCCAGGTAGGCCACCGCCGGGGCCCCGGGGCCCAGGGGCACGCGGGCCAGGGTGGCCGCCAGGGCCAGCAGGCCGGTGGGGTCGGGCTTGTCGGGGGCCTGGCCCATGGCCACCAGGGGCGGCGCCACCAGCTGCAGCCGCTGCTCCAGCACGAAGCGGGCGGAAGGGGGCTCGGCGCCGCTGACGAAGCCCCAGGCGATCCCCAGGTCGCTGAGGGCCGCGAAAAAGGAGGTGTCCACCAGCAGGGGCTCGCTGCCGATGAAGCCCCGCCAGAGGGCGGGGTCCCCCTCCGGATCGCCGCCGAAGTAGTGATCGCTGAACACCGCCACCAGATGGTCCCAGGCGGGCAGGGGGTCGGTGCCGTGGCGGCGCAGCAGCTCCATCGAGGCCTGCCAGTCGTTGTTCCAGCAGCCCTCCCCCTTGAGGGCGTCGATCACGGCGCTCTCCGGGGCCCAGCCACTGAAATGGCGCACGGTTTCGACGATGGCGCGCCGGTAGCTGCCCGCCACATCCCTGATCACGCCGTCGATGTCGAAGAGCAGGACGGCGCGGGGGGCGGCGGAGGCGGCCAGTGGGGTTGCTGCGAATCGGCTGGTAGGTTAGGCAATTGCCGTTTCTCCTTGAGCGCCGAAACCGTGACTGCCCCTGAGAGTGCCGAGGCCGCTGCCCTGAGCGCCATCCCGGCGGCCATCGCAGCCGACACCACCGAAGGGCGTCCGGTGCTGCGCGGCGGCAGTGCCGCCCTGGCCACCGCCACCATCGACGAGGACGGGGTCCCTTCGGGCTACACCCCCAAGGCCGACGAGGGCCGCTTTCTTGTGAAGATCCTCTGGCTGCCCGACAACGTCGCCCTGGCGGTGGATCAGATCGTCGGCGGCGGGCCCAGCCCCCTCACCGCCTACTTCTTCTGGCCCCGGGAAGACGCCTGGGAAACCCTCAAAGGTGAGCTCGAAGCCAAGAGCTGGATCACCGACAACGAGCGGGTCGAGATCCTCAACAAGGCCACCGAGGTGATCAACTACTGGCAGGAGGAAGGGCGCGGCAAGTCCCTCGATGAAGCCAAGCTCAAGTTCCCCGACGTCACCTTCTGCGGGACCGCCTGATCCCCACGGCGTTCTGATCCGCCTGCCCTGGCGAGCCCCCGGGCTCAGTTCTCTGCGGCGTCCGCTTCGAAGCGTTCCGCGGCCGCGGCCGTGTCCGGGCTGCCGAAGAGGCCAGCGGCGATCGCCGGGCTGATCGTGTGGTGGGCCAGGCCGGCGGCGGCCAGACGGGCCAGATCCTGCGGCTGGCGCAGGCTGGCCACCAGCAGCCGCGTGCCCGACCCCACCCCCTCCAGGGCGCGCTGCATGGCGATCAACTCGCCGTGTCCATCCCGGCCCAGATCGCTGATCCGCCCCAGGTAGGCGGCGATGCCATCGGCCCCGAGGGCGGCGGCCACCAGCACCTGGGCCACCTCGTAGCAGGCCGTGAAGGTGACCGGAACAGCTTCGGCGATCAGGTCCCGCGCCACCGCCGCCCCCTGGCGGGTGATCGGCACCTTCACGAACACCCGCTGGGGATCGATGGCGGCGAGGGCCCGGCCGTTGGCCAGCTGCTGCTCAGCATCGGCGCCCCAGGTCTGCAGATGGATCTCCCGGCAGCCGAGGGCCGCGGCGCGCTCGCTCAGCTGCGCCAGGTGGTCGAGGTTGCAGGGCTGGCCGGCCCGCCGCAGCAGGGTCGGGTTGGTGGTGACGCCCTGGAACAGGCCGCTGGGCAGCCAGCGCTCCCACTCCAGGGGATCGGCGCAGTCGAGCAGCAGACGCAGGGCCATGGGGTTCAAGGAGAGGGGGCGGCCGGGGTGACGGCCCACTGCCGGTCGAGGGCCTCCAGCAGGGCGGGGCAGGCCCCGAGGGCCCGCAGGGGACGGCGGGGCTCGGGATTGGGGGCAGGCACCGGCCCCCGCATCGTCCCAGGCGGCACCGCCGGGAGATCGGCGGCGATCAGGGCGGCGAGGGGATCGGCGGCGGCCGCGGCCTTCAGCGGGGCGGGATCCCGCCGGCCCTGGCTCAGGGCGACGAACAGCTCACGGCGGCGGCGCAGCTCCAGGGGAATGGCGGCCGGCTGGCCGCAGAGGCGTTCCACTTCGCTGAGGGCGGCCCGCAGCCCCGGGGAGCCGGGCGCCGCCGGCAGGGCTGTCGGGGTGCGGGGCCAGTTCCAGGCCAGCCAGCTCCCTACGGCGCCGGCCAGGGCCAGGCCGATGGCCACCGCCCGGCCGATCGCCGGGCGCCGCCGCCGGGGAAGGGGCTCCTGGGCGGGCTCCGTTGCAGGGGGCGCCGGAGGAGCCAATGAAGCCGGTGCGACGGGCGGCGGAGGCAGGGGTGGTGGCGGCCCGCCGCCGGGGCTCCAGGCACGACCAATCGCCACGGTCACGTCGTCGCCGCTGCCCTCGCGGCTGATCCGGTCCAGCGCCGCCGCCAGGGTGCCGGCCGCCTCGGGGTCCGCTTCGCCGTCGCCGCGGGCCAGCCAGGCCGCCAGGGTGAGGAAGTCGCCGTCGGTGGCACAGGACTTGCGGATGCCGTCGGTGCAGAGCACCAGGGCGAAGTCGGCGGCCCCGCCATCGAGCGGATGCAGGCCCGCCCGGCGGGCGAACAGGGAGGCGGCCCGGGGCTGGCAGAGGCTGCAGGTGGCCTCCCCGAGGGCGGTGGGCTCGTCCTCCTCCTCCAGCAGCCGGGCCTGGCCGTCCGCCTCCACCCGCACCAGATCCCAGTCGCCCAGGCCGGTGTGGCCCCACCAGCGGGGGGTCATCACCACCAGGCCCAGGGTGCTCCCATAGAGCAGGGCCTCGAAGCCGCCCCCCCCCGGATCGCTCTGCCAGTGGGCCGCCACCGCCTCCAGCCAGCCGCGCTGGATCGCCTCGGGCAGGTCCCGCTCCAACCAGCGGCTCCAGCCCTCCTCCCCCCCGTCCAGGGACCTGGCGGCCAGGCCACCCTGCACCGCGGCCAGGGCCGTTTCGCAGGCCAGGCGACTGCCCACCTCGCTGCGCCGGTAGCGGCGCCCGCCATGGCCATCGGCCACCGCCATCACCATCACCGGCTGCCCCTCCAGGCCCCGCAGCTCGCGGCAGAGCACGGCGTCCTGGCAGGGGCGGCCGGCGCGGCGGTGGGCGGCCCCGGTCCGGCTGGCACCGATCGGCGCCACCCAGCGGTTCACCACACCACGGGACCGACGTCGTCGGTGGGATCGAGCACGGTGGGGGGTAGATCCGGCAGGGGGATGTTGCCCGCCGCAGGCTCCAGGGGCGTCTCGCTCACCCGGCTGGCCGGCATCGAGGCGGCCCCCACCACCGCCGTGGAGGCCCACTGGATGTACTGGGCCAGGGAGGTGGCGTTGCTCGCCTGCAGCGGACGGCGGGGGGATCGGCCGGGCGTCGCCGGCTCGGTGCCGATGAACCGCTGCAGCACCTCCAGGTCGGCGTCATGGCCCAGGGCGATGGCCAGGCGCACCGCCTTCTGGGCCCAGGGCACCCGCCGCAGGGCCTCAAGGCCGGCGGCGAAGTCGTCGGTGGGCTGGCCATCGGAGATCAGCACCAGCACCGGCGGCAGGGCGCGCACCTCCATCGGCGGGGTCTGGAGCGCCGCCGCCACGAGCTGCAGGGCGGCCCCCATCGCCGTGATGCCGCCCGCCTGCAGATCCCGCCACTCCAGCTGCTCCACCGGCGTAGGGGTCGCGATGTGCCAGGCGGCACGGTCGGCGAAACTCACGGCCCGCACCAGCACCCGGGCCTCCGGGTTGTCCCGGGCGACCGCCGCCATGCCCGGCAGCGACTGGCGGATGGCCTGGTTGAGGGCCTGCATCTTGCCCGAGGCGGCCATGGAGCCGGAGCAGTCGCACAGGTAGAGGAAATGGAGCGGCCGGTTGGCCAGCTTGACGTCGGGAAACGGCATCTCTCAGGCGGCGGGGGCTGGCGGGATGGGGCGCTGCACGGCGATCGGACCCGCCGGGGTGAGGATTCGGGACAGTGCCGCGAGGCTACAGCTCTCGCCAGGGCCCACCGGCCAGCTGCGGCCATCGGCGGCCTCGGCGCTCCAGGCGGCGGACGAGAGATTGCACAGTCCCAGGCGTCGGGGCTCCTGGGGATGGGCCACCACCCGGGCGAACGGCCTGCGCAGATCCTCCCCGACCAGGGCATCGAAGTGGTGGGGGTAGATCTCGTTGTCCGGGGCGGCCAGCACCGAGCCCCGGGGCAGGGACAGGGTGATCGGCTGCGGCAGGGGGCTGCCGCAGCTCCAGCACAGCGCCGGCGCGCCTGCGGCCTGGAAGTTCTCCTGGCCGCAGGCGGGGCAGAGGGTGCGTTGATCAAGGGTGCGGGCCAGCTCCTGCTTCCACTGGCCGGTGAGGGTCCGGCGGGAGGGCTGCGTCATGCCGCGGCAGAAGGTCTGCTCGAACAGGGCCTTTAGGCGGCGGGGGTAGATGGGCCAGGTGATCAGGGCTGCGGCGTGCTCGATCGGGTCGGGCCGGTTGCGGACGTCCACCGGATCGAAGATGAACACCGGGTCCTCGCCGTAGAGGCGACGGCGGGCCGGCTCGTCGAGGCAGCGGATCGCCAGCTCCATCTGGCCCTTGAGGGGGTCGTGGCGGGTGAGCAGCCGGAACAGCAGTACCGCCAGGGAGAAGAGGTCGCTGTCGGCCCCGGGCCGGGCCTGCCCCAGCAGAACTTCCGGGGCCATGAAACCCGGGGTGCCCAGCACCGCGCCCTGGTCGGCCCCGTCCACGGCGACGTTGTCGTTGTCGCAGATGAGGATGCCGCCGCCGCCGGGCTCCAGGAAGAGGTTGCCCAGGGAGACGTCCTTGTAGCAGAGGCCCGCCAGGTGCAGGGCGTGGAAGGCGTCGGCCAGACCGAAGCAGGCCCGCAGCACCTGGCGCAGGCCGATCGCCAGCCGGCCGGCGGCATGCTCGCTGGCGCCCACATAGGCGGCGGGCCGCAGGGGCATCAGGTAGCCGAAGCTCTCCTCGCGGATGCGGATCAGGGACCGACTGGCGGGGCTGGCCCGCAGCAGGGCGATCGGCCAGAGAAAGGCGTCGTTGGGCGCGGCCGAGCGGATGCTGGCCGCCAGGCGCCGCTCCAGGCCGGCGTCGCGGGCGATGCAGGCCGGTAGATACCACTTCAGGGCCAGCCGCTCGCCCTCCAGCTCAACCTCGTACACCTGGCCCTGGGTGCCGCCCCCGAGGCCGCGGACGATCCGCAGCGGGGCCGCCAGCCCCTCAAAGCCGAGGCTGGCCCCCTCCGGCAGGATCCAGTTCATGGCCGCCTCCCGGCCTGCGCCGCCGCCGCCATCGCTCGGCGGATGCCGTTGCGGTGGGCCAGGGCCGTCGCCAGGCTGTCGAAGCGGTGCCGGTAGGCCAGGCCGTCCTGGAGCGTCACCTCCAGCAGATGCTCCCAGCGGGAGCCCAGCAGGATCCAGCCCGCCAGCGCCCCCGCCTGCAGCGGCCAGAACAGCCAGGGGAAGGGGAGCAGCAGCAGCCCGCCCAGGCAGAGCAGCAGGCACCAGCTGAAGGCCTGGGGATGGCGCCGGCGGCTGCGCACGTAGGCCGAGCGGATCCGATCAAGGGGCAGGGAGCGGCCGGCGAAATCCAGCTGGCCGGCCACCGCCGTCGGCACCGGCACCGGCGCCGATCGCCCGCGGGTGGCTTTGGCAGAGGACGCCGGCGGGGCGCTGGCGGGCGGGCTGCCGCCGGCGCGGAACTGGAGCACCGGCCCGTTCAGGCCCAGGCGGATCTCGTCGCCGTCGGAGAGGGGGCGGCAGTCCTTGAGTCGGGCCCCCTCGAGATAGGTGCCGTTGGCGCTGCCGGTGTCGCAGAGCAGCCACTGGCCCGGCCGGGTGCGCGACACCCGCACCAGGGCATGGTGGCGGGAGACGCCCCGGGCCTCGGCCAGGCAGAGGCCGCTGGCCGAATCCCGGCCGATGGAGAGGGGCGTGCGGGGATCGAGCGGCACGCTCCGGCCGGGATCGTCGCGCAGCAACAGGCGGGGCAGGGCGCTCATGGCGGATCGTCCACCGCTCCGCCGCGGCGGCCGAGACGGCGATCGGCCAGGAACCGGCCCCACCAGCCCACCGGTTCCCCCTCCCGCCAGGGGACGACCCGCCCGGGGAAGAGCAGCGCCCAGCTGGCCAGCAGCAGCGCCACCAGCAGCAGGAGCAGCAGCACCCAGCCGGGGATCGCCCCCACCCAGGTGGCGGCAAAGGTGGCCCGAACCGCGTACACCCCGATGGTCAGGGCGGTCCAGATGCGGAAGGGTGCCCATGGATCCCGGCGTTGCTCCACCTGGCCGGCCGCTCCGATCGCTGCGGGTAGCGTATGGGAGCAAGGCGGACGGGCCGGGGATGGTGGGGACGACGGAGCAGGCGTCGCCTGGCGACATCACCCCCCCTGGCAGCCCCCCTGGCACCGAAACGCCCACCGCACCCGAACCCGCCGCGGGTTGGCGGAGCGTCTGGCAGGCCCTTCGCAGCCCGGCTGCAGATGGGGGCCGTCGCCGGGCCGTGACCACGGCCCTGGTGGGGCTAAGGCACCACGACGCCTGGCTGGAACTCTGGATCGGCGGCCAGTGCCGCCGGCGGCTGGCGCTGGAGGGGGGCCGCTATCGCGTCGGCCGGGATCCCCTCTGCGAGCTGCAGGCCGACGCCACCGGCGTCAGCCGGGTGCACGGCATCGTCGAGCAGGAGAGGCCCGGTGACCGGGACTACGTGGGCGAGGACTTCGGCTCCGCCAACGGCCTGTTCCACCGGGATCGCCGCATCCGCGCCATCCGCCTGCGGGACGGGGACCGGCTCCAGCTCGGCTCCCCGCTCAAGGGGGAGGCGCCCACCCTGGTGTACCGCCATCCCCGCAGCCCCCTGGGGCAGCTGGTGCACTGGGGGGCCATCGGCGCCCTCCTCGGTTCGGGCGTGGCCCTGGGGGGCCTGCTGCTGGCCACCACGGTTGCCGGCGGCTCCTCGATCCGCTCGGTGAGCGGTCCGGTGAAGGTGTTCTCCACCGACGGCCGCCAGATCGATGCGGCCGAGGGCTCCTCCACGGCCCTGCCGACCCTGGCCGACTACCCCCTGCACCTGCGCCAGGCCCTGATCGCCTCGGAGGATTCGCGCTTCGGCTGGAACAGCGGCATCGACCTGTTCGGCACCCTGCGCTCCCTGGTGCAGGGCACCGGCGGCGGCAGCGGCCTGGCCCAGCAGGTGGCCCGCATGGTCTATCCGGCCGTGGGCACCGACGTGTCGGTGGCCCGCAAGCTGCGGGAGCTGTGGGTGGCCTGGCAGCTGGAGGCGGGCTTCAGCAAGAACCGCATCCTCAAGATGTACCTCGACCGGGCCTACCTGGGCCTGGGGGCGGAGGGCTTCGAGCAGGCGGCCCAGCTCTACTTCCGCAAGTCGGCCAGTGCCCTGGACGTGGCGGAATCGGCGTTCCTGGTGGGCCTGCTGCCGAGCCCCAACAGCTACAGCCCCTGCAACCGGGGAAACCCCACCTGGGGCAGGGAGCGCCGCGACCTGGTGCTGGGGCGGATGCACGCCGAGGGGTATCTCTCCGACCAGGCCCTGATCGACGCCCGCCGCCGGCCGCTGAACATCGACCCCTCCGCCTGCCGCGAATCAACCTATTCCAGCTACCCCTTCTTCAGCGACTACGTGATCGGCGAGCTGGAGGGACGCCGCTTCGCCCTCGACCTCAGCAGTCCGGAGGCCCGGGGCAACTACGCGGTGATCAGCAGCATCGATCCGCGCCTGCAGGCCATCGCCCAGAAAGAGCTGAAGGGGTTCCTCGAGGGGCCGGGGGGCCGGGCCGGGCTCACCCAGGGCGCCCTGATCTCGATCGACTACGCCACCGGCGCGATCCTGGCCTACGTCGGCGGCGGCGACTACAGCCGTTCGAGCTTCGATCGGGTGCAGGCCCTGCGTCAGCCCGGATCCACCTTCAAGCTGTTCGCCTTCCTGGCGGCCCTGGAGGCGGGGGCGAAACCCGGCGATGCCGTCTCCTGCGCCCCCCTGGCCTACGTGGCCGGCTGCCGGGGCGGCGGTGGCAGCACCAGCGTGGCGGCGGGCTTCGCCAGCTCCGAGAACGTGGTGGCCCTGCGGCTGGCCCAGCAAGCCGGCCTGAACAAGGTGGTGGCCAAGGCCCGCCAGCTGGGCATCAGCACGCCGATGGAGGAGAGCTTCTCGATGGTGCTGGGCGGCAAGGAGACCTTCCTCTACGAACTGGCCCGGGCCTATGCCGTGGTGGCCAACGGCGGCCGCTCGGTGCCCCTGCATGGCGTGACGCGCATCTACGACCTGGGCATCTGCGGCTCGGTGCGCTCCCTGGCCACCTGTCCGGCCACCGGCGTCACCACACCGATCGGCGAGAAGCCCCAGCAGCTGATCGACCCGGCGGTGGCCGCCGAGATGGATGCCCTGCTGCAGGGGGTGGTGAGCGGCGGCACCGGCCGCACCGCCGGGGTGGTGGCCGATGCCCGCGGCAAGACCGGCACCACCGACAACGGCGTCGATGTGCTGTTCGTGGGCTACTCCCCCTCCAGCCGCATCCTCACCGGCATCTGGATGGGCAACGATGACAACCGCCCCGCCGAGGCCGCCTCCGGCGCCCTCGTGGCCGAGCTCTGGGGACGGTACATGCGGGCCCTGGCGGGCTGAAGCGGCCAGGCGAGCCCCTCAGCCCAGCCAGCCCAGGCCCCTGCCCAGCTCCTGAGCCCGGGTCACCAGGGCCCAGGCGATGCCGGCCAGGGTCCCCCAGCACCAGGGGCTGCTCAGGAGCCGGGCGAGGGGGGTGCTGGTGTCCTGGGGATCGCGGCGGGGCAGCTGCCAGCCCAGCTGCAGCGCCCCGTACACCACCAGCAGCACCCAGGCCGGAAAGTCGACCTCACCGACCACGAAGGGATGCACCTTCCAGTGCAGCAGGCTGAGGCTGCAGGCCAGGGCGATGAGGGCGGCGATGGGCCCGGACGCGCCGTCCCATTGCCGCAGCACCCGGGCCCGGCGGGCCACCAGCACCGCCGGCGCCGTGGTGGCCAGGGCGACGAGCGCGTAGCGCAGCAGCAGGGAGGAGAGCGGCAGCGGCGTGCCGCCCAGCACGATCACCAGGATCCCCAGGTTGAGCAGGGCCTCGCCGTTGGCGGCATGGATCCAGGGGGCCGTGATCCAGCACCAGGCGCGGTGGGGGTCACCGCTGGCCTCGAGGCTCAGGGGCCAGCGGCGGCGCAGGTCCTTGAGGGGGCCCAGGGCCAGGGCCTGAATCAGGGCCAGGGCCACCACCAGCACCGGGCCGCTGCCCCAGCCCCAGGGATCGAAGAACCACTGGTCCAGCTCGCCGCCGGCCCAGAACAGCACCGGGGCCGAGGCGGCGGCCAGGGCCAGCCCGGGGCCGAGGGGGCGCAGGGCCTCCAGCCGGCCCAGGGGAAGGGCGGCGGCCGGGGAACCGGTGCCAGCCGCGGCGGAGCCGGGCCTGGAGGTGGCCACGCCGGAGCAGGCCTCAAGCAGGTCGAGCAGTTCGGCCAGCACGGCCGGGGCGTAGATCCCGGCCAGATGGCTGCTGAGGGCGGCGACGGCACTGCGCTGGGGACCCCCCTGGAGCTGCAGCACCCTCTGCAGCAGGGGCTGGGTGGCCAGGTCCCGCACGGGACCGCGCAAGGTATCCTCCGCCCCGAGGGCGTCGATCAGGCGGTTGGCGAGGGCCTGGGGGTTGTCCAGGCTGACGGCACCGGTGGCGATCCACTCCCGCAGCTGCAGACCCAGCTCCCGACCCTTGCCCATGGCCGCGGCATCCCGCTCCGCAGGGGCGCGATCAGGCGCCCTTGCTGGCCTGGAGACGGGCGCGGGCGCGGGCCAGAGCCTGCTGGGCCTTCACCTTCTCGGGGCTGGGGTCGGAGCCTTCCAGCGCCGCCGCGGCCTGCTGGGCCGCTTCGAAATCGCTCTGAGCGGCGGCGGCATTGATGCTGCTGCCCAGTTCGGCGCCGTTGACGAGCACGGTGACCTCATTGGCGACCACCTCGGCGAAGCCCCCCATCAGGGCGATCGACTGCCAGTTAGCGCCTTCCCGCACCCGCAGCACGCCGCTCTCGAGGGCGGTGAGCATGGAGACGTGGCCGGTGAGGATGCCGAGCTGGCCGGTGGTGCCGGGCAGGATGACTTCGTCGGCGGTGCCGTCGAAGACGCTCTGATCGGGGGCGAGGACGCGCAGGGTGAGGGTCATGGGGTTTCCCGGATCAGGACTTGGCGTCGGCGAGGATCTTGGCGGCCTTGGCCTTCACCTGATCGATGTTGCCCACCAGGTAGAAGGCGGCTTCGGGCAGGTCGTCGAGTTCACCGGCGAGGATCATGTTGAAGCCCTTGATGGTGTCTTCGAGCTTCACGTACTCACCGGACTGGCCGGTGAAGATCTCGGCGACGAAGAACGGCTGGGAGAGGAACTTCTCGATCTTGCGGGCCCGGTCCACCGTGCGGCGGTCGTCTTCGGAGAGTTCGTCCAGACCCAGGATCGCGATGATGTCCTGCAGTTCCTTGTAGCGCTGCAGGGTGGACTGGACGGCTCGGGCGGTGCGGTAGTGCTCGTCGCCGACGACGGCGGGCTGGAGCATGGTGCTGGTGGAATCGAGGGGATCCACCGCCGGGTAGATGCCCTTGGAGGCCAGACCGCGGCTCAGCACGGTGGTGGCGTCAAGGTGGGCGAAGGTGGTGGCGGGGGCCGGATCGGTGAGGTCGTCGGCAGGGACGTAGACGGCCTGGATCGAGGTGATCGAACCCTCCAGGGTGGAGGTGATGCGCTCCTGCAGCTCACCCACGTCGGTGCCGAGGGTGGGCTGGTAGCCCACGGCCGAAGGCATGCGGCCCAGCAGGGCGCTCACTTCCGAGCCGGCCTGAACGAAGCGGAAGATGTTGTCGATGAACAGCAGCACGTCCTGCTTGTTCACGTCACGGAAGTGCTCGGCCATGGTGAGCGCCGACAGGCCCACGCGCATGCGGGCGCCGGGGGGCTCGTTCATCTGGCCGTAGCAGAGGGCCACCTTCGACTTGGAGAGGTCGTCGGCGTTGATCACGCCGGACTCCTTGAATTCCTCGTACAGGTCGTTGCCCTCACGGGTGCGCTCGCCCACGCCGCCGAACACCGAGACGCCGCCGTGCTCCTTGGCGATGTTGTTGATCAGCTCCTGGATCAGAACGGTCTTGCCGACACCGGCGCCACCGAACAGGCCCACCTTGCCGCCCTGGCGGTAGGGGGCCAGCAGGTCGATCACCTTGATACCGGTCTCGAAGACGCGGGGCTTGGTCTCCAGCTCGGTGAGCTTGGGGGCCTGGCGGTGGATCGGGGCCGTCATGGTGCTGCTGACGGGGCCCTGCTCGTCGACGGGCTCACCCAGCACGTTGAAGATGCGGCCCAGGGTGGCCTCACCCACGGGGACGGAGATGGGGGCGCCGGTGTCGAGGGCGCTCATGCCGCGCACCAGGCCGTCAGTGCTGCTCATGGCCACGGCGCGGACCCGGTGGTCGCCCAGCAGCTGCTGCACCTCGGCGGTAAGGGCGACCTGCTGGCCGGCGGAGTTGGTGCCCTCAATGCGAAGGGCGTTGAAGATCTTGGGCAGCTTGCCCGCAGGAAATTCCACGTCGAGCACGGGGCCGATCACCTGGCGCACGGTGCCTTTGGTACCAGGGACGGCGGGAGCGGCAGCAGCCATAGGTAAGGAAGGAAGGGGGGGTGCCAGCGGGATCCTGCACCCGTCTGAAGCGGCGCAACCTTACCACCGAGGGGGCCTGACAGCCTGCGGTTCGGTCACCCGCACAGCCCGGGGATGGCGGCACAGCGGAGGCGCCACCTAGGTTGGCAGTCGAAGGGCGCGAGTGCCAACTCGCCCCATCCCAGCGACGCGCCGGCCCCGGCCGTCATCCGTCGCTGCCTTCGCGTCCATCCATCGCGTCAATTCATGGCTGCCGTTTCTCTCAGCGTCTCCACGGTCAAACCCCTCGGAGATCGCGTCTTCATCAAGGTGTCCGAATCGGAGGAGAAAACCGCCGGTGGCATCCTCCTGCCCGACACCGCCAAGGAAAAGCCCCAGGTGGGCGAAGTGGTCCAGATCGGTCCCGGCAAGCGCAACGACGACGGCTCCCGTCAGGCCCCTGAAGTGGGCGTCGGCGACAAGGTGCTTTACAGCAAGTACGCCGGCACCGACATCAAGCTCGGCACCGACGAGTACGTGCTCCTGTCCGAAAAGGACATCCTGGCCGTCGTCAACTGATCTGACGGCGTTTCCGTCGGCATCACCTTCCACCAAGCAATCTTTTTTCTTCCATGGCCAAACGCATCATCTATAACGAGCAAGCCCGCCGGGCGCTCGAACGGGGCATCGACATCCTTGCCGAAGCCGTTGCCGTCACCCTGGGTCCCAAGGGCCGCAACGTGGTGCTGGAGAAGAAATTCGGCGCTCCCCAGATCATCAACGACGGCGTCACGATCGCCAAGGAGATCGAACTGGAGGATCACATCGAGAACACCGGTGTGGCCCTGATCCGTCAGGCCGCCTCCAAGACCAACGACGCCGCCGGTGACGGCACCACGACCGCCACCGTCCTGGCCCACGCCATGGTCAAGGCGGGTCTGCGCAACGTGGCCGCCGGCGCCAACGCCATCACCCTGAAGAAGGGCATCGACAAGGCCACCGAATTCCTCGTCGGCAAGATCGAGGAGCACGCCAAGCCGATCTCCGACTCCAACGCCATCGCCCAGGTGGGCACCATCTCCGCCGGCAACGACGAAGAAGTGGGCCGCATGATCGCGGATGCCATGGACAAGGTGGGCAAGGAGGGCGTCATCTCCCTCGAGGAAGGCAAGTCGATGACCACCGAACTGGAGGTCACCGAAGGCATGCGCTTCGACAAGGGCTACATCTCGCCCTACTTCGCCACCGACACCGAGCGGATGGAAGCGGTGCTCGACGAGCCCTACATCCTGCTCACCGACAAGAAGATCGGCCTGGTGCAGGATCTGGTGCCCGTGCTCGAGCAGATCGCCCGCACCGGCAAGCCCCTGCTGATCATCGCCGAGGACATCGAGAAGGAAGCCCTCGCCACCCTGGTGGTGAACCGTCTGCGCGGCGTCCTGAACGTCGCCGCCGTCAAGGCTCCCGGCTTCGGTGACCGCCGCAAGGCCATGCTCGAGGACATCGCCGTTCTCACCAACGGTCAGCTGATCACCGAGGACGCCGGCCTCAAGCTGGAGAACACCAAGCTGGAGATGCTGGGCACCGCCCGCCGCATCACCATCAACAAGGACACCACCACCATCGTCGCCGAAGGCAACGAGGCGGCGGTGAAGGCCCGCTGCGAGCAGATCCGCAAGCAGATGGACGAAACCGACTCCTCCTACGACAAGGAGAAGCTGCAGGAGCGTCTGGCCAAGCTGAGCGGCGGTGTGGCCGTGGTCAAGGTGGGTGCCGCCACCGAGACCGAGATGAAGGACAAGAAGCTGCGCCTGGAAGATGCCATCAACGCCACCAAGGCGGCCGTTGAGGAAGGCATCGTCCCCGGCGGTGGCACCACCCTGGCCCACCTGGCCCCGGCCCTTGAGGAGTGGGCGGCTGCGAACCTCTCCGGCGAGGAGCTGATCGGCGCCACCATCGTGGCCTCGTCCCTCACCGCCCCGCTCAAGCGGATCGCTGAGAACGCCGGCGTCAACGGCGCCGTCGTCGCTGAGCACGTGCGCAACAAGCCCTTCAACGAGGGCTACAACGCCGCCACCGGTGAGTACGTCGACATGCTGGCCGCCGGCATCGTGGATCCCGCCAAGGTGACCCGCTCCGGCCTGCAGAACGCCGCCTCGATCGCCGGCATGGTGCTCACCACCGAGTGCATCGTGGCCGACCTGCCCGAGAAGAAGGAAGCAGCTCCCGCCGGTGGCGGTGGCGGCATGGGCGGCGACTTCGACTACTGATCGCCCTGCGGTCAGCGTCAGATCTCCAGTCCTTCGCCTTCCGTTCCAAGCGCCCCTGCGGGGGCGCTTTTTTCTGCGTTCGTGTCCATCGCAGAGATGATCAAAGACCCGAGAGCCGGAGATTCGCCGTGAAGCTGCTGCATTGATGGCGCAGGATCGCATCACCCAGAACGGGCGGAGAGTACCACTTCCGCTCCAGCAAAAGGCCGGGAAATGGAGGCAAGAAATGTGTTGTGGAAACGTGATTCTGTTCCGGCTGCCTACGTTTGAGGGGAATACTCGGAACGGACCGGCACCCACGGCCGGGCCATCGCCATCGTGCTGCCGCTGTGATGAACGCCCTCCTCCTCTATCCCCACTTCCCGAAAACGTTCTGGTCGTTCGACCGGTTCCTGGAGATGGCCGGCGTGAAGGCGTTCATCCCGCCGCTGGGGATCCTCACGGTGGCCTCCCTGCTGCCACCGCAATGGCATCTGCGCTTCCACGACAGGAACGTCGCCGAGGAGCCGGAGGACGACTGGCTGTGGTGCGACCTCGTGATCGTCTCGGCGATGATGGTGCAGCGCGAAGACTTTCACCATCTGATCCGCAAGGCGGTGAGGATGGGCAAGAAGGTGGCGGTGGGCGGCCCCTATCCCACCTCGCTGCCGGAGCATGCGCTGCAATCCGGCGCCCACTACCTGGTCCTGGATGAGGGCGAGATCACCGTTCCCGCCTTCCTGGCGGCCCTCGAGCGCGGCGAGCCTGCCGGTCAGTTCCGTGCCCTGGAGAAGCCGGATGTCAGCCTCAGCCCCAGGCCCCGCTACGACCTGCTGCAACGCGATGCCTACCTGATGATGGCGGTGCAGTTCTCCCGCGGCTGTCCGTTCAACTGCGAGTTCTGCGACATCGTCAGCCTGTACGGCCGAAAGCCGCGGACCAAGGACAACCACCAGATCCTGGCGGAACTGCAGACCCTCTACAACCTGGGCTGGCGGGGATCCATCTTCATGGTGGATGACAACTTCATCGGCAATCAGCACAACGTCAAGCGTCTGCTGAACGATCTGATTCCCTGGATGCAGGACCATCGCTACCCCTTCAACTTCCTGACCGAAGCCTCCGTGAATCTGGCCGAACAGCCTGAGCTCCTGGAGCTGATGGCCCGGGCCGGCTTCTTCGGGGTCTTCCTGGGCATCGAGACCCCCGACCAGGAAAGTCTCGAGGTCACCCGCAAGCAGCAGAACACCCGCCATCCCCTGGCGGAAGCCTGCCGCAAGATCAATGCGGCGGGGCTGGTCATCTACGCCGGCTTCATCCTCGGCTTCGACGGAGAACGATCAGGAGCAGGAGAGCGTATCGAAGCCTTCGTCGCTGAGACGGCCATTCCCCAGCCGATGCTGGGCATCCTCCAGGCCCCTCCCAACACGGCCCTGTGGACCCGGCTGGAGCAGGAGGGGCGACTGTTGCCGGATGCCGATAGCTGCTGCGGCGACCAGAACACCCTGATGAACTTCGTACCCTCCCGTCCGCCCCGGGACATCGGCCACGAGTATGTGCAGGCCCTCTGGCGGATGTATGAGCCCGCCACCTATCTGGAGCGCTGCCTGCGCCACTGCCTCGCCATCACCCCCAATCCCCACTGCTCCCAGCAGATGCACGTGCCACCGGCCCGGGCCGTGCGGCTGCTGGCCCTGCTGGTCTGGCACCAGGGGCTGCGCCGCCCTGAACTCCGCGGCCAGTTCTGGCGGCAGCTGTGGCAGATGGCACGGCAACAACCCCGACTGCTGGCCGTCTACCTCGGCCTCTGCGCCACCGGCGAACACTTCTTCGAATACCGCCAGCTGGCGCGCGAGCGCATCGGCCAGCAACTGGGGCACGATCCGCTCAGAGCGCCGCCACCACCGCCGCAGGCTGCTCAGACCCCCGTCACGAAGGCCAGGGCCACCCCGTTGTTGCAGTAGCGCTTGCCGGTGGGCCTGGGTCCGTCGTCGAAGACATGGCCCTGGTGGCCGCCGCAGCGGCGGCAGTGGTATTCGGTGCGCGGCAGGATCAGCTTGAAGTCGGTTTTCGTGGCCACCGCGTTGGGCAGGGGTTGCCAGAAGCTGGGCCAGCCGGTGCCTGAGTCGAACTTGGCCTTGGAGGAGAACAGGGGCAGGCGGCAGCCGGCGCAGACGTAGGTGCCGCTGCGCTTCTCCTTGTTGAGCGGGCTGCTGAAGGGACGCTCGGTGCCCTCGTCCCGCAGCACGGCATAGGCCGCCGGTGTGAGGCGCTTCCTCCATTCCGCCGGACTCAGCTGCCAGGCCGGATCGGTGGCCTTGGCGGCCGCCAGGGCTTTGGAGGCCGTCAGGAAGGGCAGCAGCCCCGCCAGGGGTGCCCCCAGCCGGGCCAGAAGGCCGGAGAGAAAGTTGCGGCGGTCCATCCCGTTCAGCCCAGCCAGCCGGCGCTCAGCACCACGGCCAGCCCCAGGAACAGGGACAGCAGGGTCCAGGTGATGCGGTTGAGGGTGTTCTCGGCGCTGCGGGCGCTGCTGAACATTGAGCCGCCACTGGAGGCCAGGCCCCCCATGCCATCCCCCTTGGGGCTGTGGAGCAGCACGCTCACGATCAGCAGCGCACCGCTGAGCATCCAGAGCGAGGAGACGATGTTCTTGACCATCGGGCCAGCCTAGCCGCGGCAGGCCCGCAGCCTCAGGCGCCGAGGGTCTGGGGGATGCGGGCAGCGGGCACCGAGGCCGGCACCACCAGGGAGGTGCCGGTCATGCGGGCGGGCTTGGGCAGACCCAGGATCTCCAGCAGGGTCGGCGCGATGTCCGCCAGACCGCCGTGTTCCCTCAGGGTGACGTCATTGCCATGGCCCGGCAGCTTGCGCTTCTCGCCCTCCACCAGGATCACCGGCACCGGGTTGGTGGTGTGGGCGGTCCAGGGGAGGCCATCAGGGCCCTGCATCACCTCGGCGTTGCCGTGGTCGGCGGTGATCAGCAGGCTGCCGCCCATGCGGGTGGTGGCCTCCACCAGCCGGCCCACGCAGCGGTCGACCGTGGCGATGGCTTCGGTGGCGGCCTCCATCTGGCCGGTGTGGCCCACCATGTCGGGGTTGGCGTAGTTGATCACCACCAGCGCGTAGATCCCCTTGCCGATGGCGGCGATGCAGCTGTCGGTGAGCTTCTCGGCCGACATCGCCGGGGCCTGGTCGTAGGTGGCCACACGGGGGGAGGGCACCAGGTGGCGGTCTTCGCCGGGGAAGGCCTGCTCGATGCCGCCGTTCATGAAGTACGTGACATGCGGATATTTCTCGGTCTCGGCGGTGCGGAACTGGCGCAGACCGTGCTCGGAGACCACCTGGCCGAGAAGGCCGTCGAGGGATTCGGGCGGGAAGGCCACCTGCACGGGCAGGCCCTGCTCGTACTGGGTGAAGGTGACCACATGGAGGGGGCCCAGCCATTCCCGTGGGAAGCCGTCGAACTCCGGCAGGACCAGGGCGCGGATGATCTGGCGCACCCGGTCGGGGCGGAAGTTGAAGCAGACCAGGCCATCACCGCTCTCCAGTAGCCCCTCGGTGAGGCGCACGGGCTCCAGGAATTCATCGGTGATGCCGGCCGCATAGGAACCCTTCAGCACCTCCGCCGGGGTGAAGGGGCAGATCTCGGACGGCTCGGTGAGCAGGCGGTAGGCCTTCTCGGTGCGCTCCCAGCGCTGGTCGCGGTCCATGGCCCAGTAGCGGCCGCAGAGGGTGGCGATCCGGCCGACACCGGCCTCGTCGATCATCGCCTGGATCCTGGCCAGGAAACCCGGCCCCCCATGGGGGGCCGAGTCGCGGCCATCGGTGACCACGTGGATGAGGACGTCGCTGAGGCCGCGGCCGGCGGCCCAGCGCAGCAGGCCGCCGAGGTGGTCGACATGGCTGTGGACGCCGCCATCGGAGCAGAGGCCGATCAGATGCAGGGGACGGCCGCTGGCCAGCAGGGTGTCACCCAGGTCGTTGAGGGCCTGGTTCTCGGCAATGGAGCCGTTGCGCACCGCCTGGCCGATCCGCACCAGCTCCTGGCGGATGATCCGGCCGGAGCCGATGGTGAGGTGCCCCACCTCCGAATTGCCCATCTGGTGATCCGGCAGGCCCACGGCAGCACCGCTGGCTTCGATCAGGGTGTGGGGGTAGGCATGCCAGAGGGCATCCATCACCGGGGTGTCCGCTTTCCTCACGGCGTTGTGATCGGCCTCCGGGCTGTATCCCCAGCCATCGAGGATGGCCAGAACCATGGGGGCGACGGGGGCAGCCGTCTCGCAGGGGACGCGTTCGCCGGTGCCGCCGGCGGACTGCTTCTGGGAGGGAGCTGCTTTCACCAGCGAGAAAAACTGCACGTTTCAACGCCACGCCAACCTACAGCCCCCCTTCAAGATCACCTTCTTCCGGCGTGGATGCGTCAGGCTTTGGTTACACGCCATACGCTTTGTGGCCAGAACTCAGGTCGCATCGGGTTCCTCCGACCGGCTGGAACTGCTCTCCGCCCAGGACCTGGGACGCACCCTCGACAGGCTCGCCTCCCAGGTGCTGGAGGCGGTGGCCGACAGCCGGGACCTCGTGCTGCTGGGCATCCCCACCCGCGGCGTGGCCCTGGCACGGGTGCTGGCCGGGCGGCTGGAGGCGATCTGCGGCCATCCGATCGCCCACGGCAGCCTCGACCCCACCTTCCACCGCGACGACCTGGAGCGGGTGGGCACCCGCCTGGTGGAGGCCACCCAGCTGCCGGTGCCGGTGGACGGGCGCCAGGTGGTGCTCGTCGATGACGTCATCTTCACCGGCCGCACGGTGCGGGCCGCCCTGGAGGCCCTGCAGGGCTGGGGCCGTCCCCGCCGCGTGGGGCTGCTGGTGATGGTCGACCGAGGGCACCGGGAACTGCCGATTCAGCCCGATTTCTGCGGCCGAGTGGTGCCGACAGCGCGCCACGAGACGATCCAGCTCTGCCTCCAGGCCATCGATGGCGAGGAGGGGGTCTACCTGCTGCGGGACTAACTCCTGCGGGACTGAGGCGGCCTCAGGCTCGGGGCGACCTCACCGCGCCATCAGACGGCGGCGAGCTCGTCGGCGCGGAAATGGGCCCGGAACTTGCCGAAGGCCACCACCACGGGCAGGGTCGGACTGATGGGGCGCCCCTTCCAGTCGTTCAGCACGTTGAGCACCTCGCCCTGCTGCCCCTCCATGTCAAAGGCCTCCCCCCGGTGCTGGGGGTGGTTGTAGACGACCACACTGCGGCACACCCTGACCTGATCGCCTGGCTCCATGACCACTGGGACGCTCTGCGCGGTCATCCTGTCATGGGGCTCAGCGCTGGCAGGCGCTCTCCGGTCCGGCCTCGACCACCCGTCCGCCCAGCTCCTTGCAGGCCTCCTGGAACGCCTGCCACTCGTCCATGCCGGCGGCGATGCGGCGCTGCACCAGGGCATCCAGCTTCCCCCCGGACACCGTGTGGGGCAGGGAACCGTGGCTGTCGTGCTCCCGGTCCTTGCCCTGGAGCTGGTCGAGGCCCTTCTTCACCTCCTGCCGCAGGGGCTCGCTCTGCTGGCGCCACCAGGGATGGTCGATGCGGTTGAGGCTGTCGAGGGCCTCCCACCAGCGCTTCTGTTTCACCAGCAGCGTCGCCCGCTCCAGCTGGGAGCGGTTGCGGTTCCAGATGGCCTTCAGGTCGTCGCCCATGGCGCTGCCGTCGTCCTTGCGCTCCTCCCCCAGGGGGGCGAGGGCCGCCAGGGCACCCTGCAGATCCCCGGCCTGGAAGCGGGTGCGGGCCAGGCTCCGGAGCTGGCGCTGCCAGCGCGCCAGCCGCTCGCGGTCGGAGGGGGTGCCGGCCCGGGAGTTGATCACCTGGCGCTGCAGCCGCAGGGCCTCGCTCCACTCCTCCTGCCCCCAGAGCTGGTCGGCCTTGGCCCGCAGGCAGCGGCCCCGATCGAAGGGGGTGCGGCCGGGCAGCCAGCTGAGGGCCGCCAGCTGCTCGCTGTAGCGGAGGCAGTCGTCGAGGCGGCCGGTGGCGGAGGCCTGCTCCAGGCGCACGGGCAGCTGGCGCTCCCACCAGTAGCCCAGGCCGATGGCGGCGGCGACCGAACCCAGGGTGATGGCCAGCCAGAAGCGCGGGAGTCTGTGCCGGCGGAGGGCCAAGGGGGGAGAAACAGCGCGGTTCTCCACCGTTGTATGCAACGGCGGCGACCGGCGCCCGGTCGCGGGGGCAGCCTGGTCGGCGTCCACCCCCGGCGGCAGCCATCGCCCGGCCCCAGTGGCGCTCAGCGCACGGGTTCCCCTGGCGCTCAGCGCACCGGACCCAGGGGGCGCGGCTCGCTTCGGCCGCCGTCAGCGGCGGCCTCCAGGTCGTCCCAGGTCACCAGGAGCCGGGCCTGGGCATCGATGGAGAACCTCAGCCGCAGCCGGTCGACGCCGCGCTGACCGGGGGAGTCCAGGGGGATGGTGAGCGGCGACGCGGACCAGGGCCGCACCGGGGCCGCCCCCGCCGGCCGCTCGCGCAGCACCGGCAGCCCAGCCTCGAAGACCACTTCGGCCCGCTCCTCGGGCAGCGGCTCCCCCAGCACCAGCTCCAGCTCCTCCTGGCCGTCCTGGCTGCAGGCCAGCACCAGCTCCAGGGGCTGCTCGGTGGGCCAGCTCTGGCCGGCCACGAACAGGGGATGCCAGCGGTGGGCACCACTGCGCCGGTCCCAGCAGCGCAGGGAGACGCCACGGGCCAGCACGTCCCGGACACGGACCCCGGGGGTGAGGGCCAGGGCCCCCAGGGCCACGGCCTCCACGGGCCGCTCGCCCCGCAGGGGCACGCCGGGGCAGCGGACCTCGAGCCAGTGACGGATGAGGGGAATCCGGCTGCTGCCCCCCACCGGCAGCACGGCGTCGATGGCCCCCAGCCCCAGCCCCTCCCGGCGGGCGGCCGCCAGGACCGCCTCCAGCAGGCCGTCGAGCAGCTGCAGCAGCCCGCGTTCCTCCAGCAGCCGCTCGAAGGCGGGCCGGGTCAGGGTCAGCTCGCGGAAGGAACCGGCCATCGCCTGGATCTGGCGGGCCTCGGGGGCCTCGCTGAGCTGGCACTTAATCCGCTCGGCGAGCTGGAGCAGGGCGCCGTCGACGGGCCCCTCCGGGCAGAGGTGGGCCGCGATCCAGCGATCGATGTCCCGCCCGCCCAGGGCCACCCCCGCCTTGCCGATCACCCGGGCGCAGCGCAGGCTCTGGCCGCTGCGGGTCAGGTCCCGGCCGGCGAAGCGCAGCAGCTGGGCGATCGGCGCCGCCCGCCCCTCGCCGCCCTCCAGGGCCACCAGGGAGAGATCGATCGTGCCGCCGCCCATGTCCACCACCAGCACCCGGCTGCCGGGGGGCAGGCCGGCGCCGATGGCGGCGGCGGTGGGCTCGTCCACCAGCGCCAGCTCGGGCACCGCCAGGTCGCGGCTGGCCCGCTCCAGCCAGGCCCGGTAGCCCCGGTAGGTCTCGATCGGGGCGGTGAGCACCAGCCGCTCCGGCACCAGCCCCGCCGGCAGGGCCCGCCACAGCCCCTCCAGCAGCAGGGAACCGGCCCGCTCGGCACTGAGCCAGCCCGGCTGCGGGGCGGACGCCGGCCCGCCGATCCGGCGCTTGAAGTCCCGGCAGAGGCCGGGGTGGTCGCCATCGGCCAGGTCCGCCTCGAGCACCTGCCGGCCGATCAGGGGCCGTTCGGCGTCGGGGGTCTCCAGCCACAGCAGGCTGGGCACCACGCACGGGTCACCGCAGCTGTAGGGCGGCAGGGGCAGCAGGCCGGGGGGGCCCTGGCGGTCCTGCCAGGCCACCACGGTGGTGCTGCTGCCCAGGTCGATGGCGAGGGTTCCGCTCATGGGTCAATGGATGGCTCCCCTTCTAGGCCGCTGCCGGCAGGAAAGGGCGGGCCGATGGGCTGATCTAGGGTGTTGAGACTGATGATCAGGCCCGCATGCCGAGCAGCGAACTCAACGCCAAGGAACTGGCCCAGCGGGGGGAGAGCCTGATCCGTCACTCCTCCAACCGTTACCTGACCACCGTTCGCATCGCTTTCCGGGCCAAGCAGCGTCGCTTCGACGATTTCGACGGCCTGCTCGACGACTCGATGATCAAACCGGTCCAGCGGGCCATCATCGAACTCAGCGACGAGCAGGACCAGCCCGACCTGCTGCCCGGCTGAGGCCCGCCGCCACCCAGCCGTGGAAGTCTGCGAGGGCCCGGGCTGGCGGCTGGTGGTGGATCCGGCCCGGTGGCCCTTCACCGCCCTGATCGGGGGGGACGGCTGGGCCACTGAACTGACCGCCGCCGAACTGCGCGCCCTGCAGCTGGCCGCCGCGCGCCTCACCGCCCAGCATCGGGCCATGGCCAACGTCCTGATGGCGGAGGAGGCCGTTGCCATGGAGGTGGAGCTGCCGATCGGGGACCCCGAAGCCGGCGAGGGGGGATCCCTGTGGCTGGGCCTGGACGGCGACCGGCACCGGTGGACCCTGCAGCTGGTGCTCACCCCCGCCCCGGGAGGCCGGGGCATTGAAGGGGGCTGGAGCGCCGCCGCCAGTGAGGCGTTCAGCGCCGCGCTGGAGCGCCTGAGACCCGCTGAGCAAGGGGCCGGGGATCAGGATTGGTGATCGTTGGCGGATTCCCCAGCTGACCCCCCGGTTTTGCACCGGTTCTCCCCAGGCCGGTGGGGATCGCCGCTGGCACCCGGCCCCGGATGGGGAGAAGCCGCCAGCGGCGCCGCCGCCGCTTGACAGGGCAAGGCCAGCGCTCCTGAGCGGCGATGGCGGCCCTGGGGTTGCGCCAACGCCCCTGCAGCGGCAGGTGTCTCAGGCTGGGACGGGAGTCGCCTGGCCGCCGCCGGCCGCGTTTGACGCGGCCCCTCGGGTGTGGAGAACTGGCTCACGCCCTGCCCGCCCTCCGCGATGCCCCGCCCGAGAACACTGCCACTGGATGGGGCCGAGTCTCTGGTGAGCCTGCGGGCGGAGGTGCCCGCGCCGCTGCTGGAGGCCATGCGGGAGTTCATCGAGCAGCACCCGAACTGGGACCAGTACCGGCTGTTCCAGGCCGCCCTGGCGGGGTTTCTCGTGCAGAACGGGATCCGCAACCGCGGGGTGACCCGCTGCTACCTCGCCAACCTGTTTCCCGGCCACCAGGCCTTCTCCGCGCCGGCGGCCTGAGGCCGGGCCAGCATCCCGAGGTCCCGGGCTCAGGCGTCCGGCTCCACCCCCAGCAGGCGGAACAGCCGGGCGGCGCTGGCGTCGCTCACCGGCAGGATCGAGAGCCGATTGCCCCGGCGCACCACCGCCAGGTCCTCAACGCTGAACTGCTCCCGCAGGTCCTCCAGGCTCAGCATCGCCGGAAAGGTGGCGCGGTAGGCGAGGCGGACGCAGTCCCAGCGCGGGGCCTCCGGCTTGGAGGCCGGATCGAAGTACTTGGAAGCGGCATCGAACTGGCTGGGATCCACCAGCCCCGTCTCGATCACTTCCATCAGGCCGACGATACCCGGGGGGCTGGTGTTGGAGTGGTAGAAGAAAGCGTGATCACCGATCTGCATGGCGCGCATGAAGTTGCGGGCCTGGTAATTGCGGATGCCGTCCCAGAGGGTGGTGCCCTCCGCCTGCAGGTGGTGGATGCCGTAGACGTCCGGCTCGCTCTTCATCAACCACCAGGCCATGGTGCGTCCGCCTCAGCTGTCGGTCTCGAGGGCCAGCACGAGCCGGCGGAAGTGGTCGCCGCGGGCCTCGAAACTGGTGTACTGGTCGAAGCTGGCACAGGCCGGGGAGAGCAGCACCCCCCGGCAGCCGAGGGCGGGGGCCAGCGTCGCGGCCAGGGCCACCGCACCCTCCAGGCCCTGCTCCTGCTTCACGACACCGCCGTAGCCACTGGAGTCCAGCAGGCCGGCGAACTCCTGCCGCGCCGCGCCGTAGAGCACCACCGCCGCGGCCCGCTGCCGGAGCTGCTCCAGCCAGGCCCTGGCCTCCCCCTGCTTCGACTGGCCGCCGGCCAGCACCACCAGGGGACCCTCCAGGGCCCGCAGGGCCACCTCGGCGGCGTCGTAGTTGGTGGCCTTGCTGTCGTTGAACCAGGTCACGCCGTTGAGGCTGCGGAGGCGCTCCAGCCGGTGGGGGACACCGGGGAAGGAACGGCAGGCCGCCTCCATCGCCGCCGGCTCCAGCCCGGCATGGAGCCCCACCGCCACGGCCAGCAGCAGGTTCTGGCGGTTGTGGGCCCCGGGCATGGCCAGGGCGGAGGCTGGGAACAGGGGGCCCTGGCGGCCCCGCACCTGATCGTCCCCGTCGATCCAGAGCACCGGATCGAGACCCCGCGGCAGCGCCTCCCTAGGGCCGGCGGTGATCCACTCGGCCTGGTCCCAGCTGTCGGCGTGGTGGCGCAGGTCGGGATCGTCGGCGTTGAGGATGCGAACACGGGAGCGCTCCAGCAAACCCCGCTTGATGGCCCGGTAGGCGGCCAGGGTGCCGTGGCGCTCCAGGTGGTCGGGGGTGAGGGTGGTCCAGACGCCGATCGCCGGCGCCACGGCGGGGGCGGCCTCGATCTGGTAGCTGCTCAGCTCCACCACCAGCCAGTCCGGGCGGGGCCCCTGCTCCAGGCGCCGCTGCAGCACCACCTCGGCGGCGGAGATGCCGACGTTGCCGCAGAGGGGCGCGTCCCTGCCCGCCTGCTGCAGCAGGTGCTGCACCAGGCAGGTGACGGTGGTCTTGCCGTTGGTGCCGGTGATGCCGATCCAGGGAACGTCGCGGCTGGCCTGCCAGGCGGGCACGATCTCCCCCTGCACCTGCACCCCCCGGGAGCGGAGCGCTTCCAGCACCGGGTGGTTCCATGGGATGCCCGGGCTGACCACCACGACCGCCGGTGGCAGCGGCAGGTCCTGGAAGGCCTCGAGGCCCAGGGGCACGCCGAGCCGCACCGCGATGGCCTCGCTCTCCAGCTGATCCGCCAGGGCCCGGTACTCCGACGTGTCAGCGCATTCGATCGCCACCACCGTCTCGCCGCGGGCCTGCAGCAGACGGGCGGCCCCCAGACCGGACCGGCCCAGACCCACCACCACCGTGCAGGAGGGAGGTGCGACGGCCTCGGCGGGACTCACGCTGGCAGGCTCATGCTCGGGATCGAGTGAGGGTAGCAGTGAAGGGATCACTGAACCCAACTGAATTCAGATCCAGAACGTCTGCAACTTTCAGGGGACGCTACGTATGGGCGATACTGGAATCGAACCAGTGACTCCTACCGTGTCAAGGTAGTGCTCTACCTCTGAGCTAATCGCCCGAGTTCGGAATCACCAAAGCGGCACCGAATTCGGATCCTCTCGAATCCATCTAGGGTCATGACCGTGGCCATCCCGATGGTGATCGAGATGAATGGTCAACCCCGGGATAAAAACGTCACCTGATGCCTATCTGTCACAGGCGAACTGCAACGGGAAGACGATCGGGATTCGGTTTTCACCCAGGGTTTTCCTACTCGCCGGCCTTCCCTCCTGTCAACTTGCGCCGTCGGGCCCTCAATGGCGCTCCAGCCGGATCCGGAAGCGCTCCCGCTTGGTGGGTTCGATCGCCAGCACCTCCAGCTCCCCCCGCCCCTCCAGCTGCACCCGCGCCCCCACGGCCAGGGGCTGGCTGGGACTGCTGACCACCGTCCAGTCAAGGCGGACGGCTCCCTGGCGGATCAGGGTGGCCATGCGGTTGCGGGACAGCCCGAAGCCGGCCGACGCCAGGGCATCCAGCCGCAGGGAGGCCTCCACCGTGGTGAGCTGGCGGGGCAGCCGGCGGGCCGGCAACTGCAGGGCCTCGATGGGCCTGGCCTCGAACCGCACCGGCACCGTGCGCACCAGGCCCTCGGTCCCGTCCAGCCGCCGGGCCAGGGCCTCGCTGACGATCGCCTGGGCGCCCCGATCGCCCCGCAGCCACAGGTCACCCAACTCCGCCGCCGTTGCCCCGGAGCCGGCCAGTCCCTCGGCCATGTCAGCCGCGGAGGCGGGATCGAAGAGGAAGTTGCCGCTGATCTCCAGCCCCAGCAGGGCAGGGGCCGTCGGCTCCTGTCCCGACCGTGCCAGCAGCAGGCATCGGCGCTCGGCACCGGGGTGGCCGCCCTCACTGGCGAGGGTCAGCTCGCTGAGGGCCCCGAGCCGGTCCTCGGCCTCCTCCCGCACGGCCGCCTCGAGAAAGCCGCTGACCTGGGGCTCCCAGGTGCGCAGGGCCGTCTCCGCCAGGCTGAACAGGGCCCCGAGCTCCTCCGGGTGGCGACTCCCCTCCAGCAGGTCCCGTCGTGGAAGCATGGGCCTCGCGCCTCAGGTGTCGTCCAGCCGTACGACCGCCGTCGGTCGCGCCAGCTGGATGGTGGTCCAGGGGATCTCCCGGCCGACGGGGGCCTCGAGCAGCAGCAGCCAGCAGCCCTCATCGAGCCGGTTGCGCAGGATGCGGATGCGGTCGTCCTCCTCCGAGCTGACGCTGGCGGCGGCGGCGAAGCTGCCCATCCAGCCGGAGCCCATGCCCAGCAGGCCACCGATCAGGGGCTCGCCGTAGGCCCCGGCGAAGCTGAACGTGTGCAGATCGGTGATCTGGGTGAAGGTGAGTCCGGCCAGGAACCCGAAGGGCAGCAGCCAGCGCACCATCGACCGCTGGCGCCGCCGCCGGGCCGTAGCCGGATCCAGCCGCTCAACCTCCGACATGGCCGCCTCCCCGCTGCCGATCGCCAGCACGCGGGTCGGGGCCGGCTGCAGCGCCAGCAAGCGATCCCGCAACGCATGCAGGCGATCGCGGTCGTCCAGCACCACCACCACACTCAAGGACATGGGCTCGTCTCCGCACCGCTCTCTACACTGCACCTCCGGCCTGCCCCCCTGGGGGCGCACCCCCCGCCCCCCGCACCGCTGCCGGACATGACGAAGGTTCTGGTCTCCGATCCCATCGACCAGGCGGGGATCGACATCCTCTCCCAGGTCGCCCAGGTGGACGTGCGCACGGGTCTGAGCCCGGAGCAGCTGGTGGGGTGCATCGGTGACTACGAGGGGCTGATGATCCGCTCCGGCACCCAGGTGACCGCCGAGGTGATCGAGGCCGCAAGCCGTCTGCGCATCATCGGCCGGGCCGGTGTGGGCGTCGACAACGTCGATGTGCCCGCCGCCACCCGCCGCGGCGTGATCGTCGTCAATTCCCCGGAGGGCAACACGATCGCCGCCGCCGAGCACGCCCTGGCGCTGATGCTCTCCCTGTCGCGGCACGTGCCCCACGCCCACGCCAGCACCATCGCCGGTGGCTGGGACCGCAAGACCTACGTGGGCAACGAGCTCTACAAGAAGACCCTCGGCGTGGTGGGCCTCGGCAAGATCGGCTCCCATGTGGCCCGCGTCGCCCGGGCCCTGGGCATGGACGTGGCCGCCTACGACCCGTTCATCTCCGCCGAGCGCGCCCAGCTGCTGCAGGTGCGGCTGCTGCCCCTGCCCCAGCTGTTCGCCGAAGCCGACTACGTCAGCCTGCACCTGCCCCGCACGCCGGACACCGAGAACCTGGTCAACGCGGCGCTGCTGGCCACGATGAAGCCCACCGCCCGGCTGGTGAACTGCGCCCGCGGCGGCATCATCGACGAGCAGGCCCTGGCCGATGCGGTCGAGAACCGCGTCATCGCCGGTGCGGCCCTCGACGTCTACGCCACCGAACCGCTGGCGGCCGATTCCCCCCTGCGGCTGGTCAAGGAGCGGCTGATCCTCACCCCGCACCTAGGCGCCTCCACCGAGGAGGCCCAGGAGAACGTGGCCATCGACGTGGCCGAGCAGATCCGCGACGTGCTCCTCGGCCTGCCGGCCCGCAGCGCCGTCAACATCCCCGGCCTGACCCCCGAGGTGATGGAGCTGCTCAAGCCCCACCTGCAGCTGGCCGAAACCCTGGGGCTGCTGCTCAGCCAGCTGGCCGGCGGCCAGATCAGCGAGCTGGAGGTGCGCCTGCAGGGCGAATTCGCCTCCCACCCCGCCCAGCCCCTGGTGGTGGCGGCCCTCAAGGGCATCCTCTCGGCCGCCCTCGGCGACAGCATCAACTACGTCAACGCCACCCTGGAGGCCAAGGAGCGCGGCATCCACGTGCTCGAGGTCAAGGACGACGCCAGCCGTGACTTCGCCGGCGGTTCGCTGCAGCTCAGCTCCCGCAGCCCCCGGGGCAACCACAGCGTCACCGGGGCGGTGTTCACCGACGGCGAACTGCGCATCACCACCATCGACGAGTTCCCGGTGAACGTGACGCCCAGCCGTCACATGCTCTTTACCCGCCACCGGGACATGCCCGGCATCATCGGCCAGCTGGGCTCCCTGCTCGGCGAGCACAACGTCAACATCGCCTCGATGCAGGTGGGCCGCCGCATCGTGCGCGGCGACGCCGTGATGGTGCTGAGCCTCGACGACCCGATCCCCCCCAGCCTGCTGGCGGTGATCCACGGCATCAACGGCATCCAGGCCGCCCACCCGGTCACCCTCTGATGGGGCTGGTCTGGTGGCGGCTGGAGATGGCCGCCCCGGCCGAACTGGAGGAATCCCTGCTCTGGAAGCTGCCGCTCCTCGGGGTGCACCGGGTGGCGCTCCAGCACCCCCCCGAGGCGCCGGACCAGCGTCAGCTGCTGGCCTGGCTGCCGGAGAGCGACTGGCCCGCTGACCAGCGCCGGGAGCTGGAGCGGGCCCTGGCGCCGCTGGGGGAGCCCTTCGACCTGGCGCTGCCACAGGTCCGCTGGCAACGGCAGGCCGATGAGGACTGGAGCCTGAGCTGGAAGAGCCACTGGCGTCCCGATCCGGTGGGGGAGCGGCTGCTGGTGCTGCCGGCCTGGCTGGAGGTGCCGCCCGAGCAGGCCGGGCGGCTGGTGATCCGCATCGATCCGGGCAGCGCCTTCGGCACCGGCAGCCACCCCACCACCCGCCTCTGCCTGGAGGGCCTGGAGGCCCTCGCCGGCGAGCGGCAGGGGGCGGGGCTGGGGGCGGGCCTGGAGGGGCTGCGGGTGGCCGATCTGGGCTGCGGCAGCGGCATCCTGGGCCTGGCCGCCCTGCGGCTGGGGGCGGCGAGCGTGGCCGCCGCCGACACCGACCCCCTGGCGGAGCGGGCGACCCGACAGAACGCGGCCCTAAACGGCCTGGACGGCGCCCGGGGCCTCACGGTGACCACCGGGTCGGCCGAGGCCCTGGTGGCGCTGCTGGACGGCCGTCCGGCGGATCTGCTGCTGTGCAACATCCTGGCGCCGGTGATCGAGGCCCTGATTCCCTGGTTCGGGCCGCTGCTGAGCCCCGGCGGCGTGGGCCTGCTCAGCGGCCTGCTGGTGGATCAGGCCCCAGGCCTGGAGCGGGATCTGGCGGCGGCGGGCTGGCGGGTGGAGGGGCGGGTCGAGCAGGACCGCTGGGGCCTGCTGCGGATCCGTTCGGCATCGGATGTTGCATAAGGCACGCTGATCTGTGTCCTGGCTTTGATTGGGCTTCCCGGCCTGCGAGCCCAAGATCGCCGGGAAAGCCCCCCGTCGGATGTAGGAAGGGCGGGTCCTACAGGCCCTGGCTGCCGGGTGTCTGTGAGCTCCAATCTCTTCCATGGCTTCCTACAAGGTCACCCTCGTCAATGAGAGCGAGGGCCTGAACAAGACCATCGAGGTTCCTGACGACCAGTACATCCTCGACGCCGCCGAAGAGCAGGGCATCGACCTGCCCTACTCCTGCCGCGCCGGCGCCTGCTCCACCTGCGCCGGCAAGCTCACCTCCGGCACCGTCGACCAGTCGGATCAGAGCTTCCTCGACGACGACCAGATCGAGGCCGGCTTCGTCCTCACCTGCGTCGCCTACCCCACCTCCGACTGCACCATCAAGACCCACACCGAAGAAGAGCTCTACTGAGCTCCTCGCCGGGCGGTCCGGTTGGATCGCCGCTTGAATCCCGCGTTCTTCTCCGCCACCCTCAGGGGTGGCTTTTTCATGGCACTTCAGGTGGACACCGTGCTGGCCTCCGGCAGCGAACATCCCAGTCCCGGCGGCCAGTACAGCTACCGGGTCCTGGGACCCTGCTGCCGTCTGTTCGATCGGGAGGAGCTGCCCTGGCCCTGCTGCCGCCTGGCCTGGCGCAGCAAGGAACCCAGCTGGCGCCGCGTCGGCCGCCGCTTCGTGCCCGACCTGGCCGCCCGCCGCTGCCCCTCCTACGCCGTGGAACTGCTGCAGCCGGGGGCCCGCCCCACGCGCACCGTGATCACCCTGTTCCCCCAGCGCCTGGCCCCCGCCCTGCAGGAGTGGTGGTACAGCAAGCTGCCCGCGTCGCTGGAGGCGGGCAACCTGGCCCCGCCACCGCCGGCCCCGGCCCCCTGAGACGCCAGCATCCAGCCACAAAAAAACCGGCCGGCACAGGGCCGGCCGACGGGCTGGGGCCGGGGGATCAGAAGTAGATCTTGCCGCCGCCCCACTGGACGCCCTGAACCTTGGGGGCCACCAGGATGTAGCCGGCGATCAGGCGCAGGTCCTCGTCGTCCAGATCGCGCATCTTCACGAACACATCGCTGCTGCGCAGGCTGGGATGCACGTCAGCGATGCTGTACTCCCCGTCGTAGGAGGTGGGGTCCTTCATGTAGTCGACCAGGGCCTCCACCGAATCCCGGGCCGGCGTGGCCAGGGCGAGGGTCTCGGGATCGAGCCCCACGTTCTGGTTGGTCTTGGTGATGCCACCGGCATGGCAGGTGCCGCAGCTTTCGTTGAAGAGCTTGCGGCCGGTTTTGACCTCCTTCTCGCTGAAGGTCACCAGGGTGCCGTCGGGGGAGACCGGCACGGTGAGATCCTCGGCGCTCCACTGGGCCGCGGCCGCGGGGCCCGCGAAACAGACCAGCAGGGCCAGGGGAAGGATCAGCAGTGTCCCGACCACGGCACGGAGGGCGGCGCGAAGGGGAGCGGTGCGACGGACGGCGGTGCGACGGACGGCTGACAGCGGGGCGGCTGAGCGAAGGAGGGGGGCCATGGGAGAAGCCGGCGGAATGGCGGTCGGACCGCAACTGAGACCTTGTATCACGGGCGACGGGTCCCCCGGAACGGAATCACGCGAACTGTTGCAGGCTCAGCCCCCCGCCCCCACCGAGAGGCTGAGGAAGTCCTTCGCCACCAGCGTCTCGGGGAAGATGGCCCGGGCCTCGGCCACGAGGTCGTCGGGGGTCATGGGATTCCCCGCCACGTAGCGGGGGCTCAGGTGGGTGAGCACCAGCTGCTTCACCCCCGCTTCCAGGGCGGTCTGGGCGGCCATGGTGCTGGTGGAGTGCTGGCGGGCGATGGCCAGGTCCGCCTCGCCATGGGAGAAGGTGGATTCGTGGATCAGCAGGTCGGCGCCGCGGGCCAGGGCCACCGCCGCCTCGCTGAACACGGTGTCAGTGCAGTAGACGACGCTGCAGCCCGGGCGGGGCGGCCCGCACAGGGCGTCGCCCCGGATAACCCGGCCGTCATCGAGGGTGACGCTGCGACCGGCCTTGAGCTCGGCATAGACCGGCCCGGGGGGAATGCCCAGGGCCCTGGCCCGCTCCACGTCGAAGCGGCCGGGCCGGGGCTTCTGATCCACCCGGTAGGCGTAGGCCGGCACCCGGTGGGTGAGGGCCGTGCAGCGCACCGTGATGTCGTCGTCATCGAGCACCAAGGTGCCGCGGGCGGCGGCCTCCTTCACCCGGTGGGTGCGCAGGGGGTAGCCGATGCGGGTCGAGGAGGTGCGCATCACGCCCTCCAGGTAGTCGCGCAGAGGGTCCGGTCCGTAGAGATCGATGCCCCCGCAGCTGCCCGCCAGCCCCAGGCTGGCCAGCAGCCCCGGCAGACCGAAGACGTGGTCACCGTGCATGTGGGTGACGAAGATCCGGCGCAGCTGGGACACCCGCAGGTCGCTGCGCAGGAACTGGTGCTGGGTTCCCTCGCCGCAGTCGAACAGCCACAGCTCGGCCCGCTGCGGCAACCGCAGGGCCACGGCGGAGACGTTGCGGGCGCGGGTGGGAACGCCGGAGCTGGTTCCCAGGAAGGTGACCTGCACACCCTGGCTGCCTCAGAGCGCATGCTGCCACGGCGCCGGCCGGTGCGCTGGCTGGCGCCGTGGCGTGGGCAAGATGACCCGTCCAGAATGAGCCGTTGTCGCTCGCGCACCCTCGTGACCCTCCTCCGTTTCGGATGGCGCGCCGGCCTCTCGCTGGCCCTGCTTCCCGCCGCCGTCGCGGCGCCGGTCCCCACGGAGGCGAGGGCGCCCGCTCCCGTCGTGCGGGTGCTGCTGCGGGAGGCCCCCACCCTGGAGCTGGAGGCCGGCCGCACCGTGCTGCGCCTCGGCGACGCCACGGGGCGCACCCTGGCGGAGCTGGCCCCGGGGGCGCGGCTGCAGCTGGTGCGCAGCGGCCCGGCCCTGGAGGCCAGGCTGGAGGGACCGACCGGGCCACCCCGGCGGGTGGCGCTGCCATCAGGCCAGGCCTGGATCGATCCCGCCCCGGGAAGGGGGACCAGCGGCGAGGCCGTGCTGACCCTGCAGCAGCGCCGCTACCGCGGCCGCCTGCTGGTGCGCAGCGAGGGCGATCGGCTGCAGGCGATCAACCTGATCGATGTCGAGACCTACCTGCCCAGCGTGGTGGGCAGCGAGATGCCGGCCAGCTGGCCGCTGGCGGCCCTGCGGGCCCAGGCGGTGGCGGCCCGCACCTACGCCCTGCGCCAGCGCCGGCCGGCGGAGCCCTTCGACCTCAAGGCCACCGTGGCCAGCCAGGTCTACAAAGGGGTGGAGGCGGAAACCGCCTCCACCCGCGAAGCGGTGCGCAGCACCCGCTCCCAGGTGCTGGTGCACGGGTCCTCCCTGATCAACGCCGTCTTCCACAGCAGCAGTGGCGGCCTCACGGAGAACAGCGGCGAGATCTGGCGCCAGCAGCTGCCCTACCTGGTGAGCGTGCCCGACTACGACCAGTCCAGCCCTGTGCATGTCTGGCAGCTGCGCGTCGAGCCCGACAAGCTGGCCCGGGCCTTCCGGGAGATCGACGGGGCCTTCCGCATCGAGGTGCTCTCCACCACCAGCTCCGGCCGCATCCGCCAGGCCCGGGTGACGGGCCCCAGGGGCTCGCTGCTGCTCTCCGGCGCCGAGCTGCGCCAGCGGCTGGGGCTGCGCAGCACCCTGGCCCGCTTCGACTTCGAGGCGACGCCCCAGGCCGCCCCTTTCCCGCCCCCGCTGCCGTCCCTGGAGGGGGTCTTCACCCCCGAGGGGATCCGCTCCCTGGCCTCCGGCCTGGTGCAGGCCCCCTGGCGGACCCCCCGGCCGCCGGCCGGGCCGACCCTGCTGGTGAGCGGCCGGGGCTACGGCCACGGGGTGGGCATGAGCCAGTGGGGCGCCTACGCCCTCGCCCTGCGCGGTGAGGACTACCGGCAGATCCTCCAGCACTACTACCAGGGGGCCAGGATCCAGCCCTACTCCGCCCTTTGAGGCACCCGTTGAGCCGCCACGCCCCCAGCGCCCCGGTCGCAGCCCCTGTCACCGCCTCCATCGCTCCGATCGTGCTGGCCGATGCGGCGGCGGTGGCGGAGCGGGTGGCGGCCCTGCTGCTGGCTGATCGGCTGCGGCCGGGCCGGCCCCTCGGTCTGGCCACCGGACGCACCATGGAGCCCGTCTATACCGCCCTGGCCCGACGGCTGGGGCGCCTGGAGCCCGCCCTGGCGGCGCAGGTGCGCCATGGCTGGAGCAGCTTCAACCTCGACGAGTACGTGGGGCTGGGACCGCACGATCCCGCCTCCTTCGCCGCCACCATGGCCCGCCAGCTGGTGCAGCCCCTCGGCCTGGCCCCCGGGCGGGTGCGGCTCCCCGATGGCCGGGCCGGCGATCCCGACGGCGAAGCGCGGCGCTATGGCGCCAGCGTGGCCGCCGCCGGCGGTATCGGCCTGCAGCTGCTGGGCCTGGGCCTCAACGGCCACGTGGGCTTCAACGAGCCCCCGGCGGAGGCGGCCGTGGCCTGCCGCTGCGTGACGCTCAGCGACCCCACCCGCCGCCAGAACGCCGGCGCCTTCGGGGGCGACCCCGGCGCCGTCCCCCGGCGGGCCATCACCCTGGGGATGGCCGAGATCCTCGCGGCCCGCCGGGTGCTGCTGGTGGTGACCGGCGGGGCCAAGGCGGCGATCCTGCGCCGCGCCCTGTGGGAGCCCCCCACGCCGGAGCTGCCCGCCAGCTGGCTGCAGCACCATCCCGCCCTCACCGTGATCGCCGACGCCGAGGCCATGGGCTGAAAGGGGGGCGGGGCGGCGTTCTCAGCCGGGCAGGGCCGCCTCCATCAGGGCGTCGTCCGCCTCGAGGTTGCTGGTGACGCTGCGCACGTCATCGAGATCCTCGAGCACGTCCAGCATGCGCAGGCAGGCGGCCAGCACTGCGGCGTCCTCAAGGCGGCAGGGCAGGGAGGCGACCCAGCGATGCTCCCAGCCGGCCAGCGGCAGCTGCAGGTCCCGAAGCCCGTCCTGGAGGGCTTCGAGGTCGGCATAGGCCCCAAACACATCGACGCCCTCGGCATCGATCTCGTAGCCCGCCGCCGCCGGCCCCCCCCGCTCCTCGAGGGCCAGCAGGTCCTCCAGCAGGCGCTCCTCGTCGGCGCCGGGCAGGGCCAGCCGCACCACGGAGCGCTGCTCGAACAGATAGCTGACGCAGCCGGTCTCACCGAGGTTGCCGCCATGCTTGCCGAAGGCCAGCCGCAGGTCGGCGGCGGTCCGGTTGCGGTTGTCGGTGAGGGCCTCGATCAGCACGGCCACGCCCCCCGGGCCGTAGCCCTCGTAGCGCACCGCCTCGAACAGGTCGGCCCCGCCGCCCCCCTGGCCGCTGCCCTTGGCCACGGCCCGCTCGATGTTGGCGTTGGGGAGCCCGGCCACCTTGGCCTTCTCGATGGCGGTACGCAGCTGGAAGTTGCCGGCCGGATCCGCACCGCCGCGGGCCGCCACGGTGATCTCCCGCCCCAGTCGCGTGAACAGCGCCCCCCGCCGGGCGTCCACCACCGCCTTGGTGCGCTTGATCTGGGCCCATTTGCTGTGGCCGGCCATCGCGAGGTCGCAGGGGGATCAACCGGCGGCGTCGAACACCAGCCGGGGCAGGAGCAGGCCCTTGCCATCGGCCCGGGCGATGCCCGCCAGATTGCCATCCGGGGTGAGCACGGCGACCGGCCCCTCAGGCAACTGCTCCACCGTACGGGGCAGGGACCGACCGCAGCGCCACGGCGACAGCTGGGCCGGATCGAGGCGCTGGCGCGGCAGGTCCACCAGCACGTCGAGGGGATCCAGCAGCGGAGGGAGGGGGCCGCTGGCCAGGCGCTCCATGGAGATGGCCTGGTGCAGTCCGAAGCCGAGGGCGGCGGTGCGGCGCAGGCTGGCCAGGGCGCCGCCGCAGCCGAGGACTTCCCCCAGATCCCGCGCCAGGGCGCGCACGTAGGTGCCGGCGGAGCAGCGCACCTCCAGCTCCAGGCGGCCGCGCTCGGCGTCCCAGCCCAGCAGGTCGAGGCCATGGATCCGCACCGGCCGCGCCGCCAGCGCCAGCTGCTCCCCCGCCCGGACCCGGGCGTAGGCCCGCTGGCCCTCCACGTGCACCGCGGAGACCTGGGGAGGCACCTGGAGGATCTCGCCCCGGAACCGGGCCAGGGCCCGCTCCAGGGACTCAGGATCGAGGGGCGGAATGGCCGCGCGCTCCAGCACCTCCCCCTCGAGGTCGTCGGTGCCGGTGCGCACGCCCAGCTGGACGCTGCCGCGGTAGGTCTTGTCGCCGGGCAGGTAGGGCAGCAACCGGGTGGCTGGGCCGAGGGCGATCGGCAGCACGCCGGTGACCGCCGGATCAAGGGTGCCGCCATGGCCCACCCGCCGCAGGCCGTAGGCCCGCCGCACCCGGGCGACGCCGTCGTGGGAGGTCAGGCCGGCGGGCTTGTCGAGCACCAGGAACCCGCAGCCGTGGCGCGACGGTGGGGAAGGCGGCAGCCTGGAGGGACCTTCTCCCATGCTCAGGCGCCAATGACGCTGCAGGACCGGCGCGAGGTGACCTTTCTGGTGCTGGCCGGCATCTTTCTGGGGACCATGGGCATGCTCAACATCCTGGGGCTGACCAGATTCCTCCACCTGGGCAGCATCGGGTCGTTCCCGATCATCGTGGCGGTGGGGGCCCTGCCGTACCCCGTCACCTTCCTCTGCACCGACCTGATCAGCGAGATCTGGGGTGAGCGGCGCGCCTCCCAGGTGGTGTGGGTGGGTCTGATGCTCAACGGCTGGATCGTCCTGGTGCTCTGGCTCGGTGGCATCCTGCCGGGCCTGGACGGATTCGGTGGGGTGGTGGGCCTGCCGGCCGACACCCACGCCGACGGGGTGCCGGTGTTCTTCGAGGTGCGCCGGCTGGCCTTCGGCGCCGTGGGCGCCTCGATGGCCGCCTACATGGCCGCCCAGTTCACCGACGTGCGCCTGTTCCATTTCTGGAAGCGCTTCAGCAATGGCAAGGCCCTGTGGCTGCGCAACAACGGCTCGACCCTGATCAGCCAGGTGGTGGACACCTCGGCGGTGGTGCTGATCAGCCACTACGCCGCCCATGTGCTGCCGATCCGGCCGGACGAGCCGGTGCTCCCCCAGCTGGGGGTGTTCATCGCCAGCGGCTACGTCTTCAAGCTGGTGGCGGCCCTCGCCGACACCCTGCCCTTCTACCTGCTGGTGGGCTGGCTCCGGCGCTATCTGGAGGTGCCGGGGGACGGCGCCGAGCTGGCGGACGCCCCCCTGCCGGGGGCCTAGGCGCCGACGGCGATGTTGATGCGCTTGCGATTGCGCAGGCCGCGCTTGATGGACTCGAAGCTGACGACCCCATCCACCAGGGCGAAGAGGGTGTCGTCGGAGCCGCGGCCCACATTGACGCCCGGGATCACGGAGGTGCCGCGCTGGCGGATCAGGATCGAGCCGGCGCTGACGGTCTCACCGCCGTAACGCTTGACGCCGAGGCGCTTGGCATTGGAGTCGCGGCCGTTGCGGGTCGAACCTGTGCCTTTCTTGTGGGCCATGGATCAGCAGAGAGGGGAGAACGGGGGGAGCTGGACGAGAGGAGAGGCCGGGGCTCGATCAGACGATCGACTTGCCGCCCACCTTGATCGACTGGACCATCACCCGGGTGAGCTCCTGGCGGTGGCCGTTCTTGCGACGGGTCTTCTTCTTGGGCCGCATCTTGTAGACGATGATCTTCTGGCCGCGGCGATGGGCCATCACCTTGAGCTCCACCGTGGCGCCTTCCACGTAGGGCTGGCCGAGGGTGGTGCCGGAGGCATCCTTGACCAGGAGTACGTTCTCCAGGGTCACGGTGCTGTCGACCTCGGCGCTGAGTCGGTCGAGATCGACGTAGCGATCGGGCTGGAGCCAGAACTGCTGGCCGGAGGCCTCGACGATGGCGTAGGCGCCGGTGGCGTCTGCGCTCAAGGGCTCTTTCTCGGGTGCTTCCTTCTGGGGGGCTTGGGTCATCGCTCAGGGGGCGTGGCCAGGCTGGCGGCAGGAAGCCACCATTGGGCCTGGGCGCACGGAATCGAAAGACAGAACTAAGATCCTCCCGTCCGGGCCTCCCTTCCGTCAAGAATCAGCCCGGCCAGGGGAGCTCCCCGCCGCAGCGGTCGATGCCCCAACCGGTTCTCAACATCCTCTCCCTCATCCAGACTCCGGCCCTGGCCGAAGCCTGCGGCCAGTGGCTCAGGGGCGGTCGCTACCAACTGGTGCCCGTGGATCCCGCCACCGGACCGCTTGAGCAGCTGGAGCAGCGCCGCGAGGACTTCGACGGGATCCTGCTGGAGGAAGGCGCCGTCGACGGGACCTTCTTCGGCAGCCTTCACGACCAGGGCCTGGAACTGCCGGCCGTCCTGATCGGCCCGGTGGACGGCGAGGTGAAGTTCCACGACGCCGAGGTCCGCCTCCCCCCCGACCAGCTGGAGCAGCTGAGCTACAGCCTGGATGCGGCCGTCTCCCGTTTCCTGCGCAGCAGCACCCTGCCGGCCGGCAGCGATGCCAAGGCGGCCACCCCCGACGGCTGGAAACTGCCGAACCGGCTCAACGGACGTCTCGGGTACCTAGGGGTGTACTACAAGCGGGATCCCTCCCGCTTCCTGCGCAACCTGGAAGCCGAGGAACGCAACGAGCTTCTGGACTCGCTGCGCCGCACCTACCGGGACCTGCTGATCAGCTACTTCAAGAACCCCGCCGCCGCCAACCAGGCGATCGAAAGCTTCGTCAACACGGCCTTCTTCGCCGATCTGCCGATCACCAAGATGGTGGAGATCCACGTGAATCTGATCGAGGAGTTTCGAAAATTGCTGATGCTCAAAGGGCAGAAGAACGATTTTCTCCAGGACTACCGACTTGCCCTCCTCGATGTCATGGCCCACCTCTGCGAAATGTATCGACGCTCCATCCCTCCCGACCTGCCGATCGTGCCCGCCGCCGCCGCCGCCGCCGAATCCTCCAGCCCCACCACCTGAGCCCCAGCCATGACCTTCCGCAAGACCTACATCCTCAAGCTCTACGTGGCCGGCAACACGCCCAATTCGATGCGGGCCCTCAAGACGCTGCGCGACATCCTCGAGTCCGAGTTCCGAGGCGTCTACGCCCTGAAGGTGATCGATGTGCTCAAGAATCCCCAGCTGGCGGAAGAGGACAAGATCCTGGCCACCCCGACCCTGGCCAAGATTCTTCCCCCGCCGGTGCGCCGGATCATCGGCGATCTCTCCGACCGGGAGCGGGTGCTGATCGGCCTCGATCTCCTCTATGAAGAGCTCACCGAGGATTTCCAGCTCGACGTCGACGATCACGAAGCCGGCGGTGTGCCCTCCACCCCGGAATCCTCCTGAGGCCCGATCGAGGCCCGCTGCCGCCCTCCTCGCCAGCGATCCCGAGCTCGACTCCGATTCCCTTCCGACCCCTCGCCCCCCTTCCATCTCTTCGATGCCGGATCCCAACGACCACGCCGCCGCTGCCAATCGGATGCAGATGCAGAAGCTCCCCACGGGGATCGAAGGTTTCGATGACATCTGCCATGGCGGGCTGCCGATCGGCCGATCGACCCTGATCAGCGGAACATCGGGAACCGGCAAGACCGTTTTTTCCCTGAATTTTCTCTGCAACGGCATTCGTCAGTTCAACGAGCACGGTATTTTCGTCACCTTTGAGGAATCCCCCCTCGACATCCTGCGCAACGCCTCCAGCTTCGGCTGGAACCTGCAGGAGATGGTCGAGCAGAACAAGCTGTTTGTTCTCGATGCCTCCCCGGATCCCGATGGCCAGGAGGTGTCCGGCAGTTTCGACCTCTCCGGCCTGATCGAGCGGATCCACTATGCGATCCGCAAATACAAGGCGCGGCGGGTGGCCATCGATTCCATCACCGCCGTCTTCCAGCAGTACGACGCCATCTCCGTGGTGCGGCGCGAGATCTTCCGGTTGATCGCCAGGCTCAAGGAGATCGGCGTCACCACCGTGATGACCACCGAACGGGTCGATGAGTATGGGCCCATCGCCCGCTATGGCGTCGAGGAGTTCGTCTCCGACAACGTGGTGATCCTGCGCAATGTGCTGGAGGGTGAGCGGCGGCGGCGCACGGTGGAGGTGCTCAAGCTCCGCGGCACCACCCACATGAAGGGAGAGTTCCCCTTCACCATGGGCAGCCACGGCATCAGTGTCTTCCCTCTGGGGGCGATGCGCCTCACCCAGCGTTCCTCCAACGTGCGCCTCAGCTCCGGCGTGCCCCGGCTCGATGAGATGTGCGGGGGTGGCTTCTTCAAGGACTCCATCATCCTGGCCACCGGCGCCACGGGCACCGGCAAGACCCTTCTGGTCAGCAAGTTCGTAGAGGATGCCTGCCGCAGCAAGGAGCGGGCGATCCTGTTCGCCTACGAGGAATCCCGCTCCCAGCTGCTGCGCAACGCCACCAGCTGGGGCATCGATTTCGAGCAGATGGAGCAGGACGGCCTGCTCAAGATCATCTGTGCCTATCCGGAATCCACCGGCCTCGAGGATCACCTGCAGATCATCAAGACGGAGATCAGCCAGTTCAAGCCGTCGCGGATGGCGATCGATTCCCTCTCCGCCCTGGCTCGGGGTGTCAGCCACAACGCCTTCCGGCAGTTTGTGATCGGGGTGACGGGCTATGCCAAACAGGAGGAGATCGCTGGCTTCTTTACCAACACCTCCGAAGAATTCATGGGAAGCCATTCGATCACCGACTCCCACATCTCCACCATCACCGACACCATTCTGCTGCTGCAGTATGTGGAGATCCGCGGTGAAATGGCCCGGGCCCTGAACGTGTTCAAGATGCGCGGCTCCTGGCACGACAAGGGCATCCGGGAATTCGTGATCACCGGCAACGGGCCGGAAATCAAGGATTCCTTCGCCAATTTCGAGCGCATCATCAGCGGCGTTCCCCACCGCATCACCACCGACGAACGGGCCGACCTGGGCCGGATCATGCGCAGCGTCGACGGGGAGAGCTGAACCCGGAGCGCCGGCTCAGCTCACGGGGATTCTTCGCTCCGCTTCGATGTCAGCCAGGGAGGCCGACCGCTCCGCCTGGACCCGGAGTTCATCACCGTCGGCCTCCTCCAGGGGCAGGTCGAACCAGAAGGTGGTGCCCACCCCGGGCTCGCTGGCCATCCGGGCCAAGCTGCCGTGCTTCTCGAGGATGCCCCGCACGATCGAGAGTCCCAGCCCGGTGCCGGCCTCGGTATGCACGGCGTTCTCGACCCGGAAGAAGCGCTCGAAGATCCGCGCCTGGTCGGCCTCGGAGATGCCGCAGCCGGTGTCGGCGATCTCCACCCGCAGCCGCGGCAGTCGCGAGGTGAGAGTGCAGGCGGGATGGTCGTCCGGTCCGCCGGCGGGATCCAGCGGGCAGTGGTCGGGCCAGGGATAGGCGCGCAGCAGCAGCTGGCCGCCGCTGCGGGTGAACTTGAGGGCATTGCCCACCAGGTTGTCGAACACCTGCAGCAGCAGGTCCCAGTTGCCCCGCACCCGGGGCAGGTGCTGATCCCCGGTGAAGAGCAGCGTCACCCCCTTCTCCTCGGCATTGAGCCGGTAGGTGCGCAGGGTCTGCTCGATCGCCGGCGCCAGGTCCATGGGCTCCAGCTGCCAGACCCGGTCGGACTCCAGCCGTGAGAGATCGAGCACGTCGGTGACCAAACGGGAAAGCCGGTCGGTCTCGGCATTGGCGATGCTCAGGAACTCCTTCTGCTGGTCGGCGCTGAGCAGGTCGCCCATGTCATGGAGCGTCTCCACGTAGCTCTTGATGTTGCACAGGGGGGTGCGCAGCTCGTGGGATACGTTGCTGATGAAGCGGCTCTGGGCGGCGTTCAGCTCCACCTCCCGGGTGAGGTCCTGGATCGTCATGGCGATGCCCTTGAGGGTTTCGCCGCTGGCATCCCGCACCGACTGCAGCACGATGCGCAGGGTGCGGGGGGGATCCCCGAAGCTGCAGCGCACCTCGGTGGTGTCCCGCTCGCTGCTGATCAGGCTCGCGAGGGGAACGTGCAGCTCCATTGCCAGCCGGTCCGGCAGCTCGGCTTCCAGGTCGCTGGCCTCCAGGTTGCGACCCTCCCAGCGGAACAGCCGGCGGGCGGTGGGGTTGGCCAGCACGATCCGCCCCTCGGCATCGAGCAGCACGGCACCGTCAGCCATGGTGGCGATCAGGGACTGCTGCTTCACCTGGGCGGCGGTGAGCTCCTCGATGTTGGCGGCCTTGTAGACCTCCAGCTGGGAGGCCATGGTGTTGAACCCGTTGAGCAGCTCCCCCAGCTCGCCCCCCACCGGCAGGGCGATGCGGGTCTCGAAGTTGCCCCCGGCGATCGATCGCACCCCCCGCAGCAGCTCCTTCACCGGCTGGGTGATGGTGAGGGCGTTGAACACCGAACCCAGGATCACCAGCACCCAGATCGAGATGAACACCGCCACCGTCACCTCCCGGGTGAGGGCGGCGCTGGCCAGGAGCGTCTCGTTGGGGTTGATGCCCAGGGCCACCACCCCCAGGTAGCGTCCGTCGCTCACCATCGGCACGAACACGTCGGTGACCTGGCCGGCCGGCGTGAGGTGCTGGCGGATCAGGGGATTGTCGGGGCGGCGCTGGATGTCGGCCGGCAGCTCCAGGCGCCGGCTGAGCACGCGCTCACCCATGCCGGTGCTGCCGCCCATCGGGATGCCGAGGTAGATCACCCCGTCGGAATCGGCGAAGAAGATGTAGCGGAGGCTGCGGCTGGACTGCCAGAACCGTTCGGCCACCGAAGCCAGTTCGCGGTCGTTGCCCTCCGCCACCAGGGGGGTGACGTTGGCCGACAGCAGCAGCCCGAGATCCCGGGCGAAGCGGGTGTCGCTCATCCGGGCATCGCGCTGGATGCCGTTGAGGGCCAGGAAGGTGATGCCCGTCATCAGCAGGCTCACCACGAGGGTGGCGACCGCCAGCAGTTTGGTCTGGAGGCTGAACTCGGCCCACCAGCGCTGCAGGCGCGCCCGCCAGAGGCTGTAGGAGCCGGCGGCCTCGGTGCCGCCCAGGGTGGGGCTGGAAGCGGAGGGGGTCATGGCAGGGCCGGGCGTCGCGACCGCACCTGGTGGCCGATGTCGCGGCGGTAGACCATGCCCTCGAAACCCACCCGACTCAGGCCGTCATAGGCCCGCTCGAAGGCCGTGTCGAAGTCGTCGGCCTGGGCCACCACCGCCAGCACCCGGCCGCCCGCCGTGACCACAGGGCCCGCCTCGGTGCGGCGACTGCCGGCATGGAACAGCTGCAGGTCAGGGTCGTCTCCCAGGTCGCCGTGGATCGGATCACCGCGACGCACCTCGCCGGGATAGCCCTCGGCGGCCGCGATCACGCAGGCGCTGCAGCGGGGCTCGATCGTCAACGGAGGCGCCTCCGCCAGGCGGCCGGTGGCGCAGGCCAGCAGCACCCGAGCCAGTTCCGGGCCGAGCAGGGGCATCAGGGTCTCGCACTCCGGATCCCCGAAGCGGCAGTTGAACTCGATCACCCGCAGGCCGGCCTCGGTGAGCATCAGGCCGGCGAAGATCACGCCGCGATAGTCGATGCCCCGGGCCCGCAGGGCCGCCAGGATCGGCTCCAGCACCCGCTGGCGCACCTGCTCCTGCCCAGCCGCATCCAGCAGCCGGGCGGGGGCGTAGGCCCCCATGCCGCCGGTGTTCGGCCCCGTGTCCCCCTCGCCGATGCGCTTGTGGTCCTGGGCCGGGGGCAGCAGCACCATGGAGCGGCCGTCGGTGAGGGCGAACACCGACACCTCCGGGCCGTGCAGACGCTCCTCCAGCACCAGGGAGGGGGGGGCGGCGGCTTCACCGGGGGCGGCGCTCTGGAAGCGGCCCGCGAACACCTCCTCAATGGCGTCGCGGCACTGCTCAAGGCTGTCGGCCACCGTCACGCCCTTGCCGGCAGCCAGGCCATCGGCCTTCACCACCAGGGGGCGGCCATGGCGCTCAAGCGCCTCCAGGGCCTGCTGGCGATCCGTCGCCGCCCAGTACCCCGCCGTGGGCACGCCCGCTTCCTGCATCAGGTCCTTGGCCCAGCGCTTGCTGGCCTCCAGCAGGGCCCCGTCGGCACCGGGGCCGAAGACCGCCAGCCCCTCCGACCGCAGCCGGTCCGCCAGGCCGGCGGCCAGGGGCGCTTCCGGGCCCACCACCACCAGGTCGATGGCGTGCGCGCGGCAGGCCGCCGCCAGGGCGCCATGGTCGCTCTCGGCGATGGCCAGCTGGCCGCAGCCCGCCAGGGCGGTGGTGCCGCCGTTGCCGGGGGCCACCAGCACCTGCTCGACCCCCGGGCAGCGCGCCAGGGCCCAGCCCAGGGCGTTCTCGCGGCCACCGCCACCCACCACCAGGATCCGGGCCGGCACCGGGGACGGGGGGGAAGGGTCGGTAACGGTCAACGGGGCCATCGGGCGGAGGGGACGCGGAAGGGGGGTGGATCAGGGAGGAGAGCTCCCCTAGGTTGTGCGGCGGCGCGGGTGCTGCACCGGTCGCCCTCACCAGCCTTGCTGCCACTCCCCTTTGCCATTCTCCCCGACCGCCGCCTCGACCGCCGTCCCGCCCAGCGGATCCGGCCCGACCTCCGGCCCGCCGGCGCTCCGGCGGAGCCGCGGCTGGTCCGTTCTGGGTGTCCTCGGCGCCCTGTCCTTGATGGGTGTGCTCCCGGGGATCGGGCCGGCTGCAGCCCGTGCCGCGGCCCCCGGCCCTTCAGCGGCACCGGCGCCCGCCGCCCCAGCGGCGGTGACGCCCCCCGCCAGTGAGGGCAGCCCCAGCGGGCCGGCGGAGCCCACGGCCGAGGCTGAAGTGGAGCCGCCGCCCCTGCTCAGCGACTCGGAATTCGCCGACCTGCTCCGTGATGGGGATCTCGAGCAGCTCGACGCGGCCTGCCGGCAGAGCGCCGATGCCGATCAGCTCGAGCGCCTGCGGCAGCTGCAGCAGCGCCTGCTGACGCTCCATCCGGCCCCCCAGCCCCTGGAGGTGGTGCTGGCCAACGCCGATGTGCTGCTCAGCTGCCGGGCGCCCAGCGAGGCCATGGACGTGCTCAATCGCTTCGGGCCGGCCGCCGGAGCGGAGCGGGTGCAGTGGCTGCAGCTGCAGTGGCGGGCCGCCGCCGCCGGGCTGGACCACCGCCGGGCGGCCCTGGCCCTGGAGCGGCTGAGGAAGGAGAGCGGCACCTCCCTCGAGGCCATCGCCCTGCCGCTGCAGCGCCGGGAGGACGGCACCGTCATCAGCCGTCCGGCCCTGGAGCTGCTGGCCCTGCACCTGGAATCGCGGGGCTTCCCCCGGGTCGGCGGCGAACTGCTGGTCCCGGCCCGCCAGGGCGGCCTGGCGGGGGCCCTGCGCCTGCAGCAGGCGGTGGGAATGCTGGCGAAGCTGCCGGCGGCCCAGCGGGAGGCCCTGCTGGAGGCGGCCCTGGAGCAGGCGGCGGCGGCGGGCGCCTGGGGGCTGGTGGCGGAGCTGCTGGACACCCAGGCCGCCCTGCCGTCGGATCGGGCCGTGGCCCGACGCCTCCGGCTCAGCGGGCGCATCGATGACGCCTACGGCGAATGGCGCTGGCGGCGCGAGGATCCCGCGGCGGCGCCGCGCACCCGCCAGCTGGAGATCCGGCTGCGCTCCCCCCGGGATCCGGGCGGCCACGCCGCCGATCTTCCGGAGCCGGCCCCGACTCCGGCCCCGACCCCTTCCCCTGCCCCATGACCCGCTCCCCTGCCACCGGCCCCCTCCTCTACGAAGGCAAGGCGAAGCGGGTGTACGCCACCGACCGGAACGACGTGGTGGCCGTCGAGTACAAGGACGACGCCACGGCCTTCAATGCCCTCAAGAAGGCCCAGCTCCTCGGCAAGGGGGCCCTGAACTGTCGGATTTCGGCCCTGCTGTTCGAACACCTGGACAGGCTGGGGGTGCCCACGCACTACCTGGGACTGCACGGGGAGCACTGGATGATGGTGCGGCCGGTGCGGGTGGTGCCGGTGGAGGTGGTGGTGCGGAACGTCGCCGCCGGTTCCCTCTGCCGCCAGATGCCGATGGCGGCGGGCACCCCCCTGGACCCGCCCTTGCTCGACCTGTACTACAAGGACGACGCCCTGGGTGACCCCCTGCTCAGCGAAGCCCGGCTGGAGCGACTGCAGCTGCTCACCCCCGACCAGCTGGAGGCAATCCGGAAACTGGCCTTCCGCGTCAACGACGTCCTGCGCGATCTCTTCGCCCGGGTGGAGCTCGAACTGGTGGATTTCAAGATCGAACTGGGGTTCACCGCCGACCACACCCTGGTGGTGGCGGACGAGATCAGCCCCGACACCTGCCGCCTCTGGAAACGGTCGGTGAGCGATGCCCAGGAGCGGATCCTGGACAAGGATCGATTCCGACAGGACCTGGGCGGCGTTGTCGAGGCCTACGGGGAGGTCCTCAAACGGGTCCAAGGGGTCTGTCCTGAACCACGGGTCTACGGGTAAGGTCAGCGGGATTTTGCGGCCTGGCCGCTCTGCAGACGACATCCATGATTGGCGTTCGCCTCGGCAGGCCCCACATCCTTCGAAGCGTCACGCCCAGGGCGGCGACCGCCTCCCTTCCTCTCCTGGTGGCCCTGCTGCTGGCCGGTGGCCAGGCCCGGGCCGCCGAAAGTCCCCCCGGCCAGGGCCAGCCCCCCACCGGCACCGTGGCCCAAGCCGGCGCCGATCCCTTCGCGGGCCCTGCGGACGCCACCCCGCCGGCGGGGGCGGCCCCGGCGACGCCCGCCCCCGGCGCCAGCCCGGCCCCGGCCCCCGCTCCGGCACCGGCACCGACCGCCACCCCCGGGGCCACCCCCGGCCCGCCCGCCGCCAGCGACGATCGGCCCGGCAGGCCTTCCCTGGCGCCGGCTCCCGCTCCCTCCGCCTCGGCCGAACCCCGGGTGCTGATCAGTGAGGTGGTGATCGAAGGCCTCGCTGACCACCCCGAGCGTGAACGGCTCGAGCTGGCAGCCTATGCCGCCATGGTGGTCACCCCCGGCAACGCCATCACCCGCAGCGAGCTGGAAACGGACCTGCAGGCCATCTACGCCACCGGCTGGTTCTCCGATGTGCGCATCCAGCCCCAGGACGGCCCCCTGGGGGTGCGGCTGGTGGTCTCGGTGGTGCCCAACCCCGTGCTCACCAAGGTGAGCCTGGATCCGGCTGACGCCAAGGTGCCGGAGACCGTGGTGCAGGAGACCTTCGCCGGCGATTACGGCAAGACCCTCAACCTGGTGACCCTGCAGGGCCGCATGCAGGAGCTGCAGAAGTGGTACGCCGATCAGGGCTTCTCCCTGGCCCGCGTCACCGGCCCCTCCCGGATCGGCCCCGACGGCGACGTGCAGCTGCTGGTGCGCCAGGGGACCGTTAAGGGCGTGGAGGTCCAGTTCCTCAACAAGGAGGGATCGGCCACCAACGACAAGGGCCAGCCGATCAAGGGCAAGACCAAGGAATGGGTGATCACCCGGGAGATCTCCATCAAGACCGGCGAGATCTTCAACCGCCGCAACCTGGAGGACGACCTCAAGCGTCTCTACGGCACCGGCCTGTTCAGCGACGTCAAGGTGACCCTGCGTCCCGAACCGGAGGATCCCGGCTCGGTGGTGATCGTGCTGGGGGTGGTCGAGCAATCGACCGGGTCTCTGTCGGGGGGTCTGGGCTACAGCCAGAGCCAGGGGGTCTTCGGCCAGATCCAGGTGCAGGACAGCAACCTGTTCGGCCGGGCCTGGGACCTCTCCACCAGCTTCACCTACGGCCAGTTCGGCGGCCTGGCCGACATCTCCTTCAGCGACCCCTGGATCAAGGGGGACAAGTACCGGACTGCCTTCCGCTTCAAGGCCTTCGTCAGCCGGGACGCCCCCCAGGTGTTCCAGAGCCAGAACAACGGCAACTTCTTCACCGTCTCCGACTTCTACCAGGCCCCGGGCACCGAGGTCGCCTACAACATCTTCTCGCCGTTCAACCCCCTCCTCGACGTTTTCCCGTCGGTGACGGCGGCCCGCATCGCCGCCGAGACCAGCGGCCAGAACCTCAGCTGGTTCCAGTTCGACGGCAACAGCGTGCTGATCCAGCGCGTCGGGGCCAACGTTCAGTTCGTGCGTCCCCTCAACGGCGGCAACCCCTTCAAGCGGGCACCCTGGACCGTGCTGCTGGGGCTGACCGGCCAGGTGGCGACGCCGATGGACTTCTCGGGCACCTCCCGCCGCTTCGCTCTGGCCACCCCGAACGAGGCCACCTCGCTGCTGGCCGCCCCCACCAGTTCGTTCATCTGCGTGGCCTTCAACTGCGCGGCCCGCAACCAGCTGGTGGGCCTGCGGCTGGCGGCGACGATGAGCACCCTGAACGATCCCCGCAACCCCACCCAGGGCAACTTCCTCAGCATCGGCACCGAGCAGTTCTTCTCGGTGGGCCCCGATTCCCCCACCTTCAACCGGATCCGGGGCAGCTTCACCCACTACATCCCGGTGCGCTGGCTGAAGTTCTACAAGGGCTGCCGGCCGAAGGCCGGCGAAACCGAGGACTGCAAGCAGGCCCTGGCCTTCCAGGTGTCCGCCGGCACGGTGATCGGCGACCTACCGCCCTATGAGGCCTTCTGCCTGGGCGGCGGCAACTCGGTGCGGGGCTACTTCGACTGCGATCTGGGCGTCGGCCGCAGCTTCGGCGAGGCCACGATCGAATACCGCTTCCCCCTGTTCAGCATCGTCAGCGGCGAGCTATTCATCGACGGTGGCACCACCTTCGGCAGCCAGGCGAAGGTGCCGGGCAACCTCGGCGGCCTGCTCAACAAGCCGGGCTCCGGCTTCTCGATCGGCACCGGCCTGATCGTCACCACCCCCGTCGGTCCGCTGCGCCTGGAGGTGGCCAGCCAGGACTTCACCGGCGAGTGGCGCTTCAACCTCGGCGTGGGCTGGAAGTTCTAGTGACCAGCTGGCCCAGTGACTATCGCCAGGCCTGGACCCTCCGCTCCAGCGTGGAGCGCTCCGGGGTCGGGCTGCACAGCGGTGCCGTCTCCCGGGTCCGCCTCGGCCCCTCGGAGCGGCCGGGCTACTGGCTGGGCTGGCTGGACGCCCCGGAGCTCCCGATGCAGCGCCTCGGCCCCACCCAGGTCAGTGACACCCGCCTGTGCACCTGCCTGCAGGTGGGTGAGCGCCGCCTGGCAACGGTGGAGCATCTGCTGGCGGCCCTGGCCGGCACCGGGGTGAGCCAGGCGGAACTGTGGGTGGAAGGGGAGGAGATCCCTCTGCTCGACGGCTCCGGCCTGCCCTGGGTGGAGGCGATCGCCGAGGCGGGGCTCAGCGACCGGGGCGAGCGCCTCGAGCCCCCGTTGCCGCCGCTGCCCCTCACCCTCGGCCAGGGGCTGGGGTTCGTCGCGGCGCTGCCGAGCGAGCGCCTGCGCCTGGCGGCGGCGATCGAGTTTCCCCAGGCGGCCATCGGCCGCCAGCTCTATGCCCTCGATCTCACGCCGGAGCGCTTCGTGGCAGAGATCGCCCCGGCCCGCACCTTCGGCTTCCGGGAGCAGGTGGAACAGCTGCTGGCCGCGGGCCTGATCCGCGGCGGCGCCCTCGACAACGCCCTGGTCTGTGATGGAGACGACTGGCTGAATCCGCCCCTGCGCTTCGCCGACGAACCGGTGCGCCATAAGCTGCTGGACCTGCTGGGAGATCTGGCGTTGGTGGGCCTGCCGCGGGCCCATGTCTTTGCCTACCGCGGTTCCCATGGCCTGCACACCGCCATGGCCGCGGCCCTTGCGGCCCAGGCGCCCCACCTGACCGTACCCGTACCGACCCACTGAATCCTTGACCGTTCTTCCCTCCGCCGCTCCCGAGGCCGCCTCGGCCGCATCCCACGCCACGCCCGCTGGCCCCGCAGCGGACACGGCCCGGGCCGTGGTGCTCAGCAGCGAACAGATCCTCAACCTGCTCCCCCACCGCTATCCCTTCGCCCTGGTGGATCGGGTGGTGGAGTACGTCCCCGGCCAGCGGGCGGTGGCCCTCAAGAACGTCACCTTCAACGAGCCCCAGTTCCAGGGCCATTTCCCCGGCCGGCCCCTGATGCCAGGCGTCCTGATCGTCGAGGCCATGGCCCAGGTGGGGGGGCTGATCGTCACCCAGATGCCCGATCTGCCCAAGGGCCTGTTCGTTTTCGCCGGCATTGACGGCGTCCGCTTCCGCCGGCCCGTCGTGCCCGGCGACCAGTTGCTGATCACGTGCGAACTGCTCAGCCTCAAGCGCAAGCGCTTCGGCAAGGTGCACGCCACCGCCACGGTCGATGGCGAGCGCGTCTGCTCGGGCGAGCTGATGTTCTCGCTCGTGGACTGACGCGATGTCGAGTGCAGCCATGACGACATCCGTCCATCCCACGGCCCTGGTAGATCCGAGGGCCCGGCTGGGTTCCGGCGTGGAGATCGGGCCCTATGCCGTGATCGGTCCGGAGGTGGAGATCGGCGAGGGCAGTCGCATCGGTCCCCACGTGGTGATCGACGGGCGGGTGCGGATGGGCAAGGGCAACCGGATCTTCCCGGGGGCCTGCATCGGCCTCGAACCCCAGGACCTCAAGTACGGCGGCGCCCCCACCGAAGTGGTGATGGGCGATGAGAACACGATCCGGGAGTGCGTCACCATCAACCGCGCCACCGCCGAAGGGGAGAGCACTGTCCTGGGCAACGGCAATCTGCTGATGGCCTACAGCCACATCGGCCACAACTGCCAGCTGGCCGACCGCATCGTCATCGCCAACGGAGTCGCGGTCGCGGGCCACGTGGTGATCGGCGAGCGCGCCGTGATCGGCGGGGTGCTCGGCATCCACCAGTTCGTCCACATCGGCAGCCTGGCGATGGTGGGCGGCATGAGCCGCATCGACCGGGACGTGCCCCCGTTCATGACGGTGGAGGGCCACCCCGGCCGCATCCGGGGACTGAACCGGGTCGGGCTGCGCCGCAGCGGCATGGCCCAGCTCGACGACGGCGCCCAGTTCCGCCAGCTCCAGGATCTCTGGACCCTCATCTACCGCAGCGATCTGGTGCTGGCCGCCGCCCTGCGCCAGGCCCGGGAGCGGCCCCTGCTGGCCGCGGCCGATGAGCTGTGCGCCTTCCTGGAGGCGTCGGTGGGGCCGGGCCGGCGCGGACCGCTGCCGGCCCAGCGCTGATGGTGCGACTGCTGGTCAGCACCGGAGAGGTCTCCGGTGATCTGCAGGGATCCCTGCTGGTCCAGGCCCTGCACGAGGAGGCCGCCCGCCGGTCGCTGCCCCTGGACGTGGTGGCCCTCGGCGGAAGCCGCATGGAACGGGCGGGGGCCCGGCTGCTGGCGGACACCACCAAGCTCGGGGCGATCGGCCTGTGGGAACCGATCCCGCTGGTCATTCCCACCCTCAAGCTGCAGGCCAGGGTGCGCCGCTGGCTGAAGCAGCACCCCCCCGACGCCGTGGTTCTGATCGACTACATGGGGGCCAACGTGAACCTGGGCCTGCGCCTGCGGCGGCTCTACCCCCAGGTGCCGATCACCTATTACATCGCTCCCCAGGAATGGGCCTTCCGCCTCGGCGACGGTGGCACCACCCGGCTGATCGGCTTCACCGACCGCATCCTGGCGATCTTCCCGGAGGAGGCCAGCTTCTACGCCGCACGCGGCGCCCAGGTCACCTGGGTGGGCCATCCCCTGATCGACACCCTCCAGCAACAACCCTCGCGCCAGGAGGCCCGAGCGCGGCTGGGCCTGCCCCAGGAGGCGCCGGTGCTGCTGCTGCTGCCCGCCTCGCGGCGGCAGGAGCTGCGCTACGTGCTGCCGCCCATGGCCGCCGCGGTCGCCCTGCTGCAGCGGCAGCATCCCGACCTGCAGGTGCTGCTTCCCGCCGGCCTGACGGGGTTCGAGACGGCCCTGCAGCACGCCATGGAGGCCGCCGGGGCCACCGCCGTGCGGGTGATCCCGGCCGGTGAGGCCGATGCCCTGCGGCCCCTGCTCTGTGCCGCGGCCGATGCCGCCCTGACCAAATCCGGCACCGCCAACCTGGAACTGGCCCTGCGGGGGGTGCCCCAGGTGACCGGCTACCGGGTGAGCCGGCCCACGGCGTTCCTGGCGAAACATGTGATCCACTTCAACGTGGCCCACATTTCCCCGGTGAACCTGGTGCTGGGGGAACGGCTCGTGCCGGAACTGCTCCAGGACGCTTTCACCCCGGACGCCATCCTGACGGCCCTGCTGCCCCTGTTCGATCCGGCCTCCGGGGCGCGGGAGCGGGTGCTGGAGGGCTACGTTCGTCTCAGGCAGAAGCTCGGTGAGCCGGGCGTCACCCGCCGGGCCGCCGCGGCGATTCTGGAACCCTTCCCGGGACACCCCCCATGCGATTGATCGCCCTGGTGCTTGGCCTGCTGCTGGCCCTCGGCGGGCCGGTGGCCCCAGCCCTGGCGGCCACCGAGGAGGCCGTGCTGGCCGGCGGCTGTTTCTGGTGCCTGGAGCACGATCTGGAGGTACTCCCCGGGGTCCTCGACGTGGAGAGCGGCTACAGCGGCGGCAAGGGGGCCAACCCCACCTACCGGCAGGTCTCGGCCGGGGGAACCGGCCACCAGGAGGTGGTCCGGGTGCGCTTCGACAACACCGAGATCCGCTACGACACCCTGCTGAGGGCCTACTGGCGCAACATCGATCCCCTCGACGGCGGTGGCCAGTTCTGCGACCGCGGCGATTCCTACCGGCCCGTGATCTTCACCACCAGCGCCAACCAGGCCGTGGAGGCCCGCAACAGCCTGGTGGCGGCCGCCCGGGAACTGGGCAAGCCGGCGGCGGCGATCAAGGTGGCGATCCGGCCCCTGGCGAAGTTCTGGCCGGCGGAGGGCTACCACCAGAACTACGCCAAGCGCAATGGCGTCCGGTACAACTACTACCGCTGGTCCTGCGGCCGCGACCGGCGCCTGGACGCGGTCTGGGGACGCCGGGCCCGCACCAGCCAGCGCTGGAAGGGCAGCTGAGCCCATCGCCGCTGCCCCCCAGCCTGGTTCCCTAGCAGGGACTGCATCCGTTGTGCTGCCGATCACACGCCGGGGAAACCGCACGGCCCTTCCCCCCTGTTCCGGCCGGGAAAATGCCTTAGCGTTTGCTTCATCAACGGAGGGCCTCTGTATGTATCTGCTGACCATCCGGGACGGTCTGCAGACGCGCCACATCGGGCCCTACGCGAGCCCCAGGCAGGCGTCCGACGACCTCGACAAACTGCAGGCGACTTGCGGCGACAAGGCCACCTGGCAGATCCACCGTCTCGAATCCCCCGCCGAACTGCACGCCCACATCCCCGGCCGGGGTGACACCGAACCGGTGGCGGTCTGACCGCTGGCTCAGGCCCGGGGCGGGGTGCGGGGATAGCCGCGCAGCAGGCCGCTCTCGACCATCAGCCCCACACCGGCGTTGATCAGGATCAGGCCGAGGGCCCCATACCAGACCCAGGGGCCGGCCTCCGGCAGAGCGTGGCCCTGGTCGGCCGCCGCCGCCAGGGCCGACCAGGTCTGGATGCCCTTGCGGATCACCCCCTCTCCGAAGAGACAGAGTCCGGCGGGGAGAAGGAGCACACCCAGCTGGGCCTTCACGTACCAGCGGATCTTGTGAACGGCCATGGGGCGATGCGTTGTCTGGTCTGGGAGCAAACCTAGGCGGCAGACTTCGGCCGCCAAAGCCGCCGGGGACGGCGGCCTCGCCGTTCAGGCCGCGGCGCCGGCCACCAGCCAGGCCACCAGGGTGCGTACACCGAAGCCGGTGGCCCCCGCCGGATCCAGCCCCCTCGCCTTGTCGCTCCAGACGGTGCCGGCGATGTCGAGGTGGGCCCAGGGCAGCCCCCGGGTGACGAAGTCCTGCAGGAAGAGGGCGGCGGTGATCGAGCCCCCCGGCCGCGGGCCGGTGTTCTTCATGTCGGCGACGTGGCTCTTGAGCCCCTTCCTGTAGGAGCCGCGCAGGGGCATGCGCCAGAGGGCCTCGCCACCGGCCGTGCCGGCAGCGAGCAGGGCCTCGGCCAGGCCGTCACTGGGGGACCAGAGTCCGGCGATCTCCTCGCCCAGGGCGATCACGCAGGCGCCGGTGAGGGTGGCGAGATCGACGATGGCATCGGGCTCCAGGCCGCAGGCGTAGACGAGGGCATCGGCCAGGGTGAGACGCCCCTCCGCGTCGGTGTTGTTGATCTCGATCGTCTTGCCGTTGGAGGCGGTGAGCACGTCACCCGGGTGGATGGCGCCGCCACTGATCATGTTTTCGCAACTGGCCACGATCACATGCACCTCCAGGCCGGCGGGACGGATCTCGGCGATGGCGCGGGCCGCCCCCAGCACGGCGGCGCTGCCGCCCATGTCGTACTTCATCATCTCGATCTGGGAGCCGGCGGTCTTGAGGTTGTAACCGCCGGAATCGAAGGTGAGCCCCTTGCCCACCAGCACCACCCGCCGGGTCACCGGCCCGACGGGCCGGTAGGTGAGATGGATGAACTTGGGGGGCAGATCGGAGCCCTGGGCCACCCCCAGAAAGGCCCCCATGCCGAGGGCTTCGCAGTCGGCCCGCTCCAGCACCTTGAGCTCGAGCCCGAAGGCGTCGGCGATGGCGGCGGCCTCATCGGCCAGCGACTGGGGGGTCGCCTTGTTGGGCGGAGCCGCCACCAGCCGCCGGGCCAGTTCCACGCCGCTGCAGGTGGCCGCCACATGGGCCAGGCCCGCCGCGGCGCTCTCCGCCAACCCCAGCAGGGTCACCTGGCCCGGCAGGGAGCGGGGCTCGGCCTCGCTCTTGAAGCGCTGGTCGTCGTAGAGGCCGAGCCGCACCGCCTCCGCCATGGCCGCCGCCGCCGCCGCCGGCTCGAGCCCCTCCAGGGGGAACCAGAGTCCGAGCTGCTCGGCGCCGGCGCTGGCGGCCGTGCGGGCCGCACCGGCTCCGGCCTGGCGCAGGGCGTCGAGGCCGAACTCGGCCGGATCCCCCAGGCCCACCAGGATCAGCGTGGCCGGGATGGCGCCTGGCCGCTCCAGGGTGAGGGACTGGCCACTCTTGGCCTCGAAGCGGCGGCGCTGCAGCCAGCCCTCGAGGGCTTCTCCCACCAGCTCTTCGACCAGGTCCCGCCCACCGCCGCCGCCGCCGGCGAACAGCCCCACCACCAGGGTGTCCCCCGTCCAGCTCTCGGTGAGCGGACGTTGGCCGTCCCGGTCAACGGCAAGACAGCGAAACTCCATGGACCCAGCGCAGGCGGCCCGTGATCGTAGCCAGCGCCGCCCTGGCGTTCAGGCGGGATCGGCCGTGAACGGGGTGGCCCAGCGGTCCCGCGTCTCCTTGTTGAAGGGGGGCAGCCAGCGCCGGATCAGGGCCTGCTCCAGGGCCCGGCGCGGGGCGACCGCCGCCGGCACGTCCGACCAGAAGCGGATGCTCGGCCGCGCCTCCAGACCCGCCCGCGCCAGGGCCTCGCCGTAGGCCGCCAGGTAGTCCTTGCAGTCGTGGTCGCCCTTCCAGCGCTGGTCAGCCCGGCCGGTCTCACCGACATAGAGCAGCAGGGGGAGCGCCAACTGCGGCGGGCGATCCATCACCAGATACAGAGCAGCCCCCCGCTGGGGCAGCCGGGGCCAGCGCCAGAAGGACAGGCTCTGGGGGCTGAGGCTGAGGGGATCGAGGCGCCGCGCCTGCGCAAAGGGATCGCCGGGGTCGGCGGGGACGGGGAAGAGCTGACCCTGCTGGAGGGGGGCGGCGGCAGCGGCAGCGGCACCGGTGGCGGCGTAGAGCGGCGCCTGGTGGTCGGCGAGACGGGCCTGCCAGGCCAGCAGCTGCTCCCGCCACAGGGGCAGCGACGGGGCCGGCGGCGCGCCGGCCACCGCGGCCGCCGGAAACAGTTCCCCCTGCCGGGTCATCGGGCCCGCCTCCGGGCCGGCGGCAGCACCGGCCCCGGGGCGGCGTCGTAGCGGAACCGGCCGATCCAGCGCTCCACCTGCTCAGGGGAAATCTCCAGGCGATGCTGGAGATCGGCCAGGTCCCGGAAGGGCTGCCGGGCCCGCTCCTGCAGCAGCCAGCGGCAGCGCTCCGGCCCCAGGCCGAGCCGCTCCTGCAGCAGCCGTTCGGACGCCTGGTTGATCGCCAGCGGCGGCGGCAGGGGTGCAGACCTGGGCCGGCCCCGGCGCCGGAAGCGCAGCACCGGCAGCCAGATCCCCACCTGGGCAGAGGACACCTGGAGCCCGGCGGCCAGATCCCCGGGGCCTGACCACTGGTGACCCTCGCCCTGAAGCCGGATCAGCCGGTCCACCAGCTCAGGCGGGCAGCCGGGCAGCCGCAGCCAGTCGCCGGCCTCGGCGAGGTTGACCTCGAGGCTCCAGCCCAGGGCGGCCGCCTGGCGCACCTCGGCCCCATCCCGGAACCGCAACGCCGGGTTCAGGGCCAGCTTGAGGGCGAGCAGTTCCCGTTCGACGGCCTCCTCGGCCCCCATCCCGGCGATGCCAGTCCCGACGGCCCCTGGCTGCGGCGGCGGCAGAGGCGGCAGCTGGCCGGTGGCCTCCAGCAGGCGGCGGGCCAGCGGATCCAGCCAGTGGCGTCCTGCCATGGAGGCCCGAGCGCGCGCACGTCGGACCTGAAGCTAGCGGGTGCCTCCCGGTCGGGGCCAGTCGACCAGGCCCAGCTGCAGACCGATGACCACCGCCTGGATGCGGCCCCGGACCCGCAGCTTGAGCAGCACGTTGCGCACGTGGGTCTTGACGGTGTCGACCGAGACCATCAGCTCGCCTGCGATCTCGTGATTGGTCAGGCCGTGCACCACCCGGTCGAGCACCTGCCGCTCCCGGGCACTGAGCGGCTCGGCGGCGTCGCCGCCGGGCTCCTGGTCCGCCAGGACCGCCCCCACCAGGCCGCGGTCGAGGTACAGGCCGCCGCTGAGCACGGTGTGCAGGGCCTGCAGGCCGGAGCCATGGAGCAGGCGCGACTCCGCCACGATGCCGTCGCAGCCCGCCTGCAGGGCCTGCCGGATCCGGGCGAGGCGATGCTCCTGGGACACCAACAGCAGGGTGCGGACCTCGGGGTGGCGCTCCTTGATCTGCACCACCAGGTCGACGCCACAGCCCTTCTCCAAGCGGTCGCTGACCAGGAGCAGCGAGGGTTGATGCTGGCGCACCAGGGCCAGCCCCTCGGCGGCGGTGGTGGCGGCAGCCAGGACCCGGGCCGGGGTCCCCATGAGCAGGGCGACCTGGGACCGACTGCCCAGGCAGAGGACCAGCCGGACCCCTGACAGCAGAAGCAGTCCCTGGGCGACATCGGCACGCACCTGGGGCAGCAGGGGGGTGAGGTCCACGGGAACACAGGGCGAGGCCGCCCTGCTGATTGATCGACCTACTTTCACCAAAATTTCATCGAAATTTCAGTATCTTTCATTGCAGGCCATGGCCGCCAATACGTGGATCCGCACTCCCCAGGGGTACCCGGTCTCTGCAGAATCGATGTCTCCAGCAGTCCGGAGCGGACGTCCCCATGGCTTTCTTCGACTCCGAGATCGTCCAGGACGAAGCGAAGCGGCTGTTCAGTGATTACCAGCAGCTGATGCAGCTGGGCAGTGAATACGGCAAGTTCGATCGCGAGGGCAAGAAGCTGTACATCGAGCGGATGGAGGAGATGATGGAGCGCTATCAGGTGTTCATGAAGCGCTTCGAACTCTCCGAGGACTTCCAGGCCAAGCTCACCGTCCAACAGCTGCGCACCCAGCTCAGCCAGTTCGGCCTCACCCCGGAAAAGATGTTCGAGCAGATGACCCTCACCCTCGAGCGCATGAAGGGCCAGCTCGACGCGGCTGGCTGATCCGGCGTGCAGGACGTCATCGTCGTCGGAGCGGGACTGGCCGGACTGGTGGCCGCCAGGGAGCTGCGCAGGGCCGGCCTGTCGGTGCAGGTGATCGAGGCGGCGCCGGCCGTGGGGGGCCGCATGGTGCGGGCGCCCCTGCAGCTGGAGGGG